>NZ_CP107982.1:2838214-3153571 GCF_036104975.1 Amycolatopsis sp. NBC_00355 | reverse complement strand
CCCCGAAACCCCGGAACGCTTCTTCTGCGCCTCGGAGTCCTCCGCCGTCGTGCCAATTCCGTCGCTGACCTCGTCCGAGGCGTTCGACTCCGGGTGCTGTTCGAAGCGGCCGTAGCCGACCGGCTGATCGACTACGCGCGGCAGGTCTACGCCGGCGGCCGCCGGGTCGAGAGTGACCAGGCCGCGCGTGACCTGCCGACCGTGCGAAGCTAGACGCCAGAAGCGACGCCCAGAGCAGAGCGTGGGTGGAAGGAGGTGCCGGTCGTGAATGTGATCAACCAGGTCGGTGAGCACGACGTGCTGGCCGCGGCCCGCCAGGACCACGAGTCGGTCATCGCCTTGACCCGCGAGCTGGTCATCATCCCCAGTCGAGGCGGCATTGACCCCTACGAGCCGGTGCTCAACCAGCTGAGCGGCTGGCTGAACGAACGCAACCTGCCCACCACGGTGCAGATTCTACTTTAGACTTTGAGCAGATAATGGAAGAGATTGACGAAGGTGTTGCGAAGTTGAATCTTGAGGCGGCGAGAATCAAGAAGTCGAGACTTATCCAACGTGCAACAACTTCAACCTTTCCTCTCAGTCTCGGCGTTGCAACACTCTTCCCCGGGGTCACGTCGGCAACTATTGTCGGATTTGTCGGGGCCTACAAAATTATTGAACTCTTGCGTGAACATATCGAAATCAAGAAGTCAGACATTTCAATGCGTAAAAGCGAGTTCTTTATTCCGTTTGTGCTGCGATCAAACGATCGTTCCTGAGTTGACTGGAAGGGCATCTCGAGTCCGTAGTCAGTGCTCCATCATTCGCTGCAATGAGGATATCCGTTCATGCTGCGAGGCGCTTGCTTCCAGTAGTCATAGCAGCTCAGGTAGCGACGGGCCAGCCGTTGACTGTCAACCCAAAGTCGGGTTCCGCAATCCGGTCGCGGACTGATAGGCAATCGGGTCCGTGACTTCCGGCAGTCCAGCGTGCGGAAGCGGCTCCCGCGGACTCCCCGCCATGCTCCGGGCCAGCGGACTTCACCGCCCCCGAGGAGATCTGGCGCAGCGCGGTCTTCGTTCTTGCCGAGCGCTGGCGCACACGGAACGTCTCGGTTCTGCGATGGACTTGATGATCTCGCTCGCCAGGCAGGCGAACTTCAGTGCCGGTGCCAGAGTCCTTCGGTCACTGCTACCGGGTTCCGTAGGATTGCCCTCCAGGAATTTGCGAACCTACGAGGTTTCATCCAGCTTGTATTCGTAGGCCCACTCGGGTCCGCTGCGCAGGCGACCGCCGTCGGCCTTGGCCAGCATCGGCTCCACCCACGCCGGGACTCGCGATGCGCCGTCTTGACCGGCCATGCGGAGCCTCCGTCCCGACGCCAACGGTGTGCTCCGACGGTAACCCGATCAGCCCAGCCCTGCTGTGTTTGTACTGGTCAACGACCCTGATCGGCGACCCTCGGTGTCGTGCCGACTGCGCTGCGCCGATCTTCCTCGCCTGAGTGAGTGACATCGAGTGGCGTGACTTGACAGACCGGCGCCACTCTCGCATCCACCGAACAGGTGTTCGAGGAGAGTGGTCGGGTTCGCCCGCGCGTGATGCGCAGGTGTCTCCGGTGCGGGCTCGTGGTGCTGGAGGTGAGCGGCAATGGCAGTACCGGAAGCGCTTGCGGAGCTGACCGCGATCGCCGGTGTCCGCACGGCCTCGCAGCTGCGGCAACCCAGCTCCGACCAGACGGGTCCGGCCGAGGCGCTTCCGGTGCTGTCGACCGTGGCCGGCTTGCTGCCCGGCGGTGGGCTGCGACGGGGGAGCACGGTGTCGGTGCTGGGGTCGACGTCGCTGGTGCTGGCGTTGCTGGCCGAAGCGACCCAGACGGGGTCGTGGGCCGCGATCGCCGGCATGCCCGACCTCGGGCTGGTCGCGGCCGCGGAACTCGGCGTCGACCTGGACCGGATCGCGCTGATCCCCGACCCGGGCCCGGAGCTGGTGGCGGTGCTCTCGGCGCTCGTCGACGGCTTCGACCTGGTCGTGCTGGGCCAGACGGTGTGCCGTGGGGCGCCGCCGCAGCTGGTGCGGCGGCTGGCCGGACGCTTGCGCACCCGGGGCGCCGTGCTGCTCACCGCCGGGCCCTGGCCCGGCGCCGACGTCGAACTGCGCCTGTCCGGCCACACCTGGCGCGGCACCTCCCCGGATGGCCACGGCTATCTGCAGGCGTGCGACGTGGTGGTCAGTAGCCGCGGCCGTGGCGCCGCCACTCGTCCGCACTCGATGCCTTTGCAGCTGCCGGGCGCGGGCGGAGCTGTCGCCGCGAGCGAACCCCGCGCCACCCGGCCCTTGGTGGAGGTGGCCGGGTGAACGACGCTCCGCGCCTGCTGGTGCTGTGGTGTCCTGACTGGCCGGTCGTCGCTGCCGGCGCCGCTACGGGAACGCCACCGTTGGTCCCGGCGGCGGTGTTCTCGGCGAACCGGGTCGTGGCGTGCTCCGCCGCGGCCCGCCGTGGAGGTGTCGGGCGCGGGATGCGGCGCCGCGACGCCCAATCCCGATGCCCGGGGCTGGTGGTGCGCCAGCACGACCCGGATCGGGATGCCAGGGTGTTCGGGCCGGTCGCGGCCGCGGTCGAGCAGCACGCGGTCGGTGTCGAGGTGGTGCGGCCCGGCATTATCGCGGTCCCGGTCGGCGGGGCAGCTGCCTACTTCGGCGGTGAGGAGGCGCTGGCGGAGCGGCTGCTGGATGAGGTGTCGGCGAACGCGGGGGTGGAGTGTCAGGTCGGGATCGCTGATGGCCTGTTCGCCGCGACCCTCGCCGCTCGCCGTGCTGCCTTTGTCGTGCCGGGTGGTTCGGCGGAGTTTCTGGCGCCGTTGCCGGTCGGGGAGCTGGATCAGCCGGGGGAGGAGCGCGGGGAGCTGGTCGGGTTGCTGGGCCGGCTCGGGTTGCGGACGTTGGGGGCGTTCGCGGCGGTCGCGGAGCGGGACGTCGCCGGGCGGTTCGGGTGGGATGCGATCCTCGCGCATCGGCTGGCGCGGGGGTTGTCGCAGCGGCCGCCGTTGCGGCGGGCGCTGCCGCCGGAGTTGGAGGTGGTGGAGGAGTTCGAGACGCCGTTGGAGCGGATCGATGAGGCGGCGTTCATCGCGAAGACGCTGGGGGAGCGGTTCTTCTCCGGCCTGGCCCGGCACGGGATGGCGTGTATGCGGTTGGCGATCGTGGCGGTGACCGAGTCCGGTGAGGAGCGGGTGCGGGTGTGGCGGTGCGCGGAACCGCTGACCGCGCGGGCGACGGCGGATCGGGTCCGGTGGCAGTGCGAAGGCTGGCTTATCGCAGCCCCGGGGGATCGGCCGAACTCCGGCATCATCCGGCTGCGGCTGGTGCCGGAAGAGCTGGTCGGGGGAGAGGCCCTGCAGCTGCAGCTGGGAGCGATGGGCCGCGACGCCGACGCCGCAGAACGTGCGGGCCGGGCGATGGTCCGGATCCAAGGCCTGCTCGGCCCCGAAGCCGTACTCACCCCGCTGCTGGACGGTGGCCGCACCCCAGCCGACCGCGCACGGCTCATTCCCTGGGGAGATCCCCGGGCTACCCTGACCGCGAACGCGCCGTGGCCAGGGCGACTCCCCGCGCCATCTCCATCGACCACCCCCCGACGCAGCATCCAGGCCGCGGTCCGCGACTCCGGTGGTCGCATCGTCGGGTGCACGTCTCGAGGCGAGCTGACTGAGCCGCCGGCGACGGTCGTGGTCGGCGACGAGTCAGCGTTGCCGGTGATCAGCTGGGCCGGTCCTTGGCTGTACCGTCCCGCCCCGCAGGTCGGGAATCCGACGGGGGTGGCTCGGGTGCAGGTAGTCGTCGCCGACGCGGCCGCCGATCGGGACAGAGCACTGATCTTGGCCGTCACGCTCGGCCAAACGCCACAGTGGATAGTCGAGGGGATCTACGACTGACCGGCCCGAAACCGTCCGATGGCTGCACCCGTTCGGGTGGTTGCCCGAGGTTTGCCCTGTTGTGTGACCGGTCTTCCCGACACTGGAGGTCAGATCAGGACGAGCCGGAGGCGAACGGGGGACATCGTGGGCGTACTGCTGAGACCGACCCCGAACATGGGCGCCTGGGTCGTCGAGATGTTCACCGACCGCACGTGCCTTCGCCGGAGGGCGCCCGCCGACACCACAGCCTCCGGCGCAGGCGCAGCCAGGTCTGCCGATGCCGCGCAGGACGACGTCACGCTGCCCGAGCTAGACATCGATGCGGTGTCTCCCGATCGAGGCTTCGGGTTCGAGAGCGCTGACCTCGAACCGGTGATCGCCACCCTCGACCAAGTCCTCGACGACCCCCTGTACCTCGACTACATCGGACGGATCAACGTCGACCTCGGTCGATGGATAGCCCCGCACGCCGAGGACGGCTGGATCACGATCGACGGCCCAGTCGTCGACGCCGCCACCAGGGTCCATGACCGCACGGTTGAGCTGAGCTACGTCCACGTCGCTGAACTGCGGCTGAAGTTGGTGGACTTCGCTGACGCGCTTGCAGCCGACGACACCGCGTGGTGACCGACAGAGCGGGCGCGCGACACGAGCTGAGAACGCTCGGAGGGCAGCGAAACGAACGCCGCAGGCGGCGCCGCCTGACCACTTGGCTGCGGAGGTTTCGTCCGGCACCGCTTGTTGGCGAGTTCTGACACCGCCGGGCACGTGTCGGTGCCGTGGATGTTGGTTGCAGGCGCGCTCACCGCGGACGCTAGCACGCCCAGGATCAGGCCTGTGATGCCGCCGACGACATCAACCTCGGCACCACCTGTCCGCCCCGTGTCCCTGGCGCGACGAAGATCTGCTTGCGCGGTGCCTAATTGATCTTCCCGCACCACCTCGCGGGCCTCTCAGTGTTCGCTGCTGAAGAACCGTAGCAACTGTGGGCCGATGGTCTGTGGGTCGACGACGTGATCCGGCCCGTCGAGGGTCTCCCGTTGAGCGTGGGGTAGTAGGTCTGCAAGCATCCAACTCCTTCAGCTTGCGGCCAGGGCCTCCTCGTCGAGTCACGGTAATCCGCCTCGATCCATTCTGCGGCTCGACTCTCCGATATCCACGACGATTCGCTGACGACCTCCCTATGGAAGACCGTTCAGCCAGTCTCGGACGGTCTTCTCAAGCTCACGATCCGCGCACTCGCTCAAAGCGGCCAGCGCCTTGCGGCCGGTGGCCTTGGCATCGTCCACCCGGTGCAGGTTCTCTAGCGCGAGACCGAGGTAGTACAGCACGGACCCTTCGGTGCGCGCATCACCGTCCAGCCGAGAAAAAGCCGAGGAAGCCCGTAGCACGGCCTCGGCCTCGTAGAACCGCCCAGCCTGCAGCAAGGTGGTGCCGAGGTCACCGAGGAGCCGGCCTTGGTAGTCGCTGTCACCGACCTTCCCGCAGAGGGCGATGGCCTGATGCTGCACCGACAGTGCTTCGTCGAACCGGCCCACCGCCCGCAACGAAAGCGCGAGATTGCCCAGCGCCCGCGCTTCCCGGTGAAGGTCGCCGACTTGCCGGTAGAGCAGCGCAGCGTCCCGCTGCGCTGCCAAGGCGTCATCGAACTGCCCGAGCTGCCGGTACACGTCCCCCAGGTTGGTTAGCGCCTGCGCCTCGATGGAGCTCTCCCGGGCCTGACGGCTCAGTGAGCTCGCCTGTTGGTGCGCCTCGATCGCTTCATCGAACCGCCCTCTCGCAGCGAGTACCAGCCCCAGATTGCTGAGCGCCTGCCCTTCGCCCCGGCGGAAACCGAGTGCACGGTTGATCGCGACGGCCTCTTCGTGCGCGGCCGCGGCTTCGTCGAACCGTCGCGCCGCGCGCAGTGCCAGACCGAGATTGTTCACCGCCGAGGCCGCACCGGGATCGTCTCCGGCCTCCCGGCAGATGGCCAAGCCGCTTTCGTGCGCGGCGATCGCGTCCCCGAACAGCCGTAGCTCTCGCAACACGAGGCCGAGGTTGCTCAGCACCGCTCCCTCCCGGCGCCGGTCACCGAGCTCCCGGAAGATATCGGCGGCCCGCCGGAGCACCGGAATCGCGGCATCGAAGCGCCGCCCGCTCTGCATCGCGGTTCCCAGGCTGTTCAACGCTGCGCCGGTCGCCGCCGGTATCCCAAGCCGCTCCGCGGCAGCAACCCCGCACCGGGCCACGATCTCCCAGTCGACGAGGTGGTGCCGTCGCTCGAGGTACCGGACCAGCGTCCCGGACAGCAACACGCACGTTTCGAAGTGATCGGTGGTCAGTGCCAAAGCGACGGTGGCCACGAGGTTGGCTCGCTCGGCGTCGAACCAGTCCAGCGCCTCCGCGCGCCCGGGAAACTCCTCGGGAAGCGGACGCTCTGGCACAGCCTGCAGGTGCCGGTTGGCAGCGGTCGCGATCACTCGGTAGTGCTCGAGCATGCGTCTTAGCGCGGTATCACGGCTTTCGGGATCGAGGTGGTCGCGGGCGTGCAGCCGGACGAGATCGTGCAGGAACCAGCGGCCGCCGTCCTGGCGCAGGAGGCTGGCGCGGCGAAGAGTCCGCAGGTCCGGCCGGACCTGCGCGACCGGCCGCCCGGCCAGCACAGCGGCCGTGGCGCTGGCGAAGTCCGGGCCCGGGTTGAGGCTCAGCAACGGCAACAGCGCGGCCGCTTCAGGCTCTCGGGTCGCTAGCCGCTGCCGGGAGAACTCGATGCAGGCGTCGACCACCTGGTCGCCGTATGCGACCCGGTGCACGCCGGGTCCGTCGGCCGCGGTCAGCTCCTCGACGAGCTCGGCGATCGGCAGGCCGAGGTCGTCGGCGAGGATGGACGCGGTGATCACCACGGCCAGCGGCACGGCACCGCACACGGCCACCAGCTCGGCTGCGGCGCGAGGCTCGCGGGCCGCGCGGAGATCGCCAGGATAGCGGTGGTCGAGGAAGTCGGAGAGCAGCTGCGCCGCTTCGTCCGCGGAGAGGACGTCGAGGTCAAGCCTGTGGGCGTACGGCAGGACGAGGAAGTCACGGGAGGTCACCACCGCCCGGTGCACCACGTGCCGGGGCAGCAGGTCCGCCACCTGCGAGCCGGCGGCGGCGTTGTCCAGCACCAGCAGCACCCGCTGCTGCTGCGCGCCGAGCTGGTCCAGGACTTGGTGGTACACAGTGGCCTGCTCATCCGGTGTACCCGGCACCTCGTCGCCAGCAACACCGAGAACCCGCAGCGCCGGCGCGAACACTTGCAGCGGCTGCACGTCGTCACCAAGGTCGTAGCCTCGCAGGTCGACGAACAGCACCCCGCCGGGGAACCAACCTCGCTCGGCGGCGATGGCCGCGGCGCGGCAGGCGAGGGCGGTCTTGCCGATACCGCCCATTCCCGCCACCACCACCGGCGCAGCCCCTTCCGATGTGAGGGCCAGCGCGTCCAGCAGCTGCTCGATCTGCGCATCTCTGCCGACGAACAGCTCGTGCCGAGCGTCCACACCGGCACTCAGCGCCGTCACCACGGCGGCTGTACCTGCCACGGAGGATTGGTGGACCGTCAGGTTCCCGGCCACGAAACCGGCGACGACACCGCCGGCTCCGGCGAGCACCCGCGGGACAGATGAATGAGCAGGGACCACCCCGGGCCTGGGTTGCTCTACGCCCCGTCCGGCTGCCGAGGGTCCGGTGTCTGCCCGAAGTTGACATCCCGGCCGACAGCTCCGATCGCGACACCGCCATTGTGAGCGGCCGCGCTGCCGGAAATGACCGTCCCGCCGGCGCCGGCGACCAAGCCGCCGTTCTGCCTGGCGTCCGCCAGGGCCGCCTCGAGTTCGGCGGCGAACTCGGCGTCGTGGTCGACCGCGTCCTCAATCGCCATGGTCACGCGCTGTCGTGTGCGGTCGCTGATCTCAGCGGACTCGGCTGCTTCCAGCTGCAGCCGCTCGACCGCCGAGTCCCTACCCAGCTTGCGCAGCAACACGTCGCGCAACCGCGCAGCGGAGGCGTCGACGACCTGGTCAACGGCTCCGTCCAGTTGGTTCCCCGCCCGGCGCGCTTTCCCTACCGCCCAGGCGATCAAGAACCCCACCGCCGCTTCCAGTGCCATCCCGAACCCCTCCCGGCACACCTGATGGGTGGTGCCAAGAGCAACATACCCGTCCGCGGACGCATCGTTCGGAACGTCACGGAGCTACCGATCGCTACGGCTGTGCTCCGTCACGTGTGTGGAATCGGTTCAGGAGTCGGGGGTGGGCAGATGTGGACTTCGCCTGCGGTAAGCGTGCTCTGGCAGTCGGTGATTCGCGTAACCACCCAAGGATCTTTGCGAAGAAGCGTCGGCAGAATTGTCGTGCTGTCGATCAGCGCGGTGGCCAGCTGGCTTGATGTTAGGCCTTCCGTGTCACCGAGGTGGGCGCCGCTCAGGTCCGCGCCGATCAGACAGGCGTTAACAAGCAATGCGTGACGTAGATCGGCTCGGTGCAGTTGCGCGCCACGGAGCCGCGCTTCACCCAGCATGGCACCCCGAAGATCTGCGTAGTTCATGATCGCGCCTGCGAGATCGGCTCCGCGTAGATCGGCCATACGCAAGTCCGCGCCGGTGAAGTAGACCCACGACAGTCGCGGCGGGTGATCAAACTCGTGCACCCGTATCGAGACACGTGGCAAGGAAGCATCGATCAGCATTGCGCGGTGCGGTTCCGGACGGTCGGGGCGACGAGCGATCACCGTCATTACAGTTTGGACGTCGACGGCCAAGCCTGCCGGTTCAGGCGGGTACACGGCTTGCGCGGGGTCCTGCCACGGCGGCAGGGCCTCGGAGTCGTCGGGAAGGGGTCGGACATTCGATCGAGTGCGGACGTAGCTGCACAGCAGCTCAAGGATGGCCGAGTGGTCGCGAGGTGACTCTCTCCAGACCTGTTCGAGCGCATAGATTCCGCCGAGACGTTCCTCTGAGGTTGCAGCGCCGAGTTGCGCGGTCGCCTTGTGGAACCGTTCGGTGACTTGGCCACGCCGTGCCAGTACGAACGATCGTGCAGTGAAGGCAGCTCCGCTGAGAGTCGCGGCGCCGGCGAGAGACAGTAGGACGGTTTGACGCACCGCGTTGAGGGCATCGGCTTGCTCCTTGCCTCGCAGGTTCCGCACGTTGTCGGTCGCGAGCCACCACGAGAGCGGCCCGAGAACAACCACGACGAAGCCGACGGCAGCGATCAACGATGCTGCGATGATCAGGACCGGCCGCCTCGTCGTTGTGGGTGTGCGGTAGCCCCGCCGGTGAGTTGGTAGGGCATCCGCGTGTGTACGGCACATGATCCGCGGAACTTTCATCGATTGCCCCCGAGAACCGGCCTTCCGCCTGTTGCGCTCCTGGCTACGGCGACACGCCGCAGAACTACGACTAGCGAGAGCAGTGTTGGTCTTTGAAGTCGGCTGAAGCCCTCGGCACCGGGGTTCCTCACGCGTCGCTGGTCAGCGAGGCGAGGGTCCACGGTGATGAAAGACGACCATCTGCCGTGACGCCATGGCTGATGACGTCCTCCAGTGTGGCGATGTCGCGGTCGCGTCGCCAACTGGTCAGCAGGCGACGGATGCCGTCGAGGGCGTCGTCCTGGCCGTGGACGAGAGCAGCGAGGTAGAGCTCGAGTGCTTGTTCGTTCCGACGTCGCCGTCGGTGGTGGTCTGCCAGCGTGATCTGGGCGGATCGGTCACCTGCCTCTGCTCCTCGCCGGAGCACGTCCAGCGCGTAGTCGGACTGCCTGCTCTGGAACAGCACCGTGGCAATGGGCACTACCGCCGACGTGTTGCCCGCCTGCAACTGGCGGTCCAACACAGTCATGGCCTGCGAAAACATCCCTTGATGGGCGTGCACGATGGCCCGGCACGTGTCCAGTCGTCGGGTGTGCTCGGCCTTGTCCAGCAGGTTGTCCGCGGCATCGAAGCGTCGAAGCTGGATGAGGACTTCAGCCGCTCGGACGACCGCGGGGGCATACCCGAGCTCCTTCGCCCGCAGGAACCACTCCGCCGCCGCGGACAACTTGCTGCGGGCAGGTTCGGCGCTGGTGGTGGTTCGGCGCCGAGCGGCTAGTGCTTGATCATGGGCGTCCGCGCGTACCAGGCCCTCCGCCAGCCAGGCGCAGGCCTGTCCCCGGGTGACCTGAGCAAGGCGCATGTATGTCGTCACCGCAGCCTCGGCGTTGTCTCGTTCGAGAAGAAACTTGCTCACTGGCACCAGGACGTCGCGGGCGCCCGTGTCGGTGTTCTGCAGGTACCACGGGATGGCATCGTCCGTCTGCTGGGACCTGCACAGTGCGATGGCTACCCCGCGCACGAGGTGGGTGTCGGGGGCGCCCGTCGCGCGATGAGCAAGCCGGACCAGTCCGGTCGCGTCGTTGACCCAACCGGCCTCGGCGGCGGCGAGCGCAGCCTTGTTCCAGGCTGAGCTGTCGCCGTTCTCGGCCGCGCGGCGAAAACAGCCGAGTGCACGAGCAGGCAGTCGCCGAGCGGCGTAAGCCTCTCCGATCATGATGAAGCCGCGGCAATCGCCGGAGGCTGCGGCTTCCTCGGCGTAGCCGAGCGCGGCGGGGAACAGACTGGCGTCCGCGTGCATCTTCGCGGCGAGCAGAACGGCGCCCGGGACTCGGTACTCCACCGCCGACGTGATCCACTCCAGCGCTTCCTCATCCCGACCATGGTCCACAAGGATCTGGGCACCTAGAAGGTATGCGGCATGATCGCCTTCGAGAGTTGCGCGCTGCTGGAGCATCTCCAGTGCGACATCGGGGCCGTGGGCGCGGACCAGGAGTTCGGCGGCAGCAGAGATCGTGTCCATGCCTTGCTCATCGGCCATGCGCATCAGCCACGTAGCGGCGGTGTCACAGCAGTCAGATTCGATACCGTGAGGGTCGTCGGCAAGCATGTCGGCGTAAGCGAGAGCCGCACGCAGGTCCCCCTGCTCCCCCAGCCGGCGGTACAGTGCGAGGGCGCGCCCTCGATCCGCCAGAGCCCGATATAGCCGATCGCTGTGCATAGCCCTACCGGGCGTCGCACGTTCAGCCCGCTTGGCATACGCCATTGCCGTCAGCGCGATCGATTCGTGATGTTTGTCGACTACCCATGGCTTCAACAGCTCGATTGCCTCGTCTGGACGGTTCTCCGCCAGCAGGATCGTGGCCGCTTCGATCACGGCCGTAGTGTCGCCGCGCTTGATCAGCAGGTCGAGCTGCGCGAGCGCGTCGTCGATGCGGTGAGCACCACGAAGACGGTCGGCGAGCTCGTGACGGGCGGCGAAGTCGCCGGCGGTGGCCGCGCGCAGATAGAACTGGCAACTCTCCCGCAACATCCGACGACGCCAGCACTCTCGGGCCAGAGCCAGCAGGTTGTCCGCCGCGGCATGATCCACCAGAACCGGCCATAGATGCATGCTCGGCAACGGTGGGTTCTCGACATCGGTGATCCACTGCCGTTCCAGATAATCGGCCAACCGCATCGACCCGCTCAACGTCTCTGCCCCGTCTTCGGCGGGTCGGGCAATCAACAGGCTCGCATCTGCGGCACCACGTCGGGTCAGCTCGGCGACCGCATCGGCGAACCAGGTCGCGGGCAGGCTATCGCGGTCGCGTGACGATAGGTAGCCACCAGCGCCCCGTTCGAGCAGCGTCGTCGGAATCCACGGTCCGTGCCCCGCGAGTCGAGCGTCGATCGCGCACTGCACGACCGCCCGTTGCTCCGGGGTGCCGGTCGCGAACCGCGCCTCCAGCTCTGGTACTGCTCGCACGTACTGGATGACATAGCGCTCAAGTGCGTGCGCCGCGGCGTCGGCGATCACCGGATCGCCCGACAGCATCGCCCGCTCCTGTTCCTCGGCCGTGAATGCGTCGGGAACGACGATCTCGCTTCCGGCGAGCAGGACCCGAGCGTGCTGCATCGAATCCGACACTCCGGGAGGACGAGGAGCTGTCAGTTGCTGCCATACACGCGACCGCATCGCGCACAGGACCAACGACGGACGCCGGCGGACATCGGTCAGCAGCTCGCGCAGAGCCTTCGCGATCGCGTTACCGACCGCATCACCAGGTTCCAGAAAGTACCGCTCGGCCCCGGGGAGCCACAACACGGTCCGAGGGGCGACGGCCATGATCTGAGTCAGGAGCGTGTCCGGTTCTTCCGGGCTCGTTCCTGGGCAGATCCTCCAGTCCGTCAGCAGCGGCTCGGCCTCGTCCGATTTCGCGTTGGTGATCGCTTCGTACATCGCACGCTTCTTGCCGGCCGTGGAGTAGCTGATCAACGTAGCTATCTGGCTCTCGCCGGCGGCCGCCAATGCGACGCGCTCCCGCAGACGGCGGTCGTGCTCGCGCTCGATGTAGCTGGGCAACGATGCATACCGAGTCAAGGTCGCCGACGTCGGCTCACGAGCAGTGACGTAACGACGCAGAGGAACCACTTCAAGCTGGTCGGGGGCACAGGTTGACAAGGCAATCCCGATCCCGAAAACCGCCTTCACCTGCGGCGTCGCCCGTACTTCCGGCACAGTCACGTCCCGTGGTCCCTCTCTGAGTCCGACGCCTCCACCGGTCGGGCTTGCTTCTACGGTGCCCCCGCACGGCACGAAGCCTCGCCCCCTACTTCCAAGTAGGCTGCAAACGGTCGTTTAGGCACGCCCAGTTGCTACGACTTCTTCGTTACTACTTCCTCCCGGAACCACCCGATTAGGTGACCTATTTCTGGTCGTTAGACGATGATCAGGCTGCTACTGCCGAGAACCTGATCAACGCGACGCAGGCCGTCCCAGCGAACATCCGAAAGCGAACTTCGATTCAGAGGTGACAGCGGCACAATCAGATCACTCGACAAGCAAGTACAGGCCCTGTCACAGATATGACCACTTGACATAAAGTGGCCATTTCCCTTCAGAAATGATCTTCTGCTGGGATGGCCATCCCAGCCCCAACGCCCTGCTGGCCATGCTCCGCGCTGCCTAGCCACTGGGCGGACTGCTGGTTGAGCTACTTGCCCTTGTCCGGGGTCGCGCTGCGACGGCGCGCATCGGCCGGTGGCACTCCGTGCGGTGCCACCGGCCGGCCCCAGAGGTTCAGTAGATGATGTCGATCTGGGTGTCGCGGACGGATTCGGGCACGGGGCACTGCACGTCGGTTCGACCGTTGCCGTAGAACCAGGACGAGTACCGTGTGTCGCCCCACGTGCAGGAAACATGGAGGCGCCAGTGGCTGGATCCGCTCACCCCCGTGCATGAACCCCAGGCCCAGTTGGTGGTCCCGTCGTCGCGGCCGCTGTAGCAGGGGCCGGCACTCGCCGAGGCCGCATTCGCGCCGACGACACTCATCGTCGTCGCCGCGGCGAGCACCGCCGCACCAGTCGCCAATCGCCGCACCACACGGCCGTGTCCCAAGTGGTGGTCACGCTTCCGCTGCGAGGAAATCGATGAAGTGGTCATGGTTGCGCTCCTTCGATGGGTTTGAGCCCTGCAGGCCCAACGGATCAGGTGGAGCCGACGCTAGGCTCCGGGCGTCACCGGCAGGGATTGCATTTGCCGTACAGATCTTTCGTGCACAACCCCTGTGACCTAGCCGAAAATCTTGGTATTAGCCGAGGCCCCTGCACGGCACATGCGCGGTGTCAAGAGACGTTGCGCCAATCCGGCTGAGCGCAACGGGCTTGGTGCGGAAGTGGTTACGACCTATCGTTGAAGAGGCAGAGGGGAGTCTTGTGGTGCGCGCATGCCGACATCTGGGAACTGACGCCAGCTTTACCAGCCACTTTGACCCCGTCCGGCCGATTGTTCAGAGCAAGCAGACCAGACCAGACTGTAGGTCTGCCCTACCAGCACCCGGGGATCCCATGACTTCCGCAGAATCTCGACCTGCGTCGACGCCCCGGCACAGAAGCCCAATACCTGTCCGGCTGACTGCTCGAGGACGTGTCGGCTGGTTGCTGAGAACCAGCCGCTGTCTGAGCGGACGTTCCGGGCACGATCGATTGGGCAAATTCGCCGACGCACTTGCACGAGCAGGGCATCCGCGCGTCGCGGTGAGCACCGTGTCTCGCTGGGAAAGCGGAGCTGCCTCCGTCCCTCACTGGGTGCCGGGAGCCTACGAAGGCGTACTGGGACTCCGCCCGGGTCTGCTCGGCGCGACCGCAGATACGGTGTATCGATACCACGTCTCGCCCGCCGGCGCCGGAGCGTCGTGGACACGTCGCCAACCGACCGATCGCGACCAACTCGACGCTCTGCTCGAGCCTGTCCTCAGCGCGGACCTGGTGTCAGGAAGGGAATGGAGCCGACTGAGCGCCTGCATCGCCGACGAGCCTGGGCTGGTTCTGGCGCCGGCGCGAACGTGGGATCTGATGAGTGCTCGGTTACTGACTGAGATATCCGTCGCGGACGGGGTCGAATGGATGGCTCGCGCCGAGGCGTATCACCGGTTGATCTCCCACCCACAAGGGCAGGTTCACGCGATCGCGGTGGCCGCGGAGGCAGCGGCCGACCGTTCCGCGCAGAGCATGATTGGCATGCTCTCAGTGTTCAGCGAGAGCACGCATGCCGACGCGAGCCGGATGGTGATCCGCCACATCACCGACCCCGTGACCAGCCGAACCTTCTACGGTGCCTTGTTGACCAGCGCGAAAAAGCTCCACTACGGCCATTTCGACGTCGCGCAGGTCGCCGCACTGCTGCCAGTCCTGGCCGATCTGCTGACCGGCTCCCGCGAGGAAACCGAACTTGCGTCGCGGCTCCTTGCGCTGACCCCGGCGGCCGTGCGAACACGCCTGCCTCGCCGTCTGCTGTCGACGATTTCCTCACACCTCGAGCCGATGCCAGGTTCCGTTCTCGGCTTGTGCGAAGCGATAGCTGCAGAGCACGCGCCGAACGCAGTGGATCCGGTGTTGTGTGCGCTCGTGCACGAGATGCTGGCCGATCCAGTGTTCGACGTCCGTTTATGTGCAACGTTTCTGGTCTACGCCAGTCCGTACCGTGGCCCCCTGGCCAGAGCGTTTGCAGCTGAACTGCTCGCAAGCCTCCAACGAAGGGACGGCGAGCACAGGATACAGCGGCTGCTGGAATGCCTCCGCGTCCTGGGCGGCCCAGAAGAACGGCGGCTAGTGGAACAGTTGCTTCTTGCCCACGAGACCAGCAGCGGCCTCCGCGACGCAGCCGCGTACGCGCTCGGGCACGTCGGCGGTACCAGCAGTGACGCGTTTTACCGCAGAGCTCTCGCCTTGTACGTCAGACGTTGGAGGCATCATCGAGATCGGCGTGATGCGAGCGTCCTCGACCGGCTGGTCTACGCCGTCGGCATAGCTGGCCGACGATCTTTGCTACGCCTAGTAGTTGCCGACACCGACCAGCCATCAGCAGTGCGGGCAGCCGCGACTTGGTGGCTGAACCTGCCACCGCACCTCCGCTCGGCGCAAGAAGGCCGGTGGCCGGTAGAAGTAGAACTGGTCTCCTGACCTATCAGCTAGTCGGCTGCTCAGATTGTGGCTCGTCGCGTGTGCAGCCCGTTCAACAGAGATTACCAATTCCTCGCCATCACCCATGCTGACGTCGAAAGCCAATGGGCGATGGATGACAAGATGAGTGATCGCACTGCCCGACACCGGCTCAACAGGCTGCGCGCAGACAGGCGCTACCGCGGCTCGCCGACCCGGCTCGAACGCACGGACCCGGTCGGCGACGCCGTCACCCCGGGGTACGACCTCGTCCGCACCCAGCTCCTCCTGCGGGTCATGGTCCGGGCTCGGTCGTGAAACGCGGCCAGCATTTTCGGGTAAGCGCCGGTCTCCGGAAGGCCGCATGGTCCGTACCTACCTTCCGAGGAGCTCCTCGGAAGGTAGGTACGGATTCACGTCATCGTCGTGTTCGTCAGCCACGGTCAGCATCCACGGACGGCCCGCTCCCCTGCCCGGGAAGCAGGCCGGTTTTCGGGCAACCTTTCGCCCGTCTCGCGCGTGTACTCCCCGAGGTGAGGGGGCTGTCATGGGTGCACAGGTGCCGACCCGCGCCGAGGTGGCGCAGGCCGCGGTCTGGCTGTGCCGGCACGGGGTCCGGGTGCGGGTCCCGACCCGGCTGCTGGCGACACGGCTCGGCATGCGCGGGGGCGCGCGGCCGCAGGCGGTGCTGGGGCGGCTGGCCGTCCTCTACCTCGCCGGGACCGCCGGCGCCCTCGGGTACCAGTGCCTGCAGTACCTGCCCGGCGTGCGCGGGGTCGAGATGACCGACAGCAAAGTCGCGTACTTCCTCCTCTTCGCGATCCAGGGGGCGATCTGGTCCGCCCTCCGGCAACGGGACCGCAAAGCCGCCGCGGCACTGGGCGCGCGGGCGCTCGACCGGCCGCGGCCCCCGTGGCACGCGCTGAGAAGCGGCTGGTACTTCGCGTCGGTCGTGGTGACCTTCGCCGGTGGCGCCGCGCTCGGGGCGACGATGTTCTTCACCACCGGATACCGGACCTACGCCTGGAGCTGGCTCGGTCTCCTCGCGATGGGCACGGTCGTCTTCGGGGCGGCCTTCGCCGGGGTGGTCCGCCGGCCGGTGATCGCGGAGGACGAGCCGTCGCTGGCGGTCGACGCCGTGCTGCGGATCGAGGACCTCAGCCTCACCCTGCCTGCGATCTACGCGTTCCCGGTGCTCACGGACCTGGTGACCCCCCACCGGCAGCCACCCGGGTTCGCGCCCTGGCTGGCCGGTTACGCGGCGCTGGCCATCGCACTGCAGGTCGTCGATGCGATCATCCACGGGCGACGGCGACCGGCCCTGCCGGACGGCGACTACGGCGTCCCGTCACCGGACCCGCAGTTCGCGCAGACCGCAGTGAACCGGTCACCCCGGAGGCACCCCAGCGATCCGGACGGCCTGCGCGACGCTGGCGGCGGCCGTCCAGGTGATCGGATACCGCCGACTCGGCCGAGATGCCGGCCTGATTAAGGGCGCCCACCTGTACTTCCCCGTCTCCAACTCATCAAACCATGTTCACGGGCCAGCGAATACTGCCCCCACGAGATCACGCGACCAATTGCGCAGCGGATACTTGCCGTGCCTACCTCAAGGGCTGGCGAGGGTAGCCCGGTTACGACCGGGTCTCTTACCGCGGTAGATCGCGTTGTCGGCCGCCCGGACGAGCCCCGACCAAATCGGGCTCCGGGATCCCGGGGTAGAGGGCGGCGCCGACGGTGACCGTCAGCGGGATCGGTTCGCCGGTAGGCGCGGTGATGCGGAGCGCTCGGATACGGTTACGGGCGCCCGGTTCCACCCCGACTTCGTGCCCGTGGAGGGCGAGGTGGTCGTCACCCCGCACAAGACGTTCGACGCCTTCCACGGCACCAACCTCGACACCCAGCTGCGCCAGCGCGACATCGACCACGTGATCGTGTGCGGGCTGACCACCAACGCTTGCGTCGACTCCACGGGCCGTGACTGGGTGGAGAAGGGCTACGACGTCACGTTCGTCTCCGACGCCGTCGACACATTCACGATGGACATGCACCGCGCGACCATCGAGCTGAACTGGCCGCGTTACGCCCACCACATCCTGACCAGCGACGACTTCGTCGCCAAGCTGGCCTGACCGGGCAAGGAAACCGATTCCCCCAGCCCGACGATCAACCACGACCACCATCGTGGCCGACAACCCGGCCGACTTCCGGCACGCCCTCCTCGGCGGGCCGCTGGTCGCGTTCTTCGGCCGCGGCCCAGCTTTCGAGCAGTTGCAGTCGCTCGCGGGTGGATTCGTCGGCGGGATAGTAGACGAACAAGCTGAGGGTCGAGCTCTCGGGCAGAGCGAGGGCTTCGAATCCGAGGTCGAGATCGCCCACGAACTGGTGGTGGAGGGTCTTGCGTCCGGTGCGGTGGTACTTCACGTCGTAGGCGGCCCAGCGCTTGGCGAAGTCGGGGCTGCGGGTCGCGAGTTCGCCGACCAGGTTCGACAGGCGCCGATCGGTGGGGTTGGCGCCGACGTATCCGCGGAGGACGGCGACGACGTCGTTGGCCGTCTTTTCCCAGTCCACATAGAAGTCCTGGGCGATGGGTCCAGGAAGGTGAAGCGCGCGTTGTTGCCGTCGGCGATCCGGCTGCGCAGCAGCTCGGCGTAGAGCGCCCGAGCCAGCGAGTTGGTGGCGACGATCTCGAAGCGGTGGTTGCGAGCCCAGGCCGGCAGCCCCTGCATCGAGTCAATCATGATCTGCAGACCGGGCCGGAGAGTGGCTCTCTTGCCGGCGGCGGCCGGCAGGCGCGACGAGCTGCGAGCGGCGCGAGCGAGGTCGGCGAGATGAGCGGATTCGGCTTCGTCCAGCTGCAGCGCGGCCGAGAGGGCATCCAGTACCTCGTCGGACACCCCGGCGAGGTTCCCGCGCTCAATGCGCACGTACCAGCAGAAGTCAACACTCTGGAAGTCCCGCCGTTAGGTGACACCAACCGGCGTGGCAGCAGCTTGCGGTTGCCGCCGCTCCAGGCCACTGGACGTGGTGCGGATAAAGGCCAGCGACTACGTCTAGTGCCACCTACGCTTACACGCCAATCGGCCGCGACGTCACGAGCACTGGCGCATCCACGATCCTCCTGCGCGTCATGCCACCCGGACGAGCACGGCAGTCGCTGGGTCGACGTCCTGGGCCCATGCCAAGGTCGGCAACTCTGTGCCGGATAGTCCCGCAAGCTCCAAGGCGGCTTGCCCTGAAAGGTGGGCGGACTTGATGGACTGCCCGTTGGCGACGGCGGCGTAGAACTGAGCGGCGTAGACGATGGCGTCCCCATCATCGATCTCGTCGGCCATGCCGATGGCGAACGGGGCTACCTGTTCGACAAGATTGTCAATCTGAGCTGCCGAGTTGCAGGAGTTCAGAAGCACCAGCAGCGGCGGGTCATCGGTCGCCTTGACCGCCGCGGCGAACGCTCGGGCGGTAACGATGACGCCTTCGTGGTGCTCGTCAAGCTCGTCCTCGAACTCGATCAGGTCGTCGTCGCTGTGCCCGGAAAAGTGCACGACGTGAGGACGGAACTTGGTGATGCCGTCCAGCAAGTCGCCCGTGGTCGCGGCCGGCCGCACGTCAAGCTCGATGTAGTCGCGGTGCAGCGCGGATTCAACCGCGGCACGAATTCGCTTCTGCTCTCGCCCCACACGCAGATCTCCACCGGACGCGGCGCCGAGAATCAGGACGCGCAGCTTCTCCTGCTTGGGGGTAGGCAACTCTCGTAGAGCGGTGTCCACGATCGTCTCCGTCTGACTCATGCGACGCTCGAGCGCCGAGGTTTTGGCAGCAGCTCGACGAGCGGTCTGCTGTTGATCGCGCTGGCGCCGCCGTTCGGCGGCATCAGACTCGGACTGCTCAGCTTTGGCGAGTTTGCTCTGCAGGTCCGCCTCGGCTTTGGCATAGCTGCTCGCTTTGCCATGCCAGCTGCCGGCCTCCTTACCGGCCGCCGCTGCTGCGTCCTCGGCACGTCCGGCTTCGCGCAGCTTGCTGGACCGGGTGATGTCGCTCGAAGCCTTTCCTGCCGCCGTACGTGCTTTGGCCGCTGCGGTGCGCTTGGCGGTTTCTTTGGTCCGGTACTCACCCGCCTTTTTCTCGGCGTCGATCCGTTGCTTGCGCTTGTTCTCAAGCTGCCTGCGATACTGACCCGCACTCATCTCGACCTGTCTACCAGAACGAATAGGTCACTACGAGGCGGGTACCCGGTGCCGGACCTGTCGAGTCCGGCGCGCTACCCAGCGAGTGAACCCCCTAATATTTCAGGCCTAGAGCCCGATAAACCCGGCGGCCCCTCCGCCCCCAGGCATTACCCAATTGGCAACGTAGGCACACTTAGTGACATGACGTCCTCGGCTTTGGCCAGCAGAGAAGTCCCACTCTAGAAGTCACCCGGTTAGATGACACCGGCCGACGCGGCAGCAACTCGCGGTGCCGCCGTTCCAGGGCGCTGGGTATGGCACGGACCAAGACCAGCGATCGCGTCGTGTGTCAAAATATCGACATGCTGCGCGAGCTTCACCTCACCGGCGACCCGGCCGCCGACAAGCTGCTCAACGACGACCCCTTCGCCCTGCTCGCAGGCATGCTTCTAGATCGGCAATATCCCATGGAACACGCCTTCGCCGGGCCGCGGAAGATCGCCGACCGGATGGACGGGTTCTCGCTGGCGAAGATCGCCGCGACCGACGTCGAGGCGTTCGTCGAGATGTGCGTGGTGCCACCGGCCATCCACCGGTACGGCGGCTCGATGGCCCGCCGCGTCCACGCGCTCGCGGAGCACATCATCGAGAACTACGACGGCCGAACCGAAGGGCTCTGGCTCGACAGCCGCCCGAAGCCCGACGCCCCCGAGGTCCTCAAGCGGCTGCGGGCGCTGCCGGGCTTCGGCGAGCAGAAGGCGAAGATCTTCCTGTCCCTGCTCGGCAAGCAGCGCGGCATCCAGCCGAAGGGCTGGCGCGCGACGGCCGGTCCGTACGGCGACCGCGGCTCACGACGGTCGATCGCCGACGTCACGAGCGCCGAGACACTCGCCGAGGTCCGCGCATTCAAGAAGGCCGCCAAGGCCGCGGTGAAGACCTCCTGAAGTTCGATTACCAACGCATGCGTTGACAATCAGATATCCAACGCTTACGTTGGTAATCATGGATCAGTCGAAGCATGATGAGCAGGTAGATCACCCCGACCAAGCCGTCACCGAGGCCGCGGCCGCCACCCTCTACGCATTCCGGCCCCGGAACACGGACATTCCGAGCCCGGTCGAGCCGGAGTTCGTCAGCCACGCGCAGCTGGCCAGCCGTGTTGCGCACGCTCTGACCGTGGATCACGACAGCGACAGCGTCACGGATGGGCTGCCCACCGAGGTCACCGCCATGGACATGCTGAACGCCCTGGTGCTCCTCGAATCCGTGCGTGAACGCGCGGACGTGCTCGAGTGCTTCTTCACGGAGAAGCTGAAGCACGGCGGGCTCACGTGGGAACAGATCGGTGCTGCGCGAGGAAGATCCGCGAACGCCGCACAACAGCGCTACCGACGCGCGGGCGGTCAGGAGACCTGGCCGACCCGACGGCCGCAACAGCCGCAGTGACGGGGTTCTGATGTAACGGGGATTCTCGCCTGTGAACGACTCGATGGCTTGCAGCAGGAGATCGAGTCGGCCAAGTTGACGGGCGTCGGGGATGAAGTCGGCGGGCATGCCGAGACTGAGCAGGTAAAAGCGCTGGTCCTCGAACCGGCGAAGGCCGCAGCAGCCGAAGGTGAGCAGTGCCAGCAGCTGCCGCGCCGCCGCGCGGTCACGGCGGGCGGCCTGCCGTAGAAGGCGCGGCACGACCGGCTGCAGCTGAGCCCGGAGACGGTCAAGGACATGCTCGAGCTGCTCAGCACGATCGCCGCCTCCGAGCCGGACAGGCCCGACACCTCCGTCGTGAGCCACCCGGAGATGATCGTGATCGCCTTCGACGTTGCGCGCCTGCGCCAGCGCTCCAAGCGCCTGCGCGAAGCCGCCCAGGCCGGCTGCAGGAGATCGTGGCCGATGTCTGTCTTGCCTGGCCCGGCCGAGCTTCTCCCGGCCGGGGACGCCGTGCTGGTCCTACAACCCCCTGAACACCTGGGCCCCCGGCTACGTCGCGTCGTTGACCATGCGGATCCAGCGGGCCCTGGCGGCCGACAACGCTCGCCACGCAGATCGGCTGAACCTGCGGGTCCTGGTCGACGTCGGCATCGTCAACGGCGGCGGCCGCGCCTTCTCCAGCCAGCTGGTCATCAATCAGCTGCGCCTGATCGAAAGCGAGCCCGTCCGCGACGTCACCAACGCCGGCGCGGACGCCTTGGCCATGTTCACCTCACCTCGGGTGCACGAGCTCACCATCCGCGCCCCCAGTCATGCCTTGCCGGAGAACATGGCCTTCGGCCAGCCGGTCACCATCGTCGACAGGAACAACCAGACCCTTCAGGCCTGGCCGTTACTGGTGGCCGACCGTCGAGCCAGATCGGCATGACGAGACCCGGACAGACTCACCCCGCGCCGTTCCCGAGCCTCTCCGCCTGACCGGCCGACCACCTCTGCGCGTCCGGAACCCCGCATACGAGTTCCCGACGGGCTCGCGCGGTCACCGGCGGGTACGTCGGGAAAGACCACCTGGTGACGGGCGGTTTACCGGCCGCTCGTCACCGGTGCCGGAAGCGCCGTACCGCCTACTGGAGATCAGCCGCGCGGGTCGGGCCCGGACGGTCCTCATCCATCAGCACCCAGCAGAGCGCGACGATCAGCACCGCGGTCCCGCTGGCGCTGACGGCCTTCACCGTCTTCACGCGTGGCGCTTCACCTGCCCACTGCCTGTCGGTCCGCCGCCACCCGCAGGCCGACGTCTGGCCGGGGACGACGGAGGCCCCCTTGCCAGCCGAGCCGAAGGTCGTATCCGACGTGGATCGCGGTGTCGACGCCCTTACCTGCCGGGGGCCGGTGACCAGCATGCGTTTCCGCTGGTCACCGGCTGCAGGTTTACCTGCCTTCAGGAGGCGCTGCTGGCGTCCTCAGCCAGTTCGCCGCCCTTGCCGTCGGACTCGGTGAACTCCCACACCGGCCGCGGCACCGGGACACGGTTGGTGACGCTCAGCTGATCGTCGATCACCTGCTGGACGCTGGCCCGCGAGCTGCCGGGCAGCTCTCGCATCAGGTGCTTAGCGTAGAGATTCTGCAGCTTCTCGTGCTGCCGCTGCAGCTCCCGGTAGTCGTGCTTCAGCTGGTGGAACTCGACGAACTGCTGCTGCTGCAGCTGCAGCGCGATCTCGGCGTAGTCCGCTCGTTCGCGCTGCCGCCCGACCTCCAGATCGAGCTCCCGGATTCCGCGCAGCACGAACGGCAAAAGCTGCCGGTACCGGCGCAGGTCCGCAACCAGCTCGGTCACGTCCAGATCGGCCGGGATCTCCGGCGCGGCAGGTTCCCCGGCTGGCTCCTGCACCGGCGGGGCCAGCCGTTTCTGCAGGTCATCGCTGATCATTTCTGGGGTGGTACGGGTGTGCCGCGCCCACTCCGGCAGGTAAAACGGCCCGGTGTAGTCCGGGGGCGGACCAGGCAGGTCATAGGCGTGGCGATACAAGCCGGCGGCGACGCCCAGGATCAGCGGCAGGTGTTCCGGGGGCAGCTGCAGCTGCAGGAACACCACGATCAGCTCCCACCGCGGCGGGCGATACGCGCTCTTGCCGACCAACTTGGTCGTAGAGTTTTGCAGCGACTTCACGTCCCGGCCGTGCGCCCAGTGCTGCTCGTCCCCGCGGCCGGCCTCGACAAGCCGCTCATGCAGCGAGGCCAGGCTCCCGTGCTCATCGGCCAGCACGACTGCGAGGAACAGGATGAGCATCCGCTTAGGGACCGGGAGCGTCGGGTGCTGTGTGAAGGCGTCGGTGGAGACCAAGCCGCTCAGTACCGGCCGTCCTCGCTTGCGACGCGACTTCCCCTCCAACGGCCGGGAAAAACAGGCAACCGTGCCGGTTGTCATGAACCTTCCTCGCACTCGGGTTTCTTCTCCCAGGCCGTCATCCCCTGATTCACGGCCTCTCGCCCCGACTGCGATGAGGGAGAAATTCAATTGTGGATCATCCGCGGCGCTGCGGCGTTGAAACCGACGCCAGGTTATCGATTCCTACCCCTGCGCGAAGGGTTGGCGCTCGTTCGTGATGATCGATTTCCCCGGTCGAGTGAAGAGCACAACCGAGGCGCTCACCGGGTAACCGATCGCCCGTCGGGTGAAGCGACCGAGCCGGTGAGGGGAACACCTTAACCCTCTGTTCGCTCACGATGTGTGCCCACCCCGCGAGTTCGGTCGATCTTGTGTTCGAGTCGCGCTACGGCATCCGGCGGATCGCCGGAGGAAGCGATCGGGGGCAGAACAAAGCCCGGCCGACGAGGTGTTTGGCTGGGCTTGCTGTGGCTGATGTGCAGATACCGCCGGGTAACTGGGCCCCTCTTGCCCAAGGGGACACCAGCACCCGGTCCTCGATCCTCACCCGCGTCAGGTGTGTCGAGACAGGTCCGCGCTGCGGACACGCGCGGACTGCGGGTGTGAATCTAGACCGTCACTGTCCGGAACACCATGGGCTGTCCGGACAGGCAGAGGTGTCGCGGACGGGCGACACGTGCAGCCGCTTGTGCACGCGGCTCCCCAGCAGGCGTTTTACCGCCGCCGACTAAGCGGCAGGTACTGCGACATGTGATCCAGATAACACACTGTCGTGGGTGGGTTTCGGACGGTTTTCCTGCCGTTAACGTCCGGACAAAACTGGCCTTGTTCTTGACTTGTGCGATTCGGGTCCGGTCGTGTTCGATCTCCTTCACGGGAAGTCGTCGACTCCCCGGCAGGCCGATTTCCGCGTTGCCCCGCGCGGCCACCATGCCGGGACCGTCGCCGGTTTCCTCACCCGCGTTGCAGGAATTCTTGCGTCGATTCAGAAGGAGTTTCACGTTCCATGTCTCCCTTGCCGTACCCGCTGGTGCCCGAACCGCGCCGGCGTTGCCGCACCGCCGCAGCCCCGCTCCCGCTGGTGATCGCGGTGCTGGCGTTCGCAGCGTTCCTCATCGACCACGGCAGCACCCCCGCCGCGGCGGTCGCCCTGGCCACCGCCGCCCTCGGCGGGATCGTGCGGATCCTGCGCGCCACCGGGCGGCCAGCGTGAACGGGCCGGCCGTGCCATGGCCGGCCCTGCGGGCCCTGCACACGAAGATGGCCGCGCTGCCGGTGGATGAGCACATGTTCCAGATCCTCAGCACGTTGCCCGAGGTCTCGCCGCAGGTGATCGCCAGCGCCTGCGACCCCGCCTCGCCGGTGCTGATGGACTGGTCGATCTACCGCGCGATCGCGGCCGCCTGTACCGGCGGCGAGCACGGAGCCGACCGGATCAGGCCGGCCTACCTGGATGCCGAGGCCACCCGCCTGGACGGGCAGGCACCGGCCGAGCCGGGCCCGTACAGCTGGCCGCTGGCGGCCACGCTGGAGCAGCAGCCCGCGGCCGCGGGCGTCATGATGAGCCTGGCCGACCAGCCGACGATTCCAAGGCTGAAACTGCCGTTTCCGCTGGTCAAAAACCCCGCGACGGGGGCGCCGGACCTCGCCCGCGTCCATAGCAAAAGCGACTTCGCCCGCTACCTGAAGTCGCTGGTCGTCGATTCCGGGCTGACCCTGCGCGGGATTCAGGACAACACCCGCGCCCTCAACCCCGGCGCGGCCTGCTGCCGCAGCACCCTCTCCGACGCGCTGCGGCTCGGCAAGATCCCCACCAGCGAACCGATCATGACCACCTTGCTGATGGTCCTCTTCGCCGCCATCGACAACGTCGAACCTGACACCGACAGCGTCCAGCACGCCACCCGCGTCGCGATGCGCGTCTGGCGTTCCCTGCGGCAACCGCCCACCGGAGCGCCCGTACTCGCCGCTGGCCCCGCCCCGGAACCGATACTGCGGCGTGCCCTCGGCGCGCTGGCGCACGCCGAGCAAGCCGCCGCCCGCGCCGGCAACCGCGACGCCCCCGGTCTCGCCCATGCCCAGCGCATCCTGCGAGACCTGCTGGTCGGATGAACCCCGGGGCGTCGTGCAACGGCCGCGATGGCCTCGGCGACGTAGACGAACATGACCGATGACACCACGCCATCGACCTCGATCCCCGGCGTCCCGAATCCCCAGCAGCCAGCAGCGGCGGGTCGACCTGCCCGGTCGCGGGAGTTGAGGCCGACAACGATGTGGCTGACCGCGGCCATGATCGCGGTGCTGACGGCGGGCGCGATCGTGGTGCTGCGGTGGCCAGCGACCATCGGACTCACCGGCGCGGATCTGGTGACCGCGCGACTGAACGCGCTCAAGATCGGGCTGAGTATCGGGGCGGGCGGCGGCGCCGCTGTTGCGCTGTACCTGTCCTGGCGGCGTCAAGATTCCACCGAGCGCACGCTCGCCCACCAGCACGAGGTCCACGCGGCCACCGTGCACGATGCCGCCCAGCGGCGGCTGAACGAGCTGTACCTCAAGGCCGTCGAGCAACTCGGCTCGCCGCAGGCCGCGGTCCGCCATGGCGGCTTCTACGCCCTCGAACAGGTCGCGCAAGACGACCCCCAACGGCAGAAGACGGTGGTCAGCGTCATCTGCGCCTACCTCCGCAACCCCTACACCCCACCACCGGACATCGCCGGGCCACGACCGCTGGGAGTGCGCCGCCCTGCTGAAGTCCACCGGCCGCCCCCGCACACCCGCTACGCCGCCCACCGGCGGCACCAGGGAAACCCAGCTGCAAGAACGCGAGGTACGCCTCACCGCTCAACGCATCCTGAGTCGGCACCTGCAACCCGGTATGGACCCTGATCAGCTAGAACCCGACTTCTGGCCCGACATCGACATCGACCTCACCGGCGCGACCCTCATCGACTTCACCCTCGCCGAGTGCACCATCGCTACCGTCTCATTCCGAAGCGCGACCTTCATCGGTGGCGCCGTGTTCGGCGGGGCGGAGTTCGGCGGCACCGCCGAGTTCGGCGGGGCGAAGTTCGGCGGCACCGCCAGGTTCGACGGGGCGAAGTTCGGCGGCGACGCCGAGTTTCACGGAGCGGAGTTCGGAGGCAACGCCTGGTTCCACGGGGCGGAGTTCGGTGGCTTCGCCGTGTTCGACGGGGCGGAGTTCGGCGGCAACGCTAGGTTCGACTTGGCGGAGTTCGGCGGCGACGCTAGGTTCGGCGGGGCGGAGTTCGGTGGCTTCGCCGTGTTCGACGGGGCGGAGTTCGGCGGCAACGCTAGGTTCGACTTGGCGGAGTTCGGCGGCGACGTCTGGTTCGTCGGGGCGGTGCACAACGGACGCGCCTTCGTTTCGGCCAAGCACGGTGTGCGCGTGCGCCGGCCTGCGGACGAGCCTGACTCCGATGAAGGTCCGAGCCCAGCGTAAGCAGAGCCGTCCACCACCCTCAGAAGCCTTTCCACCGCCCGGGTGTTGCCACCATTTCGGCCAGCGGGGTTCGATGCGCAGCCCGGCGGCTTCCTAGTGCGAGCACGGGCTCGCCGGGGTCCGGAATGCTCCGACCCGGGCCCAGAACGCTGCCGCACCCGGCTCGTCCGGCGGGTTGGCGCTGCAGCTGAATCCCTCACCTCGAGCTGCCGCTGCGCGGGCCGGCACCCGCCCCACGCCCCGGAGCCGGTGCCGGGCCTCCAAGTGCAGACCGAGCAGAGCCCGTTCCGGGCGGCCGGGCACAGCGACAGCTCGACCTGGCCGTAGATCGTGGCGCCCCACCGCAGCTGGACCAGCCCGACCCCGGCGCGGACGGCGGGCGGGACGACGACGAGCTGCAACCGCCGCGGCTGGACGCGGTCTTCGGTTACCTGCGCGGCGGCCGACGGGTCGACCAGCGCCCACCGGCCGCCGCCGTCGGTCTGGTTCTCGCAAATGGCGCGACGCGGTTCCAGCCGAACGGAACTCCGCGAGGGCAAAGGGTTGGGCCCAGGGGCCACGCGACGCATCGACCAGCCTGTGCAACCGGAAGACGGGACGCCGCCTCGGTGTCGCGCACGTCGGGTGAAATGGACGGTGGCCTGCGCCTTTCGAGAGGCAGCCCCTCGGCCGGTGAGGGCGTAGGGGCTGCTCACCCGAGTTGGTGAAGGCCCGCGAGGGAGAGGACGTCGGTTGCCTGTGGACGCTGACGTGCCCGGTGTGGGGCCGCCCGGTGCACTCGCCCCGAAGACCGCCGAAGTGCAAGACCCGGTTCATGCCGCGATCGAGGGCGACCTCGGCGCGGTGGAACGGCTGTTGGCGGCGATCCGCCCGCTCGTCGTACGGTACTGCCGGTTCCGGATCGCTTTGCAAGACGGCTCCTACATCTCGGCCGATGACGTCTACATCTCGGCCGATGGTGTCGCGCAGGAGGTCCTCCTGGCGGTGCTGGCGGCATTGCCGTCCTACCGCGACGACAAAAGCCCGTTCCTCGCGTTCGTGTACGGAACCGCCGCGCACAAGGTGGCCGACGCGAAGCGTGCTGCCGCGCGCAATCGGTCCGAGCCCATCGCCGAACTCCCAGACTGCGTCGCGCCGGACGCCGAGCCGGAAGCTCACGTGCTCGCCTGCGAACTCAACAACCGCGTGAGCAGCGTCCTGCAACTGCCGCCGTCCCCAGACTTCCGATGACCGCAATACCCGCCGCATAGCTTGCTGCTACCTGCGCTGACGGGCGTGACGGCGCGCGGTCAGCGGCTACTTAAGACTGGGCGGCAGGACCAGGTCCGGCCAGACTCTGGTCCAGGTGCTCGGTGAGTCGCTCCCACATTGCGGCTGCCCGCCGGTGGCATTGGCGTGGCTCTCTCATGGCATGCGTCTCGCCGAGCACCGCGCGAGGAGTGGCTGAAAAGGGGTTTGTTCTGCTCGAAGTAGCGGTGCCCTCCTTGCTGACATCGTCACGTCGAGGCAAGGAGAACCGCATGCCCGTGATTATCGGGATGGATCCGCATAAGCGTTCAGCCACGATCGAGGTGATCAACGAACGCGGTGACATGGTTACGGTCGGGAAGTTCGGCACTGACCAGCTCGGCTATACGGAAATGCTGTCGGCCGGGCGTCGGTTCGCCGAGCGGGTATGGGCAGTGGAAGGTTGTAACGGCGTCGGCCGGCATATCGCCCACCGGCTGGTCCATGACGGTGAGATGGTGCTGGACGTGCCGGCGAAGTTGTCGGCGCAGGTGCGGGTGTTCGCCACGGGCAACGGCCGCAAGACCGACCCCGTCGACGCGCACTCCGTCGCCTTGGCCGCGTTGCGCGCACCGAACCTGGTCCGAGTCCAGGCCGATCCTGAGCTGGTCGTACTGGGCATGCTCGTCGATCGCCGTGACGAGCTCGGCCGCGCCAGAACTCAGACCGTCAACCGTCTTCACCGGCTGCTGCTGGAGCTGTTTCCCGGCGGTGCGAAGAAGTTCCTGTCCGCGACACAGGCCCGTGCGCTCGTGGCGACGGTCAAACCGCGGGACATCGTGGGCAAGACCCGCCGCCGTCTGATCGTCGAGTTGATCACCGAACTCGAGACGATCGACAAGAAGACCAAGGCCGCGGAAAAGGATCTTCGTGAGCTGGTGATCGCCCGCGGCTCCACGCTGCTCGACCTGCACGGCATCGGCCCGTCCGGCGCCGCGCGGCTGCTGGCCGACGTCGGCGACATCCACCGGTTCGGCAACCGGGATCGATTCGCGTCCTGGAATGGCACCGCACCGCTGGACGCGTCGTCCGGCGAGCAGCAACGGCATCGGTTGTCCCGTGCCGGTAATCGCAGGATCAACCGGACGCTGCACATCATGGGCGTCGTCCAGCTCCGTAATTCCACCGCCGGCCGCGTCTATTTCGATGGCAAGAAAGCTGCGGGCAAGACGTCGATGGAAGCGATGCGGGCCCTCAAACGACGCTTATCGAACGTCGTCTACGCCCGCATGCTCGCCGATCAGAAGCGACGTGAGGCGGCAGGTCCGGGAGGGCACTCGGGGACGACTCTGCGATCCAGCGTGACCGGCCTGACCCCGGACACCGGCCCTTTGGACAAGCCACAACCCGAACCTGCCGCCAGCCAGCCTACCCCCGTCAGAGCCACCCCTTGACATAAAGGGGAGCCATGAGAGTGCGTGTGGTGCTCAGCGAAGCGCTTGCTGTAACGAGTTGGCAGCTCAAGCCGACTGTCGTAGTTGAGGTGCGGAACATGCGCGTTCGATCGACGACAGGTCTGAGATGAGGCCCTGATGAACAACGGGAACTATGTGCGCCCGGGAGACGTACGAAGTTCGGTCCAGACTCCGCGATGCACAGCTAGAGGTACGTGCACTCGGGGTGCGGTCAGGCGAGCCTCCAATCGCAATCGACACAATTGCACTGGAGTCCATTCCGGCGACTGCATGGATTGAGGTTCATCTTGCGCAAATTGTTCACACGCCTACTTGCGACAGTGGGTACGTTCGGAAGTATTATTACTCTTGTCATCCAACTGCGCCAACCGGCACTTCCTCTAACAGCATGGCAGTGGGGGCTTCTTGGCATTCTTGCTCTGTCTACTGTCGTGTCACTGGCACTCGACATGCGCGAGTTCTTTACCAAGAGGCATTTAGTAATCGCGACAAATGTAGGTATCAAGCAGTATATGTACAATTGGATAGAACGAGGTGCAACGGCGGCTATCTTCTCTCGAAATCTGGGATGGGCCGAAGAAGATGCCCGCGTAGCCGAGCTCCTACGACTTAGAGCGCGCAGCCACAGTCTCACTGTCGTCCTACCTCGAGAGACTCCGTTATCCAGAGAACTTGCACGGCTCGGCGCAGAAGTATTTTATTACCCTGACATCAACTACACCATCCGTACGCGATTTACGATAATAGATGCAGACCGCTCCGATACTCGCGTTGCTATCGGCCGCTTTGTCGATGATGACCTGGTGGTCGACGAATACGATTCTGGAAGTGATCCAGCTTTCCATCTCGCCCGAGACCTATTTGAGCTGGTGCGACGGCTAATTGCCAGCAGGGGCTGACGAAAGGATGTCCCATCATGCTCGATGATGGACCCATTGCGACGCCGAGTCTGGCTACGATTGCGAAGGAATGGGACGAACTAGCCCCTGTTCGCGACATTCAAATCGCGGACGGCAGGGACGTCAGTTTCTCGCATATTCTTGCTCCGAGGCTAACGTCTTGGATTCAAGAACATCGACCAAGTCGCTTAGTTGATGTCGGCTGCGGCACTGGCCGACTTACCGAACTTTTGGCCGTCCACGTGCCACATGTTGTCGGAATCGATATCAGCGGTGAATCGATTCGCATAGCAAGAGAACGATGTGCAAATGAGGACATTGGATTTGTGCATAGCACCATCGAAGCCTACGCGGAGTCGCACACCAGGGAATTCGACTTCGCCATCGCAAACATGGTTCTTATGGACACCCCTAATGTACGCGACGTGCTCCGCGCCATATCAAGCGTCTTGAAGCCGTGGGGTCGGATCGCATTCACGGTGACTCACCCGTGTTTCTGGCCGTCCTACTGGGGCTACGATAAGATGGACTGGTATGACTATCACAGAGAAATTGCAATACGCGGAGAATTTAGGACAAGAATGTCGCGAACTGGTAAAGCGACAACTCACTTCCACCGGTCGCTTGAAAGCTATATGACGGCGCTAAATGCCACTGGCTTCGCGCTGGAACTCTTCAGCGAGTTACCTTTAGACGATGAGCCAAGGTTTATTGCAGCAGTTGCTCAAATTGATGGCAGACTTACATGACGTCGGGAATGCAAATTAAAGGACGTCGCCCTAGGCTCGAGTATCAAAATAGCGTTGAGGCGGTTTGGCGGCGAGTTGTCTCAACAAATTCCGATGACATAATCCAGCAAATAGACACAACTGCTACCCTAATTGCTAATATTTACGGTGCCGCCGACAGTGAGGAAACCTCAGGATCGACGCTCTGTCGATACTCAAAGGAGAGGCCGCTGGAGTTGCTTCTGGGGATACCGTCAGGAAGAGGCCTTAGTGGGCCGGCAAAGCTGCCTAAGCCAAGACCCTTCCTCATTGATTTATCTCAAAAAGAAGATTTGCTTCCGGTCTGCGATTGGTCAGATTCTTTCCTGAAGCAGGCCGCAGAAATTGTAGGAGATCAAGCTCGGCTCTCCGCGCAAGAGATTCAGCGAATTGGCGGGTCACTGGTAGAGTGTATGGGCCTGTTGCTGGCGTGGCCACGGCTTCAAGCCCATCTGGGATTCAACAATCTTACTTATATACAGGAGCTTCTACTCAAGATCGTTCTCGGCCCAAGGATAGCACACTTGTGGTCTTATCGTACTCGTACAGGCCGGCGGTTGAACACTGAAGCTCATCGAGTTATGTGTCTTCTCCCGTGGTCCGACTCCTCGGAGTTGCTATTGGCGCGCAATGCGAGCGCTGGGCTTCTTTGGAATTCGCCACAAGTCATCGGCTCATCTCAATGGCTGGACGACGTCGTGTCTCGGTTAAGTACTCCAGTTTTAGCTGTCGACGACACTGAGCTTCTTTTCGCGCGGCTTGTTCAGCCCGATTCGGAACTAACCATAGTATTGGATGACAATGGGGAGGCAGTGTTCGACCTTGCGTGGATCATTCAGCTATTTACCACATTCCCCCGACTTCGCATACACGTGCTCGTCAATCCAATGCCTCTCAGTATGAATTTAAGCAAGGCGACTTTAGGTCACGCAATCAACTCCTTTCCAGCTCTGATGCCGATTAAGTGGTACATAAACCGGAAGAGGTTGCAGGTTAGCTACGTGCGCCAATATGCGCCAGCGCTAGAGTACGGATGGCTACCGCCTTCCTTAAGACGAAGAATTGACTCGTCTGGGGTTGTATACTTGAAAGGTGCCTCACTTTTTGAGAACTTCGCGGAACTTCATTTGTTTCGCTTCCACGTATTCGCAGCGTATGGTTACTCGACCACGCGACTGACTGGATTGACAGAAGGAGAACCTGTCGCCATGGGGCTTAAAATTGGAGAGGTAGGTTACGGTGTTAATGACACTGGAGTGGTCACTGCACTTGATATCGTCTCCTCTCGGTTATAGAACTTCACATTGTTTGCGCGTGTGAAAATAGAGCTTTACAGGATCCATCCACCTGTGGTGGTCTGGTTTCTTCGTCGCCACACGGCCAGGCGTGAGCAACGCATCGGCAACCGAGCTCTGCATAGGGCAACCTCCTCAATTCGACAGAAGCGGACGTTCACCTCCGCGGGCAAGTTCATGCCAGATGATGACTGCTCGGGGTCGCCCAGCGGCGGGCAAGACAACCCCGCCAGATACCAGCCAGCCGCGCTTCACGGCGCTGGAGGTCGAGGTCGAAAGGCGAGATCCGGCCGTCGTCAGTACCGGGAGACGGGGCATCCCGATCTTGACAGGGCCGCCGTGGCTGGTGCACATGATCGTGCTGCAGAAGGTCCCTACTGGCAATCACGGCAGGGGGCGGAGTTACAGGCCTGCTTCATGGCCTCGATCGTGGATGACGGGGAAAATTTGCTCTGCCGACAGGATCCAGGCGTCGATCCGGTCGGGTGAGCACCTGATCGCTTCGATCAGCGCTTCGACGGCGTTCAGCTTACCCGCGCTCACGTGCGCCTGAAGTTCGCGTGCCGACACCTCTTGGTAGGTCATGGTCAGTTGCCACCAGAACCTCATGAGGTATCGGCATTCATCCTGTTCTCGGTCATCCGCGAGCCGTTCCTCGATCACGGCTTGCGCGCGCCGACGCTGTGCCCCGTCACGGAAGCCACTGCTGAGGTCGGTCAAGTTCACGCTCGGAAGTTACCAAGAGAACACGTTGATGGCTGACATATTTAGTGGTTGGCTGTGGAGGTCTCCACCAGCACCGTTTGTAGGTCAGTGCTGACACCACCCGGACCAGGGGGACCCTAGTGTTGGTGGGAGTTGACACCACCCTGGCGGGCGCGCAAGTGGAGCTCGTAGTGCAGGCCAAGTGGCGGGAGCAGCCCAATAGGGACGCCCCCGAGCACGTCCGCGATCAGGCCGAGCTGTGGGCGGGACAGGCACGCACCGAACTGGAGTGGGCGAAGAGCCTGAGCAAACGACTGTCTGAGGGCGCCTACACCATGGCCGATGATCCCGGCTCTGGCGGGCCTGGCCAGTCTCGGGTTGGCGGCATTGCTGACCGGTGCTGTCATCACCGATCAGTTCGTGCTCGAGCAGAGCCCTTGGCTGCCGCTCGCCTGTCTCGTCGTGGCGGCCGTGATCGCAAGGGCGCGGTGGTCGCGCACCGAGGCCGTCGTCGGCACGCTGCTCAGGCGCTGAGACAAACCTCTCGAACGGAGATGTGAGATGAACGAGATGGACTTTCGCGTGACATCAAACGATGGCACCACCATCGCCTACGACCGGAAGGGAAGCGGCCCGGCTGTCGTCCTGGTAGGCGGCGCGCTGGACGACGGAGCCGAGAACGCTCCCTTGGTACCTGCTCTCGCCGAGCACTTCACGGTCTACAACTATGCCCGTCGGGGACGCGGCGCGAGCGGCTTCACCGAGCCCTACGCCGTGGAAGAGAGATCGAGGACCTGGATGCGTTGATCGCGGAGGCGGGTGGCTCGGCACACCTGTTCGGGGCGTCCTCTGGTGGCGCGCTGGCGCTGGAAGCCGCCGCGGCCGGGTCAGCCATCGACACGATCGCCGTGTGGGAGGTGCCCTACGCGGTCGGGGACGACATACGCCCGCGATTCGAAGAGTACATCGCGGACACCCGACGCGCCTTCGACGCCGGGCGAGACGAGGAGGTTCTCGAACTGTTCATGCGCCTGTCCGGCGCTTCCGACGACAACATCGCGGACAGGAAAGCGGCAGGCAAGCAGACGTCGCATTGGGCGGATTCGGTCGCCCTCGCGCCCACGCTGGTCCACGACAGCGTCTTCCACAACCGCTACCAATTGCCGACCGATCGACTGGCAACGGTCACCCAACCGGTTCTGGTCACCACCGGAGGACCGATCACGGTCCCCTACATGGCAGGCCTGCCCTCGGACTTCTTCGACCGCGCAGCCGACGAGCTGGGGTCAGCGATTCGGCCTGCGGGTACCCGATGGCGTCAGCGGCACAAAGCATGTCGACGGCTGCCGGGCCGCGTTCACAGCTGCGTGCGGTTGTGCAGCCGCGCATCAACCTCAGGCAGCTGGAGGGACATCTCCAAGACTTCGGTCCGGTAGTCGTAGAACGCCACTAGTTGTAGGTCGCGATACAACCCGGTCAGATCGCGGGTGTTGCCGGCGACCGGTGTCGCAGGATTGCGGTTAGGCCCTGTACTGCTTTGTCCTACAGCGACAGTCTCAAGTTCTGCCAGCCATGTGTCCACGGCGCCCTGTACGTGGTCTTCCCTGACCGAAATCGAGTGGAGATGCGTCACCACCTTGGCAGGGGAGCTAGGCGCGCAGCGATAGTAGTGGTGCGGTCCGGTCGTCGAACTTTGCATCTTGCGGTTGCAGGCCGTGCATCGGATGAGCCCTTGGAACAGGTACTTGTGGCGGGTGTGGCGCCCGTGACGTTCGGCCCTGCTCCGGCCGGCGAGGGTCTTTTCGCGCCGGAGCAGCTGAACCTGGGTGAACTGACGAACTGTCACGATAGGCGGATGCGCTGGCAGGCGAGAGCGGACTACTCGGTCGGGTGCTGCTCGCCGGAATCGGACGGTGTGGCCGGCGGAGACGTCGTCGGGGTTGAGGAGGACTTCGGTCTTGGTCCAGCGGCCGAAGACGGCGTAGCCCGTGTAGCGCGGGTTCTCGAGGATCGAGCGGATGGTGCTTCCGATCCAGCCGTCGCCGCGGCGGTGTCTGTTCTGCTCGGGGTGGCGGGCGGAGGGACAGGGGATGTGGTCGCGGTTGAGGCCGGCGGCGATGGCGTGGTCGCCGTAGCCGCGGAGGTACTCGGTGAAGATGCGGCGCACGATGGCGGCTGCTTCGTCGTCGATGTGGAGGATGCGGAGCTGGAGTCCGTCTGCGGCTTTGCGGGGGTGCGGGTGTGGTCCGCCGTCGACGACGATGTAGCCGTAGGGTGCGCGTCCGCCTTCGTGTCGGCCTTCGTTGATGACTTGGGCGTCCATGGAGGCGCGGACGCGAGCTTGGACGTGTTGGCGTTCGGATTCGCTGATGCCGCCGAGGAGGCTCATCAGCAGACACCGAAGCTGTACCTGGACGACCGGCGACGACTCAACGTCCAGCCGGACCTGAGCCGGTGGGCCGGCGGTCGATGCCGCTTCGTCGGCGAGCTCAAGTACCGCTATGACGCCGGCAACGGCGCCGCGCCGAACGTCTACCAGACCGTGGCCTATGCGCTGGCCGCCGGCGTCCCGGACGCCATGCTCATCTACGCGCACGGCCCCGCAACCGGGACAGCGCATTACCTGCCCGGCCTCGGTGCCCGAATCCACGTCCGGCACCTGAATTTGAACACCGAACCGGCCGAGCTGCTGAGCCAGATTCAGTTACTGGCCGACCACATCGATCGGCTCACGATCGCGAGCCTCCGCGGCGACCTTGTCTAGCTGGATGAGGCCTCACGTCGAGCCGCGCGTCTCACAACCGACCGCGCCAGTACTCAAGGTGCTCCTTGCTGGCGCGGGTGTGGGGGTGGTCAGGCCCGAGCACGCGTGTCCGGTCTCGCAGAACCTGTTCGGTTTCGGCGACGGCCTGAGCCACGTCACCACATCCACCGCGCACGGTCGCCAGGCTGCCGCGGGTGTTCAGCGTCTCCGGGTGATCGGGACCCAGTACTCGTGTTCTGTCCGCGAGGAGCTGCTCCAGCTCGCGTGCGACCTCGGGCAGACTGCCCGTCCGGGCACGATGGCGCAACAGGCCACTTCGGGCGCTCAAGGTGGCAGGGTGATCCGTTCCCAGCAACCGGGTACTGTCCGCGACAAGCTTGTCGAAACCGGCGATTGCACCGGTCACGTCTCCTGCTATGCCCTGCCAGTCCACCAATTCGTGGCGTGCGGCAAGCGTGTGAGGGTGCTGGGCACCATGCACTCGCATCTGGTCGTTGACCAAACCTCGGAACTCGATCACCGCACCCGTGGGATCCCCCGCTTTGCCACGGCAACGCGCCAGCTCGTGACGGACCGTGAGCGTCCCAGGATCGTTGGCCCCGCGCACTCGCAGCCAGTCGGCGAGAAGATCCTCAAAATCGGTGACAACCTGGTCCGCACCGTCCACGGAAGACCGCCACAGCGCGCGGGTGTATCGAGTCGTCAGCGTGGCCGGATCACCAGCACCCAGAACCTGACGTTCGATTTCCAGCAGCCTGTCCAATTCTGCCACGGCACCGCGCAGGTCCCCGGCTTTGCCCCGCCAGTACGCGAGATTGTGACGCGTGGCCAGCGTGGCGGTGTCGTCGCGCCCTTGGAGTCGTACGCGGTCTGCGAGCAGTCGTTCGACCTCGACGATCGCGCCAGCGACATCGCCGGAGTTTCCCCGCCACGTTCCCAGCTCACCGCGCATGGTGAGCGCCGACGGATGGTCGGCGCCGAGGACCTGAGCGGCTGTCGTGGCCATGTTCTCAAAGTGCGCCGCGGCCGAGCTGACGAGGCCAGCTTCGCCCAGGCTTTGGCCGTACCGGTGCAAAATAGCGTGCCCGCCGCGGCTCCAGAGGTGGGCGAGGGAATGACGTAGCAGCTCGGCGGCGTTCGCACGAAGGCTTTGCCCGAGGACGGCGTCCTGCTCGATCTCGGGCCAGCAGTCGGCCAGGGCCTGGGCGGCGAAGGTGGCGATCAGACTTTCGTCCTCGATCTCCGCGCGGGTCGCATGTTGAACGAGGGCGTGGACTCGGATACCGCGGTGGGGCTGTGCCAGGTCGGTCTCGGCGAGGCTGAGACGACGCAGGATCTGCAGTGCGCGCAAGGCGTCCTCGGCGGAGACCGCCGCGTTGGCGCGGACACCGAGATAGGCCAAGGTCACAGCGGTGGTCACTACCGCCGTGACGGTGCCGTTGGGATCCAGGAACGAAAGCAACTCCAGCAACGGCCGGGCCACGGCCGCTGGTGTCAGCCTGTCGGCGCGTTCCACCGACAACGCCCATGCCCGTTTGACTGTGTGCTGGTGCTCGTCCGGGAGAACGTCCGGCGTGACGTCGCGGCCGGTGCGAAATTGACGGACATACTCCGCGCAGGTGATCTCGACGTCCTGTACGTAGCCTGCTGCCTGAGCCAGGGCCAGCGGGAGCCCGCCCATCTCGGAGGCGAGCTCCGCAGCGCCGTCGAGCAGATGCGGCTGCGTCACCTTGGAATGCAGGTAGGCCAGTGATTCGCCCGAGGTGTAGAGGCCGACCTCCACCGTCTGCCAGGTGGTGCGCCGCAGGGCAGAGTCCCGACGGCGGGTAGTCACAATCGTGCTGCCGCCTTCCGGTGGCCAGAGACCGTGCACCTCGGCCGGGTCCTGCAGGTCGTCGAGCACCACCAGCCAGCGGCGTTTTGTGGTTGCCATCCAGTTCACCAGCGCCTGGGCGCCGGTTACTGCGTCATCACCCGGGGCAGCTTGCCCGATCGCACGAGCGGCCTGTGCGAAGGTGTCGATGATTGTGTCCCGGTCCGCTGCTGTCGTCCACACAGCCAGGTCGACAGCAGGATCGCTCCACAACCTACGGGCATACTCGGCGACGATCTGAGTCTTTCCGACCCCGCCCATCCCGGTGATGACCGTCGTGGCTGTGCCGCCGAGCTGCTCCTCGACCGTGCGCATTTGGTAGCAGTCGGCAACCATGGGAACCCTGCCGACGCGCACGGGCCACGGCGATCTCGCAGGCGCGTGGTAGTGGATGATCTGCTGGTTTCCGGAGCCAATCTGGATCCCGGTGCCGCCGGTGAGGTGGACTACCCGTTGATCGCGTGGTGGTTCGCTCACGAGCGCGGCTCACCCGGATTGATCGTCATCTGATTGTGGTCGCCGACTTGTACCCCGGTGCTGTCGTGCAACGTGACGTCATACTTTGGGGGTTGATCCGCCAGGTCCACCAGTCGCCGAGCTGTCGCTACCAGCTCTGCGTCGCTGCCGAGAGCAAGAGTTGTCAGCAGGTCTTTGCTGGCCTCAGGGTTGGTTTCCACCTGCGCGAACAGCTCATCGGCTGCGACGTCCGGGTCGCCGTCGATGTCTCCCGTCTGTGCCGCGCGGCGAAACAACCGTCTCACACCATGCTTGACTCCCGCATAAGCATCGGTTACCGCAGTTGTGGCGGTAGACGATGCGCCTGCGGCCGCCCCCAGAACCAAGGCGTTCACGATCAACTCAGCAGACACCAGCACTCCCGCCCAGGGTGTATTCGCACCATCAGGGACGGAATTTAACAGTCAGCCCTCACGTCTATCCAGCCCCGAGTCCCGAGTGCGAGGCTTCCAAGATCGATATGCCTGCGTCGGTAGGGTCAAGTCGTCGAACTGGTGAAGCAGTTCGACGATCCTGAACTCTGGTGAACGAGAAGGCGCCCGCCACCCCTCGAGGCACCGCGGGGTGCCTGCTCTCGATGACCCGGCTTGGCGGTCTCTGCGATCCGAGTCCAGGCGCCTGCGCACAACGGCGATATCCGATCGTTACCTGAATTGATGAACTCTGTGAGCATGCGGGCTGACGATGCAACGAAGCTGTCCGCCGCGGCGGGGGGCCGTGTCTCCGGCCCGCCCGGCCCGGGCGATTACGCCGCCAATGTCGTCTTTCTCAGCGAGGGCGAACCCGAACGCAAGGATCCGTGGAACGCGGAGTCCTACATGAGCATCGTCGCCCGCATCGACGCGTCCGGTTCCGGTGTCGCGGAAGTGGGTTTCCTGGCACCGGAAATGGCGTCGCTATACCTGCAGGTGGGGCGGAGAATGCTGCTGATGGAAGGCCCCAAGGTCGTCGGCGAGGCCGCGATCGTGGGCCTTCTTCCCTGAAAGCTCGGTCCAGCCGAAGGCGCAGCGACAGTGTTCGCCGCGACCGGTTCGTCGTCGGCCAACTGTCTGTGCCAGCACCCGCCTGCCCTGTCCCTCGGCAACAGCTGCAGGCCGGCCTTGGTGCGTTCGGGACTGTCGTGGGGGATGCCGACCACTTGGGCGATGGTGTCTGTTCTTCCCAGGCGTCGGCGATCAGCTTGGTGCGTTTCGGGCCGAGGCCGTGGACCTCGACCAGCCGCTTCGGGTCGGTCTCGATAACCTCGAGAATGTCGACGCCGAAGTGCTCGACCGTCCGGTGGGCCATCATCGGGCCGATGCCTTTGATCAGCCCGGAGCCGAGGTAGCTGTGGATGCCTTGGATCGTGGCCGGCAGCACGGTGGTGCAGGAGTGGACCTTGAACTGCTTGCAGTATTTGGGGTGGCTGCCCCACCAGCCTTTCAGTCGCAGGCAGCCAACACCTACACCTATGACCTCGCCGACCGGCTCGCGTCCTGGAACAACGGTGTCAGCACGGTGGCCTACGGCTACGACGCGGCCGGCAACCGCACGCAGGTGGGCTCGTCGACCTACACCTACGACGCGCGCACGAACTGATCTCCGACTGTTCGAACACCTACACCACGTTCAGCTCGGTCATGCTGTACTCCTCCTTGGTGTCTGGGGAGCTGGAGATCGTTCACTAGGGCCCCGCCTCCTGCAGGTGGCTTCGACTACGCGTCGAATGACGGAAGCGGGGATCGACAACAGGCGGTCCTCGGCCGGACCGGGCCTGGTTTCCTCCTCCGGAACATCATCAAGGACAAGACGAACCGGCGGACGTGGTCAGGCGGCCGGTGTGTAGGTCTGGTGGATCACTCCGGTGGAGAAGGTCTCGGCCGAGGCCAGTCGCAGTTCGACGGTATTGAGGTCGTCGAACCACCGCGCGCCCTTTCCGAGCACGATCGGGTGGACGTAGAGCTGCAGCTGGTCGAGAAGTCCGGCTGTGAGCAGTGATCGCACGAGGGTGAGGCTGCCGGTCACGCCGATGTCCTTGCCTGCAGCGGACTTGAGCGTCGTGATCCGGTCCAGCACATCACCGCTGATGATCTCGGTGTTGTTCCATGTGGCCTCGGTCAGAGTGTTGGTGACGACGTACTTCTTCTGGTTGTTCATGATGTCAGCTACCTCGTCCTCGCTTGTCGGCCAGTAGGCGGCGAACTGCTGGTACTGAACGCGGCCGAGCAGCATCGCGCCTGAGTTGGCCATGGCGGCGCTGACGGCATTGCCCATCTCGTCGTCGAAGTAGGGGAAATGCCAAGTCTCGGGTGCCTCGGCCACGCCGTCGACGGACACGAACAGGCTCGCGATGATCTTGCGCATGAGGTCCTCCAGTGTGTTCGACCAGGAATGTAGTTCGATGCCAAGACAGTACGACGTCGAACTATTATCTGTCAAATAGTACGATGGTGGCATGCGTGAGAGCGATGAGGTGGACAAGGTGATCAAGCAGTGGCGGCGGGAGCGGTCCGACCTGGACCTGTGGCCGGTCGAGGTCCTGGCGCGGGTGACGCGGTTCGCCGCGATCATGAGCCGTTCCTTTGACGAGGTTTTCGCCCGCCACGGCCTACGCAACGGAGAGTTCGACGTGCTGGCCGCGATCCGCCGCTCCGGGCCGCCCTACGTGGTGACCCCGTCGGCGCTGTCCGAGCAACTGATGCTGTCGCGGGCGGGGATGACCAACCGCCTCGACCGGCTCGACCGGGCCGGCCTGATCAACCGGCGGCTGGATCCGGAGAACCGTCGCAGCTTCCTGGTCACACTCACCGAGAAGGGCATGGCGATCGTCGACGCGGCCATGAGTGACCATGCCGCGAACGAGTCGGCGCTGCTATCCGGGCTGTCCGAACGGCAGCAGCAACAACTGGACGACGCGATACACCCTGCTGCGGACGGTCAAGGACCGGGATATCTGAGCGGTGGCACGCTGCCGTGGGCACCGACGCCTCGACCAAACGCGTCTCGGCCACCGTTGCCGCCAAGCACACCGCCGGCGTCAGTGTCGAAGCGCGCTACGGCGTGCTCAAGCGCGCCGCGGACGTGAGCGGGTCTGGACGGTCAGCAGTGAGGAGGGCGTCATGATCGGGGCTTCACCAGCGTTCAGGGGGACAACCGGCCCGGCCCGGTCGTCCACGACTGCTTTCCCCGCCAGGCGCTACGCCGCAACACCCCTGACCTAGCCTCTGGGAACGGTCACCGAACGCACTCTCATGCTGCAGATTGAGCGTCGCGGCGTCCTCACATGGCTCCCCTCTGTGTCAAGCAGACGAGGAAGCCGCTGCCCTATCCTTGTGGTCGGCAGGCTCGGGAAGTGACTGTTCCGAAGTGCTGACCACGGGGTTCAGGTCAGCCGCGCTGGAGTCAGGAGCCGCCCCCGAATGTCCTCCCGGGCCTGCCGCCAAGCGCTCCGCGTCGCGGACCATCCGACGGTAGACGACATCGGACAGACGGCGTTTCAGACACCGCATCGCTTCCATACTTGTCTTGCCGTCGGCCAGTCTGCGCTGGTAGTAGGCGCGGCCGGGTGTGTCGTGACGGAGCTGGACGATGGCCATCACGTGCAGCACCCGATTGATCCTGCGGTTTCCCGCCCGCGACAGCCGGTGCCGACGACGATCACCAGACGACGCCTCCAACGGTGCGGTGCCGTTCCAGGACGCGAACCGTCCCTTGTCGGCGAATCGGCCGACATCACCGATGTCGCCGAGCAGCCGGGCGGCGCTGGATGGGCCGATCCCGAACAGTTCCAGCAGTGTGCTGCCGGTGGAGGCGACCAGCTCACCCAGTTCGGTGTTGGCGGTCTTGATCCGCTTGTCGATGCGGTCCAGCTCGGTGATCAGGTCCGCGGCCAGCCGCCGGCGGGTCCTGCCCACGACATCACGCGGCCGCACCGAGGCCAGCAGCGCGCGGGCCTGGGTGGCGGACAGGAACTTCTTCGCCCCGCCTGCAAGCAGCTCCAGCAGCAGGCGATGCAACCGGTTGACGACCTGGGTGCGAGCGTGGCCCAGTTCGTCACGATGATCCACCAGCAAACGCAGCGCCACCGTCGCGTCATCGACCTGAAAGAACCGCAAACCCCTGGTACGTAAGGCAACCACCGCGACCGAGTGCGCGTCGACCGGGTCGGTCTTGCGGCCCTGACCGGTGGCGAACACCCGCACCCGCGCCGAGAGTTTCGCCGGCACGTCGACCACGGTCTCGCCGTCGGCGACCAGGCGCTGCGCGAGATGACGGCCGATGCCCTGACAGCCCTCGACCGCCCACAATCGCTGCGAGTGCCGGCGACCGGTGGCCAGCATGCGGTGGTAGCCGTCCTGATCGGTGCCGAACCGGCCGGCGTGCAGCACGTGCTCACGTTCGTCGATGATCTCGATGGTGGCGGACCGCTTGTGCGGATCCATGCCGATGATCACTGGTGTCACGCTGCTCTCCTCGCTGTACCTGGGTTGGTATCAGGCGAGGTGGGCAGCGCTACTTCGAGCTGAGCAGACCCCTCTTGAGCCACATCCCGCCACGGTGTTCGACGGGAGGCACGCCATGAGTGAGCCACACCCGACAGCGTGGTGGGCAGCCGATGAGAGAGCCACCCGTCGAACACCTCGACCAAGCCTGGCCCGGCATCGGTCGTACCGCCATTCAACAAGTAGCCGATGAGGGCGTGCGGCGTGGGGACTCGCTACCCGCGCTCGGTGAGCAACTCGCCGGGCACGGTCGCGGACCGCGTCGCCGAGCAAGCACACCGACGTGCGCTCACGCCGCAGGTGACGCTGCCGGTTTCCGTTACGGCCGACATGCGTGTGGTTGAGAGCAGTCGGGACCGGGCCGTCCCTCGGCGCGCGCTCCCTTTACATTCCGAACAGAACTGGATCACACTGTCGACGGACACACCGGACCATCGTCGCTTCGACACGGCAATGGGAGAGCTCGATGGCTGCGCACGGTCAACCACCACTGTTCCCGTTCGAAGCACCACCCTCGACCGACCCGGCCGCCGAGGCGATCCGAATGCTCCACACCGACCCGGTGCCCCTGGTCCGGCTGGCCAGCGGGCACGAGGTCCGGCTGGTCACCCGCTACGACGACGTCCAACGCGCGATGTCCGATCCCAGGATGAGCCGCGCCGCCCTGGCGACACCCGACGCACCCACTATCATCCCCGGCCTGCAGTCACCGGACATGATGCCGAACATGGACCCACCCGACCACACGAGACTGCGTCGCCTGGTCGCCAAAGCGTTCACTATCCGCAACGTGGAACTCCTGCGGCCGAGAGTGGAAACGATCGCGACCAGCCTGATGGACCAGTTGCTGGCCGCCGGACCGCCGGCGGACCTGGTCAGCGCGCTGGCCGAACCACTGCCTGGCATCGTGATCTGCGAGCTGCTCGGCATCGCTCACGACGAGCGCGAACCCCTGCTCGCCTTCATCGAAGCCATGTCCATCACCACCACGTTCGACCAGGAGGCGTTCGCGGTGACCGGCGCCGTCGCCGCGTCGCACCTGCTCGGGTTGATCGAGCACAAGCGTCACCACCCCGGCGACGACCTGCTCTCCGGACTGATCCAGGTGCACGACGAAGATGGCGATCGGCTCAGCGAAGCCGAACTGCTGATCACCGTGATGCTGCTGATCGGCGCAGGCCAGGAAACCACCATGGCCCAGCTGACCAAGTCCGTGCTCCTGTTGTCCCACCACTCGGACCAGTGGGCTCGCCTGGTAGCGGCGCCGGACCTGGTGCCGAACGCGGTCGAAGAACTGCTCCGGATCGTCGCCCTGGGACACGCCGGGCAGCCACGAATGACCCGTGCGGACGTGGAATTCTCCGGCCAGACCGTCGAAGCCGGCACCACCGTGTTCCCGGTCGTCAACGCGGCCAACCGCGACCCCGCCGTCTTCCCCGACCCGGACCGGTTCGACGTGGACCGCCCCGAGGCAGCCCACCACCTGTCGTTCGGCCGGGGTGCGCATTTCTGTCTCGGCGCGCCGCTGGCCAGGATGGAACTGCAGGTCGCGTTGCACGCCCTGGTGACCAGAACGCCCGGCTTGAAGGTAGCCGAGCGGGACGACGAGCTGGCGTGGCAGCCCGAGAGCCTGACCCGAGGACTACGGCGGCTCCTGATCACGTGGTGAACTGCTCTGTCCGACCGTGACGCTGCGTACAACCGCACGGTTGGGTGCTCGACTCCCAGCCGTTTCCTCCCCGGTGTCCGCTCATGGCTCCCCTTTATGTCAAGGGGTGGCTCTGACGGGGGTAGGCTGGCTGGCGGCAGGTTCGGGTTGTGGCTTGTCCAAAGGGCCGGTGTCCGGGGTCAGGCCGGTCACGCTGGATCGCAGAGTCGTCCCCGAGTGCCCTCCCGGACCTGCCGCCTCACGTCGCTTCTGATCGGCGAGCATGCGGGCGTAGACGACGTTCGATAAGCGTCGTTTGAGGGCCCGCATCGCTTCCATCGACGTCTTGCCCGCAGCTTTCTTGCCATCGAAATAGACGCGGCCGGCGGTGGAATTACGGAGCTGGACGACGCCCATGATGTGCAGCGTCCGGTTGATCCTGCGATTACCGGCACGGGACAACCGATGCCGTTGCTGCTCGCCGGACGACGCGTCCAGCGGTGCGGTGCCATTCCAGGACGCGAATCGATCCCGGTTGCCGAACCGGTGGATGTCGCCGACGTCGGCCAGCAGCCGCGCGGCGCCGGACGGGCCGATGCCGTGCAGGTCGAGCAGCGTGGAGCCGCGGGCGATCACCAGCTCACGAAGATCCTTTTCCGCGGCCTTGGTCTTCTTGTCGATCGTCTCGAGTTCGGTGATCAACTCGACGATCAGACGGCGGCGGGTCTTGCCCACGATGTCCCGCGGTTTGACCGTCGCCACGAGCGCACGGGCCTGTGTCGCGGACAGGAACTTCTTCGCACCGCCGGGAAACAGCTCCAGCAGCAGCCGGTGAAGACGGTTGACGGTCTGAGTTCTGGCGCGGCCGAGCTCGTCACGGCGATCGACGAGCATGCCCAGTACGACCAGCTCAGGATCGGCCTGGACTCGGACCAGGTTCGGTGCGCGCAACGCGGCCAAGGCGACGGAGTGCGCGTCGACGGGGTCGGTCTTGCGGCCGTTGCCCGTGGCGAACACCCGCACCTGCGCCGACAACTTCGCCGGCACGTCCAGCACCATCTCACCGTCATGGACCAGCCGGTGGGCGATATGCCGGCCGACGCCGTTACAACCTTCCACTGCCCATACCCGCTCGGCGAACCGACGCCCGGCCGACAGCATTTCCGTATAGCCGAGCTGGTCAGTGCCGAACTTCCCGACCGTAACCATGTCACCGCGTTCGTTGATCACCTCGATCGTGGCTGAACGCTTATGCGGATCCATCCCGATAATCACGGGCATGCGGTTCTCCTTGCCTCGACGTGACGATGTCAGCAAGGAGGGCACCGCTACTTCGAGCAGAACAAACCCCTTTTCAGCCACTCCTCGCGCGGTGCTCGGCGAGACGCATGCCATGAGAGAGCCACGCCAATGCCACCGGCGGGCAGCCGCAATGTGGGAGCGACTCACCGAGCACCTGGACCAGAGTCTGGCCGGACCTGGTCCTGCCGCCCAGTCTTAAGTAGCCGCTGATTGTGCGTTCGAGGTCGATCAGACTGCTGAGCTGGGACGGTGTCAACTCGGGGAGAACGACCGGTCGCGAGGCGCAACTGCTGAGCTGAGAATCTGGCGCCTCGATCGCTAGTCCGGTGAAGGCACCGGCTTCGTGGAGGACGAACGCGCCCGCCTGCTGAACCGTCTCGAGAGGATCGAGCAGTGTAAGAACCCCCTTCGCGACCATCCCGCCGCGCGAGGACACCGCCCGCGCGTACTGGGTCAAGCCCGAGCCGCTCAGGATCCACACGGCGATCTCGGGGTCGGAGACCTCGCCGTCGTCCGGGTCGACAACAGTCTCGGGAATATCGTCGTCAAGGACTTCCTCAAAGCTTCGACCGGTGAAGATGCCCTCCCACCCGGTCAGAGCCTTCTCCACATCGACGTTGCCGAAGGTCAGGGACTCGAAGAACCCCGTCGGACGACCCTCCGCGACAGCAGCGGCAGCTTCTGCGTCCGGTGCCACGAAGAACTCGATGACGATGCTCACCGGGGCATAGTGCCTGTTCCACGGGGCCCGGCCTACCTGCCGGCGGCAAGCAGAAGCCGACCTACCGACCCTAGATGCTGTCCGCCCACGGGCCAAGATCAAGTTCTACGGCCGGGGGTACTAGGTTCACCATGAGATCGGGTACAGGGTTCATGGCACCCTCCTCTTGCGGAACCTAGCGTCGATCCCATGAAACGCAATCGCCGTATCAGCGCTGTCGCGGTGCTGGCGCTCGCCGCCCTGGTCACCGGAACCGGCGCCGGGTTCGCCGCTACGACCGCACCGTCGGCCACACCGGTGGCCATGCACGCGTTCGACACCGCACCGGCCACGGCCACCGCGCCCACGCGGTCCTTCCAGGGCACGCTCCCCGCGCCGAGTGGCCCCTACGCCGCCGGCGAGGACGTCATCCACCTCACCGACGCAAGCCGTCTCGACCCGTGGGTGCCGTCGTCCGGCCCCCGCCAATTGACCGTCACGGTGGTCTACCCGGCCGTCCTCGGGACCGGGGCTCCGGCCCCTTACATGACCCTCGCCGAGGCGGCCGGAGCCATCCAGCACTCGAAGTTACCGGCGAGTTCCGGTGTCACCCCAAAGAACCTTTCCAGCGTCACCACTCATGCCTTCGACGGCGCGCGGCCGCAGCGGGACAAGTATCCGCTGGTGGTTCTCTCACCCGCGTCCGAGGACCCGCGCATGACGCTCACCTCGCTCGCGACCGACCTGGCCAGTCACGGCTACGTCGTCGCGCTCGTCGGGCACACCTACGAGGACAGCGGCGAGACGCTGGCGAACGGCCAGACGCCGCCGTGCGCGATCTGCGATGACCCGGCGCTCGACTTCGACTCCGTCGCCGCCAGCCGCGCGCTGGACGTGTCCTTCGTGATCGACCAGTTGACGCACGGCAATACCGCGTGGCGCCTGGCACACCTGATCGACAAGCACGAGATCGGCATGGCCGGACACTCTCTCGGCGGAGCGGCGGCCGCCGCCACGATGATCGCCGACCCGCGAGTACGGGCCGGAGTGAACATGGACGGCACCTTCCACCCGGCCCCGATGCCCGGCCAGATCGACCGGCCGCTCCTCATGCTGGGTGCGGCCGTCAACCACGCGCCCGGCGGCGGCGACTACACCGTGTGGGAGCAGGCCTGGGCCGCCCTCGGCGGCTACAAGAAGTGGCTGACGGTCGCCGGCGCCGACCACTTCAGCTTCGCCGACCTGGACCTGCTTCAGGAGGAGGCCGGGTTCCCGACGTCGCCCCTCTCCCCGGAACGCGGGGTGGTGATCACCCGTGAGTACGTGACAGCGTTCTTCGACCAGACGCTGAAGGGGATCCACTGTCCGCTGCTGGACGGCCCCTCGCCGAATAATCCGGAAGTACTTTTCCAGCCCTAAGGGATGTCTCGTAACCCGGTGCCGGACTGGCGGGGTCGATGGTCGATCATGTTGGTGTGGTGTAGGTGATCACAGCGTCGCGGCCGGAGTGGATCGCCCCGTTCACCGGACTGGAACCAGGCCAGTTCCGCAAGCTGGTGCGGCTGGTCGCGAAGCGAGGCGGGGGACGAGATCGCGGACGGTCGCCCGGGCCGGCAGTGGGCGTTGCCGCTGGCAGACCGGGTGTTGCTGGTCGCGACGTACTGGCGGACGAACCTGACGATGCGCCAGATCGGGCCACTGTTCGGGGTGTCGCATTCCGCGGCGCATCGGGTGATCGACACGATCGGCCCGCTGCTGACCCTGGCCCCGGTCCGCACACGCCGGGTGGATGCGGTCGCGATCGTGGACGGCACCCTGGTCCCGACCCGCGATCACCGGCTGGCGACCCCGTCGAAGAACTACCGCTACTCGGACCTTCGTGCAGGTCGCGATCGACGCCGAAACCCGGCTGGTCATCGCCACCGGCGACCCGCAGCCGGGCAGCCGCAACGACTGCACCGTCTACCGCGCCTGCGGCATCGCCGAGCAACTCGCCGGCCGGCCGGACATGGCCGATGGCGGCTACCAAGGTATTCCCGAGGTGGTCATGCCCTACCGCAAACCCCGCGACGGGAGCGACCTGCCCGAGTGGAAGGAAGATCCCAACGCCACCCACCGCAAGGTCCGGGCCCGGGTCGAGCACGTGCTGTCCCGGATGAAGAACTTCACGATCCTCCGAGACTACCGCCGTGCGGCAAGCACTCTGGCCGACACCGTCTCCGGAATCGCGAACCTGCACAACTTCATCCTCACCGACTGACGCAACACCAACCCCACCAACCACAACGCCAGTTACGAGACAGCCCTTAGCCCGCGGTGGGTGAGGCAGTCCGCGGAGATGGGTGTCGCGCAGCCGGTGGCCAGCCGGACGGTCGCGGCCTGCATTGCCGAGGGCCTGCTGCGGCGGGCGGCGTCCCAGGCCGACGGCCGCCGGACCGTGCTCGAGCTCACCGATCGTGGTGAGGCCGAGCGAAACCGGTTCGCCACCGACCAGCGCGCGGCGTTTGAGGACATCACCGCGGCTTGGTCGCCCGAGGAGCGCGCGGTTCGCTCAGCTCCTCGTCCGCTACGTCACGGACGCCGGCGTCTGGTCTCGCCGCCGAGCCTCGCGCGGCGAGTAGAGGCGGGCGGCCATTAATGGCTGGACCGCAGGGATGAAGCCGGGCGGCAACGTCTGGCTTGTCCGTGCTCGACCGTGATAGCTGGTGGTGTCGCCCGGTCGTTGGTCGTTGCTTCCGTCACCGGGCGCATCGGACCTCACACGGGGACGGTAGGTGGGTGGTCTGCAAAGTCCTCGGTGACATAGTCGACCGGTGACTCCTTCGCCGTGAGCGAGACCTCCGTCTCCGACGGACACCATCTGCGGCTGATCTTCACGAGGGCCGCCGAGTCGGGTTCTTCCGCCCGGCCGCCCTCGGTCCGGCCGGCCGGGCGAAGTAGAGTTCGGATCTCTCCTTCCCTGCTGGTAAAGGAATTTCCATGACCTCCACCGGAACGGCGCCGGTTTTTGATGTCGCCGCCGCCTACCCGGAAGCCGGTGTGCTGCGGTCCGCGGTGGAAACGGGCGACTGGTCGACCGTTTCGGGGTTTTTCACCCGGTTCACCACTCCCGACGAGCAGAGCTTCGGCGTGACCGTCACGATGGCGGTGCCCTCGGCCGAGCCGATGCTCCGGGCCGCGATCCGGCGGGAGCCCCGCTCCAGCCTGCCCCGCGTGCTGCTCGCGGCCCACTTCGTCCAGCGCGGGTGGACGATCCGGACGTCGGCGCGCGCCGTGCACGTCAGGCGGGAGCAGTTCGCCGGGATGCACGAGCAGCTGCGGTACGCCGAACATCTCCTGATCGACGTCACCGCCCGCGAGCCGGCGAACGCGCCGGCCTGGTGGCTGCGGATGACCACCTCGCGCGGTCTGGGGCTCGGCCAGAGCGAGACCCGGCGCCGCTACGACCGGCTGGCCGCGCACCACCCCGGCGTCCTGGCCGGGCAGCGCAACCTGCTCCAGCAGCTGTGCCCGAAATGGGGCGGTTCCTGGGACGCCGCGCACGCCTTCCTCCGCGAGTGCACGGACGTGGCCCGGCCCGGCGACCCGCAGGGTGTCCTGGTGCCCGAGCTGCACCTGGAGCACTGGCTGGAGCTCGGCTCCGAGGCCGGCGGTGAGTACCTGCGGCAGCCCGGCGTCCGGGAGGAGATCACCGCGGCGGCGATGACGTCGGTGCTGCACCCGGCGTACCACACGCGGTTCGGCCGGGTCGTCGCGCACAGCACGTTCGCCATGGCGTTCAGCCTGATCGGCGACCTCCCGCGCGCCGCCGCGCACTTCCGCGCACTCGACGGGCGCGCCAGCGAAATCCCCTGGTCCTACCTCCCCGATCCGGTCGTCGCGCTCGCGCGGCACCGGGACCGCGCGCTCGCGAAGGGCTGAACCATGCTGTCCACGTTCGAGGTCGACGGAATCCCCGCCGTGGCGGCGAAGAGAGCCGGCCCGCTGAGCGCCGGCCTGGTCTTCCGCGTCGGCCGGGCCGACGAAACGCTGGCGACGGCGGGCATCACGCACCTGGTCGAGCACCTGGCCCTGCACCGGGTCGGGCTCGGCGAGCACCACTACGGCGGCGCGACGGGACCCGACCACACGTACTTCGAGATGGAGGGCTCGGAGTCCGACGTGGTCTCGTTCCTCGCGGGCGTCTGCGCGGCGCTCGGCGACCTGCCGATGGACAGGCTGGAGACGGAGAAGTCGATCCTGCGCACCGAGGAGTCCCGGCGCGGTGGAACGGGCCTGCTCTTCCGCCACCGGTACGGCGCCCAGGGCTACGGGCTGAGCGACTACCTCGAGCTCGGCGTCCCACAGCTGGGGCCCGCCGAGGTCGCGCACTGGGCCCGCACGTGGTTCACCCGCGAAAATGCCGCGCTGTGGGTGGCGGGCGAGAACGTCCCCGCCGGGTTGCGGCTGCCGCTGCCCTCGGGCGTCCACCGGCCAGTGCCACCGCGGCCGGCGGCCTCGGTCACGACGCCCGCCTACTTCACCCACGGCGAGGGCAGCGTCGGTTTCAGCGCGCTGGTGCGCCGGGGAGTGGCGGCTCAGGTGTTCGCGAACGTCCTGGAACGCGAACTGTTCCGTGCGCTGCGCCAGGAGGGCGGCTATTCCTACCAGGCGACGACGTCGTACCAGGCGCGCGGCGACCACTTCGCCGAGGTGCTGGGCGTGGCGGACGCGTTGCCGGACACGCAGGCCGCGGTGGTCGGTGGGGTCATCGACGTCCTGGCTCAGGTCAAGATCGGCCGGATCGACCCGCGCGACGTCGAGACGGTGCGCTCGCAGGCCGAGTCGGCGCTGTACGGCGCCGACGCGGATGTGGCGCGCCTGCCCGACCACGCGGCCCGGTTGCTGTCCGGTGCACCCCTGCTTTCGACGGAGGAGCGCATCGCCGAGCTGCGCGCGGTCGGGTTCGAGCAGGTGCAGGCGGTGGCGGCGGAGGCGTGCGCGTCGGTGCTGCTGCGGGTCCCGCATGGCCGTTCGGCGGACTGGGCCGGGTATGCGGAGATCTCCCGGTTCTCGCCGTCGGCGATCGCCGGGAACCGTTTTCCGGCCGAGAACACGCATTTGGTGGTCGGGCCCGAGGGCTGCAGCGTCGAGACACCGGAAGGGGTATCGACGGTCCGCTTCACCGAGTGCGCGGCGATGCTCGCCTGGCCCGACGGCGCTCGCCGTCTGATCGGCACGGACGGCCGCTCGGTCCACATCGAACCGACGCTGGTCACCGGCCTCACCCCAGCGCTCATCGCGACGATCGACGCGGCGGTGGGGCCACATCGGACAGTGCCACAGACAGTGCGTCAACCGCAGGAGATCCCGGTCTCGGCGTCCGCGGCGGCGGCCCCGGCGAAGCGGGCGTCGAAGGTCTTGTTCATCACGGCGGCGGTGTTCGGGGTGGTCGCGCTGCTGGCCACGGCGGGCATGGCGATGGACCCGCCCGAGGACGCGTCTGGCTGGGTCGGGGCGGGAGTCTTGTGGCTGTTCGCCGGGCTGTGGGTGTTCCTGGCGGTGAAGCGGCGCCGAGTTCGGACGGCGCTGGCTTGAGCCGGTGGCCGCCCGAACCTCCTGAGCTTGCGCTACACATCGGAGCGGCTGTCCGGTAGGCAATGGCCGTGCGAACGGCTGGTCGGGTGTCGGCTCAAGCCCGGGATGCCGGTCGAAACTGCGGCTACCGTCCGCAGCGCGTGGTACGACACGAGCCGATGAGGACCCTGCCTCCCGCGCGAGGCGTCCTGCGTAACGCAAAATCGGCGCGACACCGCGAAACCCCACCGTTCAAGGAGCATCCATGTCCTGTAGCAGCGACTACACAACCACGGCTCCGGCCCGGCTGTCCCGCCGCGTCGCCGCTGGATTGCTCGCGGCCGCACTGCTTGCAACAGCTGCGGCCTGCAACCTCGGCCACGCTGCAACCAGCGACTCGGCCCCGGCTCCCACTGCAGCCAGCGGGCTGGCGGCGTCGTCGGCGGACGCGAAGGTGCCCGCGGCGGGTACCTGCAAGCTGGGCAGTCACAACGGCCAGTCGTTGCCGGATCCGGCTTGTACGCCGGGCACCGTGAACCCTGCGGTGAGTCAGGCGACCATCGCCGACACGATCTGCAAGTCCGGCTGGACCTCGACCGTCCGGCCGCCGACGTCGGTGACCGGCAAGCTCAAGAAGCAGCTCGACACGGCCTACGGACTGCCGACCACGACCGAGGGCGAGCTCGACCACCTCGTCAGCCTGGAACTCGGGGGCGCCCTCGCCGATCCGGCCAACCTCTGGGTCGAGCCCGGCAAGATCCCGAACCCGAAAGACGCCGTCGAGAACAAGCTGCACAGCGCGGTCTGTTCCGGCCTGGTCCCGCTGGCCACCGCGCAGAAGGCGATCGCCGGTAACTGGACCACCGCGTTCGATGACGCTGGTCTGCGGGTCGCCGGCGGCAAGGTCTGCCTGCGGGACAACCCGGCGAAGTGCGTAACCGGCCGCCGCGGCGACGAGGACGGCAACTGATGATCCGCCGAGGCTCTGCCTTCATACGAGCCGACGGGCATGGGCGTTGCCGCGACACCAGGAGTTGGCCAGCCAGCTCGACACGTTCGCGGCCGCGCTCTGGTTTGCCGAGTAGGGCATCACCACGGTGCCGTTGGGCTGCGCCAGTGGCTCTGCCCGCCTAGGCCGGACGGGGTGTCGGCCGGGGATGACTCTGAGGACCAGGTTTGGCCGCCGTCGATGCTGGTGACCATGACGATCTGGTTGCCGCTGCTGGTGATGTCGACTTCGGCGTAGCAGTTGCCTTAGTGCGGGCTGCTTGCGGTGTTGTCGCAGGCGATCCATTCCTTGTCGTAGCTCGCGCTGTTGTTTCTTGCCGCGATGACGGGGTTGGACCAGGTCAGGCCGTCGGCCGAGCGGGAGCTCGGCACACCACGCCCGTTCACGGCGGAGTCGATGAACAGCCCGGATGCCAGCCAGGTGCCGTGCTTGGCGTCGTAGGCGGCCGAGGGATCCGACACCCGGGCCCGCTGTCCGCTCGCGGCGGTTGTGATGCCGGGCAGGAACCCTTGCTGCCATGTGGTTCCACTATCGGCGGAGGTGGCCCAGCCGATGTTGTCGGCTCCGCCGTCGGAGTAGCGGCCGACCTGGGTGGCGGCGACCATGGTGTTACTCCAGGCGAAAGTGTCAGGTGCCGCCGCGGTCGTGTGCTGCGTGCTGGCTGTGCTGTAGGGGTCGGAGCTGATCTGGGTCAGCCCAGGCGGCGGGGGCGTGCTGCCGCTGAGAGTGACGTCGTCGTAGAGGGTGTAGGTCGCGTCGCCGGCGTAGTTGTCGTCGTGGCTGGACAGGGTGAGGGTGTAGCTGCGTCCGGCCGTGACCGCGGCGGTGATTTGCTTCCAGCCCGCACCATTGGTGCAGGTCTTGTCCAGCGGCGTACTCGTCGTGCCGCCGGTGTTGTCCTTCAGTGTGGCTGTGGCCCAGTCATAGGTGACGGTGTCCGGGCAGGTCACGTAGAAACCAGAAGGACGCGCTGAACTGTTCTCGGGGCGTCCCGGCAGATTGCGCTCCAGTAACGCCAACGTCGCGGCGACCTGGATCACGGCTAGGCCCCAGGAACCCCACCAGCAGAGGAGCAGCGTGAGCCGGATCGGCAGGGTGAAGGTGCCGTGGACGACGGCGACGACGGTGATGCCCAGCGCAGCGGGACCGGCGAGTCGGAGCAGGAGCCGTCGTCCGATGGTCATCAGCGTGGCCGGAGCCGGCCGCGGCGCGGCGCGGCGAGAAGCAGACCGGTGATCACCGCGACCGCGCAGACGTCGAGTATCCGGGGAAGGCTGCGGGTGTCCTCGATCATCAGGTGCGCGGCGAACCAGCCGATGCCCATCACGATCACTGCCATCGCGACGACCTGGGCTTGACGCTGAGCAGCCGAGCGTGCGGGCCAGACGGCGGGGTGCAGCCACATGTCGGCCGCGTTCGCGAGCAGGTTCAGCCGGGCCCGCGGTCGCTTGTTCCGACCTCCGCCACCAGGTCGGCGCCCCAGCCGTCCCGGAACGCACGCGGGTAGAGCCGGACCAGCCCCTGGGCGACGGTCATGCCGGCCGCACGCCGAGCCGTCGAAGTCCCGCGTCGGCCACCCGGGCCATGGCCCGCAGCTCGCGCTCCAGGACGGTGCGCTTCTGGTTGGTGATCCGCATCGGGCGCTGACGCCCTTCGCCGTCGAGGGCTTCGATCAGCCCTTTCGCCTCTAAGCGGGCGAGGCGCCGTAGAGACTACCCGGCCCCAGCCGCTCGCCGGTCAGTTCGTCGATCGTGATGTTGATGGCGTACCCGTGCAGCGGGCCGTCGGTCAGCGCGTAGAGCGCGAGGATTAGGGCGTCGTTCGGCATTTGCGGCCCTTCGATCGCCCGAACGCTACTACGCGTCAAGTAGTACGCGCAATGTTCGGATGGGAGCCGTACGGTCAGTCGGACTTGTGCCCAGTCATTGCTGATTCGATGGTGCTGTGCAGGTCGGTGACGGAGTCCAGCGCGGTTTCGGCGGACCACGCCGTGGTGCCGAAGACCAGCGTGGCCGCGAGTACTGCGGCCGGGAGCTGGCGACGCTGAGCTGTCAGCAGTGCCTTGACGCGGCGGGGGACCGGGCCGCCGGTGGCGGCGAGGGCGAACGTCGGCCGGGACTGTCCGGCGAGGGCGGCTTTGGCGACGGCGTGGGCGACCACCGTGCGGTCGCCCACGTGCTCGGCGGCGGCCTCGTCGGCCCAGCGCTCCAGAGCGAACCGGGCGGCCGCACAGAGCGGGCGCAGCAGCGGGTTCAGCGTGCCGGCCAGGGTGACGGCGACGAGGAAGTGGTGGTGGCGCAGGCGAAGGTGGGCGCGTTCGTGGGCGAGCAGGGCGGTGCGTTCGCGCGGGGAGAGGGCGCTGAGCATGCCGCTGGAGATCGCGATTCGGCCGCCGCGTCCGGGTGCGGCGAACGCCACCGGCTCGGCGCCGGGCAGGATCACCACGCCCGGTTCGCGGCTGTGGTCGTCGAGTTCCCGGGTCAGGGCGCGGATCCAGCGGGTGTAGCCGATCGCGGCGCGGACGAACGCGACGGCGAGCCCGGCGAGCAGCAGACCGCAGACGGCCGACGCCGGGAGGTTGATCGGGTCCAAGCCGCGCAGCACGTCGGGTGACCAGTGCCCGGCGCGCGCGACCGCCGGGATGAGCGTCAGGCCGGCGAAGGCCTGCAACGCCAAGGTGATGGTGCTGCCCGCGGCCAGCACGAGGCAGCCGGCGGTCAGCAGCCAGCTGGCCTCACGGGGTGAGAGCTGGGGAGCGACGAGACGCGCCAAGGGCCATGCGGCCAAGGGCAGCAGCAGCGGGATCCAGACGTCGAGGTCCACGGCTCATCCCCCGGTACGGGGCTTGCCCAGGAGCTTTCGCAGCTCGCGTTCGTCCGATGTGGACAGATTGGAGACGAAGCGGGCGAGCACGCTGCGGCGGTCCGGCTCGTTGTCGAGCACCTTGCTCATCCGCCGCGCCGCCAGCCCGGGCTCGTCCTCGACGGCGTGGTAGCGGAACGACCGGCCCTGCTTCTCCCTGGCGGCGACGCCCTTGTCGTGCAGGCGCGAGAGGATCGTCACCACGGTCGTGTAGGCGAGGTCACCCTCGAGCCGCTCCTGGACGTCTGCTGGGGCCAACGGGCCGTCGGCTTCCCACAGGATCGCCAGGACCTCCGCCTCCAGTGCGCCGGGAGCCCGCCGCGCGCCTTCGTCCCGCTGCATCCTCATGGCCGCATTCTACAGAAGTGTCGTACCCAGCCGGCCGAGGTGGACGCCGCGGCGGCGCGCGTCGGCGATGATCGACGGGAGCGCGCCGAGCGTGGCCCGCCAGGCGCCGTTGCCGGTGGTGACGTCGCTGTCGTGCAGCAGGATCGTGCCGCGGTCGCCGAAGTTCCGCATGACCTTGCGGTGGATGGACGCCGGGGTGCAGCCTTCGGTCCAGTCGAAGCCCCACGTGCTCCACAGCACCGGGGTGAGCCCGAGGCTCCGGGCCGAGAGCAGCGACGCCGTGCTGAAGACGCCGTAGGGTGCCCGGAACCAGCGGGGCCGGACGCCGGTGAGGGTCTCGATGAGGTCGCGGGCGCCGAGCAGTTCCCGGTGGGTGCGGCCGGGGGTCTTGCGCAGCAGGCACTGGTGGTCCCAGCCGTGGACGCCGATCTCGTGCCCGGCCTCGGCGATGGCCCTGGTCAGCTTCGGGGCGCACTGAGCCTGGGCGCCGAGCAGGAAGAACGTCGCCTTGATGCCGTGGCGATCGAGGGCGCTGAGGAACTGCGGGGTCGACGTCTGCGAGGGGCCGTCGTCGAAGGTCAGGGCGACCTGCCCGGGGACGCCGATCCCGGCCAGCCGCGGCAGGAAGGCGCGCCGGGGACCGGGCAGGAAGGCCGCGGCGGGAGCGAAGTGGGCGGCCGCGGCGAGCGCCGCGGCTGCGGCGACGGCTTTCACGCGCGGTCCAGGAGCTTCTCGAGCAGCGGGATCGGGTCTTCGGCGGGCTGGGCGGTGGTGGCCGGCTCGTGTTCGCAGGACAGCGCGGCGGGCAGGTCGGCGGGGTCGCGGACCCAGCGGGCCAGGCCGAGCCGGTCCAGGACGGCGGCGTTCGCTCGCCCGTGGCCCGGCAGGGCCCGGTAGGTGAGCACGGGCCGGCCGGCCGCGAGGGCTTCCGAGCTGGTCAGCCCGCCGGCGTTCTGGACGACGACGTCGACCGCGCGCATCAGGCCGGGCATGTCCTCGACCCAGCCGAACACGTGGGCCAGGCCCTCGGCGCGCAGCCGGTCGCGCAGGGCGGTGTTGCTGCCGCAGGCCACCACCGGTGTCGCGACGCCGGAGCGGGCGACGTCGTGGGCGGTCCGGCGGACCTGCCCGACGCCCCACGAGCCGGCGGTGACGAGTGCGAGCCGCCCGTCCGCGGGCAGCCCGAAAGTCCGGCGGGCCTGGTGCCGCTCGGGCGGGGTCGCGGACCGGAAAGCGGACGCGACCAGCGGAGCCGCGACCGCGGCCACGCGGGCACCCAGGGTGAGGGCCTGCTGCCGGGCCAGGTGGTTCGGCGCGAGGTGCAGGTCCGCGGCGCCGCTGACGCTGACGCGGTGCACGGCGGGGTCGGTGAGGTACACCGCGAGCGGGGCGCTCAGCTCGCCGCGGTCACGCAGGTGTGCCAGGGCGTGCGTCGCGAGCGGGTAGGTGGAGACGGCCAGGTCGGTCCGGGCGCCGCGCAGCCTGCGGCAGGCCAGGGTGGCCGCCCGGCGGGCCAGGCCGGCGGTGCGGGGGCTGTTCAGGGCGCGCAGGGTCCAGTCCCAGCTGCGCGGGGCCGTTTGCAGCTGGCGCCGGTACAGCCGGCACAGCCGGCCGCCCAGTGCCGGTGGCAGGAGGTCCAGGAAGTCGAGGACCTCGACGTCGTGGGCGCTCAACCGGTCGGCCAGGGCGTACGCGGCCCGGTCGTGCCCGGCGCCGAACCGGGCGGAGACGATCATGATGCGCGCCATGCTTCTCCTTCGATCGATGCCGAAGTTCTACGGGTTTGTAGATTAACGTGGGCCAAGAACGCCGTGTCGTACATCTACACTGGAGTAGAATTTCTAGAAGACTGTAGATGTACAGTGGAAGGGGGCACTCGCGTGGACGGCGGGGCAATCGATGGCAGCTGGTACCTGGCGGTGCTGGGGTTCGCCCGGGAAACCCCGTGGTTGCAGGGGTTCATGGCGATCTACACCAACGTGGGCCTGGTGCTGCTCGCTCTCCTGGCGGTGGTGACGTGGTGGCGGATGCGGCCGCGGGACGCGCCTCGCATGGCGGCCGCGCTGTGGGTGCCGCTCGCCGTCGTACTGGCCTACGGCGTGAGCAACCTCGTGAAGGTCCTCGTCCGGGAGCCGCGGCCGTGCATCCGGTATCCGGCCATGCCCACGGTGGCGATCTGCGACTACGCCACGGACTACTCGTTCCCGAGCAACCATGTCACGCTTGCCGTCGCCGCGGCCGTCGCCTTGCTGTTCGCCGCGCGCCGCACCGGCCTGGTCGCGCTCGCGCTCACCCTGCTGGTCGCGTTTTCGCGCCTGTACCTGGGCGCGCACTACCCGCACGACGTACTTGCCGGAGCTGTTCTCGGCGCGCTGGTGGCGTGCTTGGGCCTGCCGCTCCGACGTCCGATGACGGCACTGGTCGACCACCTTCGGGGCGGCGGACTGCGACCGCTGGTCGGCGTCGGCGAACGATCCGTGGTCTCCGCTCGATGACCGGTTTCCCAGCGGCGACCGGGCGTTCTTGCCTCGCGCTAACCATTCTTTGACCGGTAGCGAGCATCCGGGTCCTTAGCCTCGACACCGCGGTGCCGGCCGGGACACGCCAGAGCTCTACGTCGAGACGAGGTGCAGCATGACCGAAACCACCGCACACCGGACGATCCCGGGCGAGGATCTCCCGCAGTCCGGCGTGCGCTGCTCCGACGCGGAGCGGGAACAGACCCGTGCCCGCCTGCACGCGGCGGCGGGCGAAGGGCGCCTGTCGATGGACGAGGTCGACGAACGCATGACCCGGCTCTACGCGGTGAAGTTTCGCCACGACCTCGACGCGCTGACAGCGGACCTGCCCGAACCGTCGCCTGTCGCCGTATCGGGATGGCGGCCGATCCTCGAAGCGATCGGCCGGCAGTTCGCGGCGGAAGCCCGGACCCTGCTCGCCCGCGGGAGCGCCCTCGGATCGCGGCGTCGACGTTTGACGATCGCGCTGGTGCTGCTGGCTTTCCTGGCCGCCATGACCGTGGCGGCGTTCCACGGCTTCGACGGCGAAGGCGTCGAGCGCCACGGCTTCGGCCGGGACTGACCCTCACGGCTCCGGTTCGTGGCGTGGCAGCCAGATGACGACCGTGGTTCCGCGCCCCTCGGTGTCGGCGACGCGGATGCCTCCGCGGTGAGCGGTAACGATTTCCCGCGCGATGGCGAGGCCGAGCCCGCTCGTGCCGCTCGCACGGTCGCGGCTGCCGTCGAGTCGGACGAAGCGATCGAAGACCCGTTCGCGGTCTTCGGCCGGGATGCCCGGCCCGTCATCGGCGATCTCGGTGACGACCCGCCCGTCCGTGGTCGTTGTGCTGATGCGGACAGTCGTCTCCGCGTGCCGCACGGCGTTGTCGAGCACGTTGCGGAACAGTCGCTCCAAGTGGTCGGCGTGGCCCGGGACCTTGGTGACGCCTGGTGGTTCCAGATCGATCGCCAGGTGGCCGGCCGGGGTGCTGTCGTGGATGTCGCGCAGCAGCCGGTCGACGTCCACATCGGACACGTTCGCCGCCAGCTGGTGTTCGTCCGCTCTGGCGAGCAGCAGCAGCTGCTCGATGACGGTCTCGAGCCGGTCGGACTGCCGGGCGGCCCGCTCGGCGATTTCGGGCCAGGGGGCCCGGTCGCGGTGGGCGAGCCCGACTTCGAGCGTGGTGCGGATGGCCGCGAGCGGGCTGCGCAGCTCGTGGGAGGCGTCGGCGACGAAGCGCCGCTGCCGGCCGGCCGAGTTCTCCAGGCGGCCGAGCATGTCGTTCATGGTCCGGGCGAGCGAGCCGATCTCGTCGGGCGTGCCGGGTTCCGGCACCCGCCGGGACAGGTCGGCGGAGGTGATCTCGGTGACCGCGTGCCGGATCTGCTCGACCGGCCGCAGCACCCGCCCGACGATCACCCAGACTGTGGCCGCGGCAACGATGAGGATGACGGGGAAGCCGAGCAGCAGGTTGGATGTGAACGCCTCGCGTAGCTGGGTCAGCAACCCGGTGGGGGTGCCGGCCAGGATCGTGACCAGCTGCCCGCCGACGATCTGGTGGACGGCGATCACCCGGACGTCGTCGGGGATGATCCCGTCGGCGGCGCTCGTGCGCTGGGGTGTCTCGGAGTCGCGCGCGACGGTGTACATCGCGGGCAGGCCGGTCAGGGTGCGGGTCGCGGCGAGCACGTGCCCGTCCGGCGCGAGCACCTGGGCTTCGGCATCGGCGTCCAAAGTGGACGGCGCCAGCAGCCGCGGCCAGCTGCCGGTCGACGCGGATTCCGTGATCTCGACCGCGTAGGCGCGCAGCTGGCCGTCGAGTGTGCGGTCGACGGATTGGACCTGCAGCAGGTACAGCAGGACGATCCCGAGGACGACGGCGGCCGTGATGACGAGCCCGGCGACCATCGTGAGCCGGACCCGCAGGGTGCGCCACCGCGGGCGGTCACCGGTCATCGGCGTCGTCCCGGATGAGGTAACCCTGGCCGCGCAGGGTGTGGATCACGTCGGCGCCGCCGGGACGGTCCAGTTTCCGGCGCAGCCGGTGGACGGTCACCTCGACGACCGACGGCCCGCCGTCGTAGGCGGTGTCCCAGCAGTGGTCAAGCAGCTCGGACTTCGACACCACCTGCCCTTGGCGCCGCAGGAGATACTCCAGGACAGTCAGTTCGCGGCTGGTCAGGTCCAGGTCGACGCCGTCGTGGACGACGGTGCGCCCGGCCGGGTCGAAGCGCAGCCCGGCGGCGGTGAGGATCGCGGGACGCCGGCCGAGCCCGCGCCGGGTCAGCGCCCGCAGCCGAGCGAGCAGGACCGGGTAGGAGAACGGCTTGACCAGGTAGTCGTCGGCGCCGCAGTCGAGGCCTTCGGCCTGGTCGAGGTCGTCGTCCATCGCGGTGAGCATCAGGATCGGCGTCCACAGCCCGTCGGCGCGCAGCCGGCGGCAGACCTGGTAGCCGTCCAGCCCGGGCAGCATGACGTCGAGGACGATGACGTCGTGGGCCGTTTCGCGCGCCTGCCACAGGGCGTCCCGGCCGTCGGCGGTGACGTCCACGACGTACCCCTCCGCCCGCAGGCCCCAGGCGAGGGACGCGGCCATGGCCTCCTCGTCCTCGACCACCAGTATCCGCATCGGCCCAGTATCACCGCAGGTCGGCAAAAGCGCCTTTACCGGCTGAAAGGGTCCTGTAAGGAAGCTTTCGTGAAGCTCCTGCCGTGACGCACTTTCCGAGTTACCGGGCGCTGGTGCCGGCCGGGTGCCTGGCCTTCCTGCTCATCGCGAGCCCGATGGCGCACGCCGACTCCCCGTCCTCGGGCGGCGACGTCACGGTGGCCCAGACGCTCGGCGACCGCGAGCTCACGGTCGTGCTCCGGCGGGTGACCAGCGTTCCCGGCCCGCTGCACGTCGACGTCATCACCCACGCCGGGACGGCGCCCGGCCGGCTCACCGTCGTGGCCCGGTCGAGCGCCGAAAGCGGGCCGGCGGCCAGAGCGACCGTCGACCTCGGCGCGGAACCGCGGTCCTACAGCGCCATCGTGGACGTCGACCGCGCCGGCCCGTGGGAGCTGGCCTTGGGCGACGGAGTGCGGACGGCCCGGATCCCGTTCGTGGTGCCCGTTCAGGTCATCTCGCCGCCGGAACGCCTGGTGTACGGCGGTTTCCTCGCTGCGGGGGTGCTGCTCCTCGTCTCTGTCGTGACGGCGACGCGGGCTCGCCGGACGGCGTGGGCGGTGCTCCCGGCCGGCGGTGTGGTGGCCGGGCTGGCGGTCGCGGTGACCGCCGCGGTGCTCTCGGCGTCGCTGCCGTTGCCGCCGCAACCCGGTACCCAGCTCGATCCGACGGTCGCCAACGTCACCGATCCGTACGCGCTGACCCAGCCGATGACCGGGGACTACTCGCGGCCGCCTGTGGTGCTTACCGTGGACGACGCTCCGGTCGCCGGACGGGCCGCGGATCTCGGGCTGACCCTCACCGACGGGTCGACCGGTCTGCCCGTCGACGACCTGGTCGTCCACGACAGCGCCCTGGTCCACCTGCTGCTGGTCGGCCCGGACGGCGAGCTGTGGCACGAACACCCGATCCGGACCGGCCCCGGCCACTACGAACTGCACGTCACTCCGCCGGCGTCCGGGCACTACGCGTTGTCGGCCGAACTGGTCCGGCGTGGCGGCGGAGTGCAGCTGGTGCGCGCCGCCGCGGGGTTCGACGTCGCGGGTTCCGCCGTGACGCCTGGCCCGGAGCCTGTCCGGCTCAGCGCCGCGCAGCTCACCGGGGCGACGGAGGTCGGCGGCACGCGGATCGCCGTCACGACGACGCCGCCGGCGGCGGGGGAGCCGGCGACCGTGACCGCCCGGGTCGGCGACACCGACGACCTGCAGCCCTGGCTGGGGATGGCCGGTCACCTGATCCTGGCCGGCCCGCTGCCGGCCGCGGCGCCGGTGGGCGCGGCCGCGCAGGTGGCGCCGGTGTGGGCACACGTCCACGCGATGGGCTCGACATCCACAATGGACCCGTCGCGGCCCGGTATGGCCGGTCTGCCGCCGATCAACGGTGACAGCGCCCCTGACGAGACCGTCGCGGCCTACGGGCCGGACGTGCCGTTCACCTACACCTTCCCGGTGCCCGGCCGGTACCGCCTCTGGATCCAGGTCGAACGCCGCTACACCGTGCTCACGGTCCCGGTCGTGCTCGACGTCGCCCCCGAGCCCCAGGAGACCCCGTGACGACCACGCCCACCCGCAACCGCCGCGGGCTCGCGGCCGGCGTCGCCGTGACGGTCGCCGTAGTCGCCGTCCTCGTGGTGGTGCTGCGGCCCGGCCCGGCCGGTCCCGCCGTGCTGCACGCCGCGTCGGCGCGGTACTCGGTCACGGCCACGGTGGCGAACCCGCGGCCCGGCACCACGTCCGTCGACGTCGACGTCACCGATCCGGCCGGCCGCCCCGTCGGCGGCGCCACCGTCCGGATCCAGCCGGTGATGCCGCAGATGGGCCACACCGGCCCGCCGATCACCGCCGCGCCCACCGGCGGTGGCGGCTACCACGCCGACGGCGTGCCGCTGATGATGGCCGGCTCCTGGCAGCTGCTGCTGTCGGTCGGCGCGGACCACCTCACGCTTTTCCTCCCCGTCTCGAGCTGAAACCCCGAAAGGACACGACGATGGACATCTCGGCAGCACTACCCGACGGCGGCCGCACGGCCGCGCGCACCCGGACGGGAACCGCCGCCCAGGCCGGCGCCTGGACGGTCTTCCTCGGCACGGTGATCACCACGGCCGGGCTGAGCTGGGACATCCAGTGGCACACCGAAGTCGGGCCGGACACCTTCTTCACGTTGTCGCACCTGGCCCTCTACAGCGGCAGCGCGCTGTCCGGGATCGCCAGCCTGGTGATGGTGCTGCTGGCGACCGCCGCCCAGCGCGCGGGCAGGCCGATGCCCCGGACGACCGGCGGCACGCCCGTGCGCGTGTTCGGCGGCGTCTTCACCGCGCCCCTGGGCTATCTGGTCTCCGGGATCGGCGCGGCGTCGTTCCTGCTGTACGGGCTGCTCGACCTGGTGTGGCACTCGATCTACGGCTTCGACGCCGTGCTGAACACCCCGTCGCACGTCGCGCTGTTCCTGTCGATCACCGTCACCATGATCGGCAGCATCATCGTGTTCGCCGCCGCCCGCGACGAGCGCTGGGGCCACTGGGGTGTCGTGGGCTCGATCCCGATCCTCATCACATTCGCGCCGATCCCCGCCAACGCGCTCAAGAACCTGCCGCTGCCGATCGACCCGACGATCATCGGGATCATCTTCTTCTCACCGCTGCTGCTCGTCATCGGCGCGACGCTGCTGCGGCGGCCAGGTTCGGCGATCGCGATCGCCGTGGTTCTCGGGGTCCTGCAGGCGTTCCTGTGGTGGTTCTCCCCGTGGGCCGCGGAGACCTACGCCGCCGCTGTCGGGCTCCCGCTGCGCGACGGTCTCACCGCGCAGCCGCCGGATCTGCCCGGCGCGATGCCGATGTTCCTCATCGTCGCGGCCGTCCTGGTCGAGGTGCTGCTGCACCGGACCCGACGCCGCGGTCTGGACGCCCGGCGGGTCGTGCTCCTGGCCGGTGCGGTGACCGGGCTGGTTGTGGCCATCGGCCTGCCGCTGCAGCAGATCCTGACCGACCCCACGTCGGAGATCTCGGGGACCGAGTTCGCTCTCGTCGCGATCCTCGGCCTCCCGCTGGGCGTGCTCGCCGGGTTCCTCGGCGGCCGGTTCACCACGATGCTCGACGCGCTCACCCCGACCTCCAAGGAAGCCCGATGACCTCGCGCACCCGGCGTCTCGTCGTCACCGCCCTCGCCGTCCTCACGCTGACCTTCGCCGGAGTAGCGCCGGCGATGGCCTACGCCCCGGTCGACATCGTCCACACCGAACACGTCCAGGCCGGTCCCTACAGCGTCACCGTCGGGTTCTCGGTCTGGCCGATCCGGGCGATGCAGTCGCTGGACTTCACGTTCCTGCCCGGCGGCGGGATCGCGGGCAAGTCCGGCACTCTGCTGGTGGACGGCCCCGGCGTCAAGTCCGACGAGCACACCCGGCCGTTGGTCCGCCACCCGCGCAAGCTCGATTCGTGGGGCCTGGACGTGAAGTCGTTCGACACCGCGGGCGTTTACCGCTTCGGGTTCGCCATCGATGGCCCGCAGGGGCACGGCGAGGGAAACCTCGGCGACATCACGATCCTGGACCAGCCGGGCCCGCCGCTGGCGCTGAGCTGGACGGTCGGGTCACTGCCGTTCGCCGGGCTGATCGTGTTCCTGGTGGTGGCCTGGCGCCGCGTCCGGCCCGGCCGGTTGCCGCTCGCGGTGTAACCACGTCGGTGATCATCGGCGGGCCACGTGGTAGCGGTGTTCCGGGCGGCCCGTCGTGCCGTAGTTCAGGCTGAGGTCCAGCAGGCCGCGGCGCACGAGGTCGGCAAGGTACCGCTGCGCCGTGGCCCGGCTGACGCCGAGCTGCTCGGCCACGTCGGTCGCGGACAGGGCATGCGGCGCGGTCCGGACCCGCGCCAGCACCTGGGCCATGGTGGCGGGCAGCCGCCGCCGGTCGGCCTGGTGGACGGCCGGGCCGCGCAGGAGGCCGAAGAGGGTGTCGACGGTCTCCTGGTTCGCGACGTCGATCCCGGCCAGGCTTTCGCGCAGCCGGCCGTACGCGGCAAGCTGCTCCCGCAGCTGGGCGAACCCGAACGGTTTGACGAGGTAGTAGACCGCGCCCAGTTGCATGGCCTGCCGGACGCTGTCGATGTCCTGCGCGGCGGTGATGACGATGAAGTCGGGACGGGGCACGGCCTCGTGCAGCGACCGCATGAGCTCGAGGCCGTGGCCGTCGGGCAGGTAGAGGTCCAGCAGGAGCAGGTCCGGCCGGAGCGTCCGGACCAGGGCCCTCGCCTCGGCCAGCGAATGTGCCTCCCCGGCCGCGGTGAAGCCGTCGACCCGGCCGACGCCGGCCGCGTGCACCTTGGCGATCCGGTAGTCGTCGTCCACCACCAGCGTCCGGATCATCGGGCCTCCACGGCGGGGACGGGCAGCCGCACGGTGAACGCGCCGCCCGGGCCCGGCGTCACCGCGATCACGCCGCCGAGCCGGACGACCAGCCGGTGCACCAGGGCCAGCCCCAGGCCGCGGGGCAGCCCGCCGCGCGACGGCTTGGTGGTGTAGCCGTCCTGGAAGACGCGCTCCGCCAGCTCGGCGGGGACCCCGGGGCCGCTGTCGGTCACGGACAAGGCGATCGCTTCGTCGTCGCAGGTCAGGCGAACCACGACCTCGCGCGGCGCGGGGGAGTCCGCGACGGCGTCGAGCGCGTTGTCAACGAGGTTGCCGACGATCGTGCGCAGCGCGTCCGGGGTGGCGCCTGGCCGGTCGAGCCGCGAGTCTTCGGACACCGTCAGCCGCACGTCCTTCTCCGCCGCGATGGTGATCTTGGCCAGCAGCAGGGCGGCGAGCGACGCCGGCGCGATGCGGGAGCGCAGCTCCTCGGCCTGGCCGGCGCTGCCCGCGGAAATCTCGTCGAGGTAGGCCACCGCCTCCTCCTGGTCGCCCATCCCGATCAGCACCGACAGGACGTGCAGCCGGTTGGAGAACTCGTGCTGCTGCGCGCGCAGCGCGTCGGTGAGCCCGGTGACGCTGTCGAGTTCGCGCAGCAGGGCCTCGAGCTCGGTGCGGTCCCGAAGCGTCACCACCGACCCGACGTCGCGCCCGCGCACCCGCACCGGCATCCGGTTCGCCACCAGGAGGTGCTCGTCGGTGAGCACGATCTGGTCGATGCCGTCGCCGGTGCCGCCGAGCACCTCGCGCAGGCGGCCCTCCGGCACGACGTCGCCGAGGGGCCGGCCCAGCTCCGCGCTCCGCCACCGCAGCAGCCGGCGCGCCTCGTCGTTGACCATCGTGAGCCGGCCCTGACGGTCGAAAGCCACCACGCCTTCCCGGATGCCGTGCAGCGTGGCTTCCCGCTCCTGCAGCAGCGACGCCAGTTCGTGCAGCTCCAGGCCGAACGTCATCCGCTTGAGCCGCCGGGCGAGCACGAGCGCGATCAGCGTCCCGGCCAGCAGCGCCGCGCCGGTGTAGCGCAGGAGCGTCGGTACTTCTGCCCAGAAGTGCTGGGAGACATCGGTTTCCAGGATGCCGACGGACACCTCGCCGGCCAGGGTGCCGTCCGGCGCGCGCAGCGGGGCCTTGCCGTTGGCCGAGTCGCCGAGGCTGCCGGGGTCGAGGCCGACGTGACTCCGGCCGTCGAGGGCGATCACCGGCTCTTCGATCCGCCGGCCGATGAGCGCGGGGTTCGGGTGGGAGTGCCGGATCCCGTCTCGGTCGATCACCACGACGTAGGCGGCGCCGGTCGCGGCCCGCACGTCCTCGGCGACCCGCTGGACGGTGCCCGTCCGGTCGCTGCTGGCGATCCCAGCGCGGACGACCGGGTCGGCGGCGACCGCTTCGGCCACCGACAGGGCTTGACGCTCACTGTAGCGGTCCAGCAGGTCCCGGGTGACCTGGGTGTAGAGCGCGAAGCCGAGCACCATGGTCACGACCAGGATCGCGAGCACGTACCCGAGGATCAACGACGAGAGTGCCCTGGGATGGCGCACGGCGGCCTCCTCGCGTCGACGATCCCGGGAGTGTCCTCCACCGAGTGCTAACGCAAGGGAAACAGGGCTGGCAGAACGCGCAGAACCCGCAGATACGCGAGTAAGGGGCCAAAGCCGCACAACGCTGTCGCCGGGCGACGAGCCGAACCTAGGGTCCCCGGCCCATGGACACTTCACCTCCGACGGCGATCCGGCTGCGGAACGTCACGAAGCGGTTCGCCACGCCGTCCGGGCGGATGTACACGGCGCTGGCCGACCTGGACCTCGACATCGGCGCCGGCGAGTTCTGCGCGGTCGTCGGCCCGACCGGGTGCGGCAAGTCGACCACGCTGACGCTCGTCTCCGGGCTCGAACGCGCGTCCGCCGGGCAAGTGCTGGTGGACGGCGAGACGGTGACCGGGATCGACCCGAAAGTCGGGTTCGTCTTCCAGAACGACGCCGTCCTGCCGTGGAAGACCGTGCTGGGCAACGTGTGCGCCGGGCCCCTGTGGCGCGGCGGCGAGAAGCGGGACGTCCAGGCCCGCGCCCGTGACTGGCTGCGCCGGGTCGGGCTCACCGGCTTCGAAGGCCATTACCCGCACCAGCTCTCGGGCGGCATGCGCAAGCGTGTCGCGCTGGCCCAGTCGCTCATCAACGAGCCCGGCATCCTGCTGATGGACGAGCCGTTCAGCGCGCTGGACGTGCAGACCCGCTCGATCATGTCCGACGAGCTGCTGCAGCTGTGGCAGCTGACCCGGCCGACGGTCATCTTCGTGACGCACGACCTCGAGGAAGCCATCGCACTGGCGGACAAGGTCGTCGTCCTCACCGCCGGACCGGGCCGCGTGAAGGCCGTCTACGACATCGACCTCCCACGGCCGCGCACGGTCCAGGAGATCCGGTTCCAGCCACGCTTCGTCGAGCTGTACCGGCAGATCTGGACGTCCCTGCGCGACGAGGTCCAGCTCGCCTACGCCCGCACCACCACGCAGGCCGCGTCGTGACGGCCCGCGTCGCCGCCCCGGAGGAATCGGCCGGCGCCCTCGAGGAAACCACCGCCAGGACCCGGGCGCGGCGGCGGCGTGTCCTGGTGAACGTCGCGCGGGTCGCCGTCGCGGTCGTCTTCCTCGGCGCCTGGGAACTCGCCACCGACGTGAACATCCTGGATCCGTTCTTCTTCGGCCAGCCCAGCGCCATCGTGCGCCAGCTGGGGGACTGGTTCCAGCACGGGACGGATGCCGGGACCATCTGGGAACAGATCGGCGTCACACTCGAAGAAGCGTTCCTCGGCTTCGGGATCGGGCTCGTCCTCGGCGTCACCTGCGGGGTCGCGTTCGGCCGGGTCCGGCTGCTGTCGCAGATCTTCGGGCCCTACATCAAGATCATGAACTCGATCCCGCGGATCGTGCTGGGCTCCATCTTCCTGGTCTGGCTGGGGCTGGGCATCGAGTCCAAAGTGGCCCTCGCGGTCGTGCTGGTGTTCTTCGCGGTGTTCTTCAACGCCTACCAGGGCACCCGCGAGGTCGACCGCAGCTACATGGCCAACGCCCGGATCCTCGGCGCGTCCCGCGGCCAGGTCACCCGCCAGGTCGTCCTGCCCTCGGCGTTCACCTGGATCATCGCGAGCATGCACATCAGCTTCGGCTTCGCGCTGATCGGCGCGATCGTCGGGGAGTTCCTGGGGGCCCAGCGCGGTCTGGGCCTGCTGATCCAGCAGGCCCAGGGCAGTTTCAACCCGAACGGCGTGTTCGCCGCGATGGTCATCATCGCCGCGGTCGCGCTGATCACCGAAGGCTTCATCGGGCTGCTCGAAAAGAAGCTGCTCGCCTGGCGCCCGCCCGTCACCACGACCGGCGCGGACCTGTGAACCCCGTTCCCCGTGAGCAAAGGAGCTTCACCATGAAACCGCTCGTCACGGCCGCATTGGCGGCGGCGTCGTGCCTGGTCCTCGCCGGTTGCGGTGGCTCGTCCACCCCGGCCGCGGCGCCGTCGAACGCGCAGGGCCAGACGGTGGTCAAGCTGATGGTCGGCGGCGCCAACAAGCAGATCTACTTGCCGGCGAAGCTCACCGAACGGCTCGGGTACTTCAAGGAGCAGGGCCTCGACGTCCAGCTCTCCGACGAACCGGCCGGCGTCGACGCCGAGACGGCCATGCTCGCCGGCCAGGTCGACGGCGTGGTCGGGTTCTACGACCACACGATCGACCTGCAGGGCAAGCGCAAGTTGGCCGAGTCGGTGGTGCAACTGCTGCAGGTGCCGGGCGAGGTCGTGCTGTGCCGCAGCGACGTCGCGGACCAGATCCATTCGCCCGCCGATTGGAAGGGGCGCAACCTCGGGGTGACCGGGCTCGGGTCGTCGACGAACTTCCTCACCAAGTACCTCGCGGTGCGCAACGGGCTGCAGGCCGCCGACGTCAAGTCGGTCGCCGTCGAGGCCGGGAACACGTTCATCGCGGCGATGCAGCACAAGTCCATCGACTGCGGGATGACCACCGAGCCGACGATCTCCGCGCTGCTGAACACCGGGCAGGCGAAGGTGCTCATCGACATGCGCACGGCCGCGGGTGCGAGCAAGGCGCTGGGCGGGGTCTACCCGGCGTCGGCGCTGTACATGCAGACGTCCTATGTGGACGCGCACAAGGACGTCGTGCAGAAGCTGGCCAACGCGTTCGTCAAGACGATGAAGTTCATCGCCAAGAGCAGCGCCGACCAAATCACCGACCAGATGCCGCCGGAGTACTACACCGGCGTCGGCCGCGCCGCCTACGTCAAGGCGCTGGCCGACGAGAAGGGCATCTACACCGCGGACGGCATCATGCCCGAGGGCGGTCCGCAGACGGTGCTGAACGTGCTGTCCGCGTTCGACCCCAACGTCAAGGGGCACAACGTGGACCTCGCCAAGACCTTCACCACGGAGTTCGCGCTGCAGGCCAACAAGAACGCCGGCTGACGGCCTAGAGTGGGGAGAAGACCGACGGAAGGCGGGACGCATGCGGCCGTATCGTGTTCTCGCGGCCGCGTGTGTGCTGGCGCTGGCCACCGCGGGGTGCGCCCCGGCCCCGGTGGCCGGCGCTCCTGCGACGTCGACCAGCGCGGCCGCGCCCGCGAGCTCTTCCGCGCCCGCCACGAGCCCGTCCGCCGAGGCCGGCACGGTGAATCCCGATCCGGCGAAGTTCGCGCCGCAGGTCATCGCCCGCGCCCGGGAGGCGGGCGTCGATCCGCAGCTGGTGCTGGCCATCCTCTACAACGAGGACTACAAGCCGCACGATCCGCAGCTCGAGCGCGCCTGGCAGAACCTCAAGCCGGACGCCGCGTTCGGGGTGGCGAACATGCACCGCGCGACGTACGAGCAGAGCCGCCGCGGCCGGCCGTTCGCCGGCCGCGACTGGCAGGAACTGCCCGACGACCCTGATCTCGCCATTCAGGCCGAAGCCTGGTACTTGCACGACCTGGCCGCTCAGCTGCCTGCGAAACACAGCGGCCAGTTCACCACCGACGAACTGCTCGCGCTGGGCTACAACGCCGGGCCGGGCAACATGAAGGCGTTCGCGCGCGGCACGAAGCCCGGCGCGCAGGCCGAGACCTATCTGACGGACCTGCGCGCCACCTGGGCGAAAGCGGGCGCTGCGGTGGAAAAGCCGTGAACCGGCGGGCTCAGCCGAGGGTCGCGAGCAACGCGGTGAGGGCGTCCTTTTCAGCGGCCTGATCCGGGCTCGTCGCTCGGAGTGCGCGCAGGACCTTGTCGATCCTGCCGTCGACCTTCGTCCACTCGGCCTTGTCCTTGGGCTTCAACCGGGCTTCGGCGTTGTCCCACTGGATTTCGAGGTCGTCGACGCGGTTCGTCGCACCCGCCTGGTTGCCGCCGTCGAGCAGGTTCAGGGTGTCCTGGGTGATGCCGCGGAACATCGACAGGTCACCGAGCGGCGAGGTGCGGACCGGCACGGGCTGCGCCGGACCGCCGCCGGGCACCGGCGGCAAGGCGACCGGCACCTGCGGCGAGCTGTCGCCCTGCAGGGCCGCGGTGCGCAGGGTGTAGCCGACGCCCCCGGCGACGAGGATCACCGCAAGGAACACGGTCGTCTGCCACATCCCGCCCCGGACCGGTTCGTCGACAGGAGCGGTGGTGTCGCCGGACACGACGTCGGCCTTCGTGGCCGACAGGTAGACGACGGTCACGATGATCGCCGCGACGAAGATCAGGCTGGTCACCGTCGCGCCCAGGCCCAGCCCGCCCAGGCTCGAGGGCTGGGACAGGTAGTCGCCGAGCGACGCACCGAGCGGCCGGGTCAGGACGTAAATGAACCAGAACGCGAGCACCGGGTGCAAGCCGAGCCGCCAGGCGATCGCGGTGACGGCGATCAGCGCCACGACGATGGCCCCGGTGACCAGGTAACCGAGTCCGAGTACCTCGGCCATGAGGTCGCCGGTCGCCGTGCCGAGGGCAAAGGTGAACAGGATCGCCAGCCAGTAGAACGTTTCCCGGCGCCGGGTGACGATCGAATGGATGGACAACGTCTTCTCGGATGCGTACCAGACCACGAAGGTCACGGCCAGCAGGACGCCGAACACGAGGGTGCTCGCTTCCAGCGGCAGGCCGACGTTGTCGGTCAGGTTGTCGGTGACCAGGGTGCCGAACACGCTCACGATCGCGACGGTCAGCCAGTACAACCCAGCGATGTAGCGGGTCGCGCGGAACTGGAAGACCAACGCGACAACCAGGAGCGCACCGGTGACGAGGGAAACTCCGCTCAGCCCGAAACCCAGGTCGACGTTCAGGAAGTCGGCCGCTGTCTCGCCGACGGTGGTGCACAGCACCTTGATGAGCCAGAAGTAGAGCGTGACTTCCGGCACTTTGTTCAGAAAGGTGCGGCTGGGCAAAGAGGTTCGTACTGAGGTCATGGGCTCGCAATCTCGATGGTCTCGCAGGGTTGGAGTGCGGCTGGGCGCACGGTAACGAGAACCGGGTTCACGCCTCGCCAATGCGAAGTGAGCGAATGGCAAAGTTTCGCGCCACGATCGAGTGAGTCACAGGTCGCGTAGTTCCTCCACCGAGGGTCGGGTGGACGCGTGGGCGCTGGTCACGGCGGCGACCACCACGGCGACGACCACCGCCGCGACCGTCGCCACCAGGTAGGTCCATGGCACGGCGATCGACGACGGCGGCGGGTCGAACACGCCCGTCAGGACCTTGACGAGCATCTGCGAGACGCCCCACGCGATGATCGCCCCGCCGAGCAGGCCACCGGCGATCAGCACGAGCCCCTCGCCGAGGACGAGCCCGCGCAGGTGCCGGCGCCGCGCGCCGAGCACCGCCATGATCGCGAGGCCGCGGCGTCGTTCGGCCAGCCCGACGGCCAGCACCATCCCGCCGGCGCCTGCGGCGATCAGGACCGCGAACGCCAGTTCCAGGCGGGTGAGCCCGGACAGGTTGACCGAGGTGAGACTCGAGCCGAAGTGCGCGCGGCTCTGCGTGATGTCGGTGACGGCCGCCGTGGTGCCGAGCCGGGCGCGCAGGGCGTCGGCCACCCCGGACTGGTTGCTGCCGACGGTGTCGACGAGGAACGCGCCGACGGCGTTTGAGCCGGTGGCCTGCGCGAGGTAGGCCGCGTTGGCCACGAAGAAGCTGTCCTTGGGCGCGGTGGGGAACTCCTTGACGATCCCGGCGTAGCGGAACGGCACCGTGCGCAGCGCCTTGGTCCGGGCGTCCTGGACGCGGAGGTTGATCAGGTCGCCGGGGTTGAGCTGGAAGTCCTTGACCGTTTCGGCGCTGACGAGGATGGCGTCCGGTTGACGTGCGAGTGTAGCCATCAGCTCCGCGGCGGTGCCGCCCTGGAAGTACGTGTCCTGCAGGGCGGTGACGTCCCGGATGCTGCCGGGGCGGACACCGTAGAGGTCCTGCAGATCCGCCCCGACGTAGGCGAACCGGTGCTGGACCGGCTCGACGTGCCGGGCGCCGGGAACGCTCTGCAGCTGTGCGCCAGCGGCGGGGGAGACCTGGGCGGCGGGTGGTTCGGTGACGGCTACGTCGGCGCCGTTGGTCAGCTGGGCGTCGGCTTCGGCCTGCTGCTGGTAGGTGCTGTTGAACACCGCCGTCGACGCGGCGAACGACAACGCCAGCGCGAGCAGGACGATCGCGCGGGCGAGTGGCCGGCGTTGCCGGGCGATCCCGGCCGTGCCGGGTAGGGCCAGCCGGCCGGCCAGCGGCCGCAGGATCCGCCGCAGCGGGACCCGGCCGTGCCGGAGCACGATTGTGGTGAGTCGCCACAGCAACGCCGCGGCTCCGAGCCACAGCAGCGCCGGGCCGAGGAACGCCCAGTAGGACACCGAGATGGACGGCACGCCTTCCGGGGCCAGCACGAGCGAGTAGTCGTTGCTGCCCGACGCCCAGAACACGACCAGCGCGGCCGCGATGAGCAGGACGTCGAGGCCCGCCTTGGCCCACCACGGCGAGCGGTGGGCACCGATCACCTGCCGCGCCTGGGAAACGGTTCCGTGACGCAGGTCCGAGACGGCCGGGACCAGCACGGTGAGGGTGGTGATCAGCAGCCCGGCGGCGAAGGCGATCGCATACCACCAGGCCGTGGCCGCGGCGGTCCGGCCTTCCGGGGCCGGACCGAAGGCGAGCCGGCCGGCGACCGCCGCGATCGCCAGTCCCAGCGCACCGCCGAGCACCGCGACGAAGGCGGCTTCGGTGACCGCGATGCCGATGACCGTCCGCGGTGTGTGTCCGCGGGTGCGCAGGAGGGCCTGCTCGGCGCGTCGCCGGTCCGCGCCGGCCTGGACGAGCGCGCTGGTCAGCAGCGCGGCGAGGACGACGCCAGGAAGGCCGAGGAACAGGAACAGCATCTGCGCGTAGGCTGCGTCTCCGCGGGCGGCGTCGAGGGCGGCGCCGACGTTGTTGCCGACCAGCACGGCACCGGCGACCTGGGCTTCGAAGTTGTGGGTGGCGGCGATCTCGTCCTGGTACGCGACGGCGGGGTCCTGCGACGCGGGCGCGTCGCGGGCGACGTGGAACTGGGTGACCGGTGCGCTTCGGCTCGTCAACGCCGCGAAGGTGTCGTCGGGCAGGAGGAGGACGTTGTCCCGGCGGCGCGGACGGCTGCATCTGCGCGGGCGCGCCGACCTTCTGGAAGAGCGAGTCGGCCTGCGGGAGGTCGACGACACCGGCGACGGTGACCGGTGCGGCGCCAGGAAGACCGATCGTGACCTGGTCGCCGGGTCGCACGTGCAGGTTCGACGCGGTCTGCTGTGCGATGAGCACGCCGTCGGGGGAGCCGCTGAGCTGCCGGATCTGGTCCGGGAAGTCGGCCGCGTAACCGGGCGCGATGCCGAGGATGACGCCGGGGCCGGTGGTCTGGGTGGTGCCGCCGGTGGTGGCCAGCAGCCCGCTGGTGCGCGCGACGTGGACAGTGCGGACCGCCGCGGTGCCCGGCAGGCTCTGCAACCGGCTCAGCACGGCTCCGGCGTCGCCACCGGCCTGCACCTCGATCTGCCAGGCGACGGCGACCGACCGCAGCGCGCGGGCGGTTATCGTGGCCTGCGAGGAAGCGAGGAACGAACCCAGGGCGCCGATCAGCGCGACGGCGAGGGCGATGCCGGTGGCGGTGGCCAGCAGCCGGCCCGTGCGGCGGCGCAGCAGCCCGCCCAGCCACAGCCCGGTCACGACGTCACCGTCCGGTCTGTGGTGGTGCGGAGCCTGCCTTCGTGCATGGTCCACTGGGTCTCCAGCCGTTCGATGACGGCCCGGTCGTGGGTGGTGACGACGAGGGCGGCGCCCAGGTGCTCGGTCGCGGCCAGCAGGGCGTCGAGCAGCCGCTGTCCGGCGGCGCGGTCGAGCTGCCCGGTGAGTTCGTCGGCGAGCAGCAGCCGCGGTCGTTGCGCGAGCACCCGGGCGACCGCCACCCGCTGGGCTTGGCCACCCGAGATCTCCTCGGGCAGCTTGTCGGCCAGGTCGTCGACGCCGACCAGGGCGAGCGCCTCGGACATGCGCTGGGCTCGTTCGGGGTCGTCGGCGCCGGCGATGACCAGCGGCAGGCCCGCGTTCTCGCGGACGTCCAGGGCCGGGACGAGGCTGGGGCTCTGGAAGACGACGCCGATGTCGCTGGTGCGCGGCCGGGCCGGGTCGAGCCCCGGCCACTCGACGGTGCCGCGGGTGGGGCGCTCCATCCCGGCCATCAGGTGCAGCAGCGTCGACTACCCCGAGCCGGACGGCCCGGCGACGGCGATCCGCGATCCACTGTGGACACTGCAGCTGGAACCGTGCACGGCGACGACTGCGGCGTCCCCGGTGCCGAACGTGCGGGCCACGTCGGCACAGACGACGAGCGCTTCGGCCGTCACGGCGCCACCGCGCCGTCCTGGATCGTGACGACCCGGTCGGCGATTGCCACGACTTCGGCGCTGTGGGTGACGATCAGCAGGCCCGCACCCTGGTCGGCGTGGTCGCGGAGCAATTCGAGAACCTGTTCCTCGGTGTACCCGTCGAGTTCCCCGGTCGGCTCGTCGGCGAGCAGCACGTCGGGGTTGTTGGCCAGCGCGACGGCGAGACCGGCCCGGGCGAGTTCGCCGCCGGAGAGCTGCGCGGGCGTCGCCCGTCCGCGGTCGCCGAGCCCGACCCGGTCCAGCAGTTCGTCCACCGAGGGGCGGAAACCGCTGTGGCGCCACGCCCGCCGGGCCAGCCGGATGTTTCCGCGCACGTCGAGGTGGGGCAGCAGGTTGCGGGACTGCAGCAGCACCCCGATCCGGTGCGCGCGGATCTTGGCGCGGACCGCCTCGGGGCGGTGGCTGATCCGTTCGCCGGCGACTTCGACACTGCCGCCCGCCGGCTCGTCCAGTCCGGCCAGGCAGGCCAGCAGCGTCGACTTTCCCGAGCCCGACGGTCCGACGACCGCGACGGTCTCGCCGCGGGCGACGGTGAGTGAAGCTCCGCGCAGGGCCAGCGTTTCGTCGTCGCCAGTGCGGAAGAAGCGGTAGAGCTCGCGGGCGTTCAGCGCCGGGGTGGCCCAGCCGGACATCACGACCAGCTCAGGGAGTCGGTGACGGTACGCCAGGGGTCGACGTTGTCGGCGTTGGTCGGACCCGAGAGCGTCAGGTCGACGTGGATCCCGGCTTGGAAGAAGCTGTAGTGCTCGAACGCGTCGCGGACGACCGTCCCGGTGACGGGGTTCGGCGCCGAGTCACCCTGGTAGGTCAGGAGAGTCGCCTGGCCGGCGGCGCGGGAGACCGTCGAGACCTTGCCCATCGCGAAGTTCGGGGCCGTGGCCTTCAGCGCAGGGACGTCCGTCGCGGTCACCGACGCCGTCGTCGGCGCGGCCGCACCGCGCGCGACGACGTCACCTGGACCTGGTTCAGCTTGTCGGTGAAGGTCGTCGTCGCGCCCGCGGCCGAGGAGGCCCAGCCCTCCGGGATCTTGACGCTGAAGCCGCCGCCGGGCGGGGTGAAGGGCACGTAGGCCTGGTTGTCGGGGATGTCACCGGCGGGGTTGACCTCCGTCGCCGTGGTGCCACTGGCCGGTTCACTCCCCGAGGTTGTCCCCGATGCCGGATTTGGTGTGGGGGCCGGGGTTCTGGCGCAGGCGGTGAGCACCGACGCCGCGACCGCCGCGATGGCGATGCGGGGTTGTGGTGGTTGGAGTCATGACGACCTTTCTGCATCAGGGGCTCTTCTCGCGCTCTTCGAGCCGCTGCAACACGAGTGAGCCGGACAGCCAGGCCGTCACGAACGCCAAGCTGCCGAAGACATCGGTGGGCCAGTGCACACCGAGGTAGACGCGGGTCCAGGCGATCAGCAGGGCATACGCGGCGGCGATCGGCCACACCACCCGTGCCGTGACGCGGCCGGTGAACCGGCGTACGACGAGCCAGGCGATCAGGCCCGCGGCGAGGGCGCCGTCGGAAGTGTGGCCGGACGGGAAGGACAGGCCGCCGGCCTGGACGACCCAATCCGCGGTGGGCGGACGTGGCCGGGCGATCAGCTCGGAAATCCCGAAACGGCACAGCACAGCGGACAGCATCACGGCGATGACGAGTCCGGCGCGGACGAGCCGGGCACGGAGGTTTCCCCTGGTGAGCACGGCAGCGACGATGAACACCAGAGGCGCGGCGAACGCCGAGGACGCCGTCGACGTGATCACCGCAGCTACGGAGGCGAGCGCCGCGGACCGGTGCGCGACCAGCCACGTGTGGACGTCGAGGTCGAACCCCCTGGCCCAGGGCAGCGCATCACTCGCCGACACGAGCAGGGCCACGAACACCAGCGCCGCGAGCGCCGCCGTCAAGACCGGCAGCCGCACGCCGAGGACGGTGTCTCGCTCGGTCGACGACGGGATGGCCACGACGCCAAGCTAGGGCGACAGCGGTCAGCGACCGGTTCGCGACGGGCTAAGCCGCGTTAACCTCGCAGGATGAGGATGCTGCGGACCGTCGCGCTGGTGGTGTGGCCGATCAGCTGGTACCTCGTGTGGAAGGAGATCTTCCACTGGCGACACATGACGAAAACCCTGCGGTTCCGGGCGCCCGACCCTCCGCCCGGGATGACCGTGACCCCGAAGCCGGGCGTTCCCGTGCGTTGTCTCCGCGCGGTCGCCGTGGTGTCGCCGGTCGTGTGCGTCCTCGGGTTCACGGCCGACGCGTGGCGCCGCGGTCACGCCGGCCGCACCAGGCCGACGTCATAGGCCAGCACCACAGCCTGGACGCGGTCGCGGAGTTCGAGCTTGTTGAGGATGCGCCCGACATGGGTCTTCACCGTCGCCTCCGACAGGACCAGTTCGTCGGCGATCTCGGCGTTGGAACGCCCGCGGGCGAGCTTGCGAAGGACTTCGAGTTCGCGTTCGGTGAGCCGTTCGAGACCGTGTCCGGTGAGCGGGGCGTCCCCGGCCGGGCCGCGGTCGGGGAGCCGGGCGGCCATGGCGTCCAGCAGCCGCCGGGTCACGCTCGGCGCGACCACCGCGTCGCCGCCGGCCACCGCCCTGATCGAGGAGATCAGGTCCTCGGGCGGGACGTTCTTCAGCAGGAACCCGCTGGCGCCCGCCTTGAGGCCCGGAAAGGCGTACTCGTCGACGTCGAAAGTGGTCAGGATCAGCACCCGGGACCGGCCGTGCGCGCGGACGATCTCGCGGGTCGCTTCGATCCCGTCCATCCCGGGCATGCGCACGTCCATCACGACGACGTCGGGGTCGAGCTCGGCCGTGCGGCTGATCGCGGCCGCGCCGTCGGCGGCCTCGCCGACGACGGTGAAGTCCGGCTGCGACTCCAGGACCAGCCGGAAACCCAGGCGCAGCAAGGGTTCATCGTCCACGAGCAGGATGCTGATCACGCGCCGGCCGCCGATCCGGCGTACCCGGGTTCGAGCCGGGCCGTGACCCGCCAGCCGCCGCCGGGCCGCGGGCCGGCGGTGACCTCGCCGCCGAAGACGCCGACGCGTTCGCGCATGCCGCTGAGCCCGTGCCCGGCCACCGGGCCGGCGGTGCCACGACGACCGGCGCCGTCGTCGTCGATCTCGAGGGTGATCGTCGGGTCGGTGTAGCTCAGGCGGATGTGCGCGGCCGACGGCCGAATGGCGTGTTTGAGCACGTTGGTGAGCGCTTCCTGGGCGACGCGGTAGAGCGCGAGCCCGGCGGTGGGGGAGAGGGTGAACCGCTCGCCGGTGATCGTCCAGGAGGTGGGGAGACCGGTGGTGCGCACCTGGGTGACGAGCTCGTCGATCTGGGCAACGCCGGGCTGCGGCGCGCGGGGGCTGTCGCCGCCGGTGCTGCGCATCACGCCCAGCAGCCGGTGCATCTCGTCGAGGGCCTGCCGCCCGGTCGAGGAGACGTGCAGCGACGCGGTTTCCGCGGCGGCCGCGTCCGTTCGGGCGGCGTAGGCGGCGCCGTCGGCCAGGGCGATCATCACCGAGAGGTTGTGCGCGACGATGTCGTGCATCTCCCGGGCGATGGTCGCCCGTTCGCGCGCCGCCGCGATCTGCGACTGCTGGTCGCGCTCGCGTTCGGCCCGCAGCGCCCGGTCCCGCAGCGACACCAGGTACACCCGCCGCATCCGCACGTTCACCCCGAGCACGAACGCGGCAGTGACCACCGCGGAGGCGAACACGAACCGGGCGGCGGACTCGGCGAGCTCGTCGCCGCGGAACACCACGATCGCGATCAGCACGCCGAGGACCGCCAGCGCCGTCAGCGCCCGCCGCCGCCCGGAATACGCCCCGACGGTGTAGACGGCGACGAGCACCGCGATGGAGGTCGGCGGGAACGGCGGCCCGAACAGCCCCTGGACCAGCGCGAACACACACGCCGCGGTGACCGCCCCCAGCGGGAAACGACGGCGGAACGCCAGCGTCGCCACCAGCAGCGCACCGGCCCCGAACAGCAACGGACGGGCTGCCGGCGCCACCCCGCGGTGCTCTACGAGCAGCGCCAACGGCAGCAGCGCGCACGCGAGCAGCACGTCTGTGGCGGTGGGGTGACGGCGGGCCCACGTGCGCAGCCGCTCGGCCCCGGGCCACCCGCTGACCAGGCCGTGCTCGGAAACCGGCCACGCCGAACCCGCGTCACTCACCCTGCCGCTCTCCACCGCTCAGGCGTCGCGGCGCTCGAGCAGGACGACCGCGGCCACGAGCGCGATGGCGACGTAGGCGCAGAACACGGCGAACCCGGTCCACGGTGCGAGCATGGCCGCGTCCGGGCGCACCGTGATCAAGGCCTGCCCCGCGTTGCTCGGCAGGTACGGCACGACGTGCGGGGCCCAGCTGTCCGGCAGCGCGTCGGCGATCCCCGGCAGCACCAGCAGCAGACCGAACAAGGTGGCGATCGCGCCGGCAGTGTGCCGGATCAGCCACCCGAGCGCGACGCCGAGCATGCCCACCACGGTGAGGTAGAGGCCCACGCCGAACACCGCCCGGAACACGCCAGGCGCGGACAGCGTCGTTTCGATGTGCTGGGAGCTGAGGAACGCCTGCCCGCCGAGGAACGCGGCGAACGAGCTGACGGTGCCGACGACGAACGACACGACGGCGAAGATGACGAGCTTCGCCCACAGCACCGGCGTCCTCGTCGGCACGGCGGAGAAGGTTGCGCGGATCATCCCGGTGCCGTATTCGCCGGAGACGACGAGCACACCCAGCACACCGATCACCAGCTGCGCCAGGACGTAGCCGCGGATGCTGACGTCGGTCGGGTCGAAGTGCGCCTTGGCCTGGGGACGCATGACCGGCCAGCGGCTCGCGTCGGCGGCCGAGAAGATCCAGCCGAGTGCGATCATCCCGACCACGGTCACGGCGACCGCAAGCGGCGACGAGCGGACTGTGCGGAACTTCAGCCACTCCGAGCGGAGCACCCGCACCGGGGTGACCTTGAGGTCGTCCGGCAGCGACGCGTGGGGCGACGGCGTGGCGGCGGGGGCGGTGGTGGTCGTCATGACGCGGACCTTTCCTGGGCCGCCGGGGTGACCCGGTATTCGAGGGCGTCGTCGGTGAGTTCCATGAACGCCTCTTCCAGGGAGGCCTGGACGGGTGTGAGCTCTTCGAGCGGGATGGCCTCGCGGCAGGCGACGCGACCGATCTCGGCGCCGTCGAGTCCGCTGACTTCGAGCAGTTCGGGGGCCAGGCTGGTGACGCCGACGTCGGGCCCGGTGAGCAGGTCCCGCAGCCGGGTGGCTTCCGGGGTGCGCACCCGCACGACCCGGCTCGAGGCGCGCCGGATGAACTCTTCGACCGAAGTGTCGGCGATGAGCTTGCCCTTGCCGATCACGATCAGGTGCTCGGCGGTCAGGGCCATTTCGCTCATCAGGTGCGAGGAGACGAAGACGGTGCGACCCTCGGCGGCGAGGCCGCGCAGCAGGGTGCGGATCCAAAGGATGCCCTGCGGGTCGAGCCCGTTGACCGGTTCGTCGAGCACCAGGGTCGCGGGATCACCGAGCAGCGCGGCGGCGACGCCGAGGCGCTGGCCCATGCCGAGGGAGAACCCGCCGACGCGCTTGCGGGCGACCTCGTGCAACCCGACGAGGTCGATCACCTCGTCGACCCGCCGGCGCGGGATGCCGGTGCTCAGCGCGAGAGCGAGCAGGTGGTTGTAGGCGGACCGTCCGGTGTGGACGGCCTTGGCCTCCAAGAGCGCGCCGACTTCGTGCAGCGGCGCGGCGTGTTGACGGTAGGGCTTGCCGTTGACCGTGACCGAGCCGGAGGTGGGCGCGTCCAGGCCCATGATCATCCGGATGGTGGTGGACTTCCCGGCGCCGTTGGGACCGAGGAACCCGGTCACCACGCCGGGTTTCACCGTGAACGTGAGGTCGTCCACGGCCTTCTTGTCACCGTAGCGTTTGGACACGGCACGTGCTTCGATCATGGGCGTTCTCGTCCTCTCGGGCGTGGCGTGGGCGGAGCCTAGGACCGGGCCCGGCGGCGGAGCGACAGCCTGGCGGGCGATCCGCGCGGGCCCGGGGTGCGACTTCCGGCGTAGCGCGTACGCCGGAAGGCGTACGCCCGGTCGGTGAGTTTCCCGGCGGCGACGAGCTGCACGGTCACCAGGATCGACACGGCCTCCGCGGCCAGCAGCCCGATCAGGACGAGCACCTGCGTCGTGCCCGCCTGGAGCGGGCCCGCACCGCCCAGCAGCACCCCGACGTACGCGCCGGGCAGGGTCACCAGGCCGACCGTGCGGGTCTGGTCGAGCGCCGGGATCAGGGCGTGGCCGGCGCTCGGGCGGCAGATCTCCAGCGCGGCCGGGCGGGGCATGAACCCGAGGGCGAGTGCGGCTTCGTACTCGCCGTGGCGGGCTTCGAGTTCGTCCAGCGCCCGCCGCGCGGCCTGCGACGTCGCCGTCATCGCGCCGCCGATCACGATGCCGGCGATCGGCACGACCGCGATCGGGCGCAGCGGGACGACGCCGGCGCCGAGGACCAGCGCCAGCACCGGTGCGACACCGGCGGCGATCGCGAGGGCCGTCCACGGCAGGTTGGCCCAGCCGCCGGCGCGGCGCGCGGACGTCGCCGCGGCGATGCCGAACATGAGCAGCACGAACAGGCCGGTCAGCGGGTTCGAGCGCAGGATCGCGGTGATCACCAGTGACACGAGGGCCAGCTGCGCGACCGCGCGGACGGCGGCGATCAGCACCGCCCGCCCCTGGCCCAGCTCACCCCAGCGGACGATGGCGGCCCCGGCCGTGGTGAGCAGGACCAGCACCGCCACCAGGGCAGGCCCGAAGGTGATCACAGTGCTGTTCCCACCCCAATTCCGGCTCTGCGGTCGCTACTGGAAATTCTACACGCACGTAGTTTAAGCTGGCGGCGAACTCGTGGACCCGATGGTCGGCGCGACCGGGAATGTCCGAAATGGATAGATGCTGCCGCGGCGGGCCGTCGTGCGCCCAAATCTGTCTACAGTGGACAGACGCTGCCGCTGTGTTCACCGGCTGTTCGTGCCGTGGTCTCTTCGCGGCAGGTTCGGTGGCGTGGGATTGTGGAGACGCCCTGCCCGGGGCGCGTCGAGGAGGAAACCCTTGTCCCCGAACCGGATCCGCATCCCGGCCGCGCTCGCCGCGCTGGGCTTGCTCACCGCCGTGCCCGTCGCGTCGGCGTCGGACGGCCCCGCCGGCCCCCGCCACGTCCTGCTCGTCTCCGTCGACGGCCTGCACCAGGCCGACCTGACCGCGTACGCCGCCCGGCACCCGCGCTCGGCGCTGGCGGGCCTGCTGGCCCGCGGGACGTCGTACACCGGCGCGCGCACGCCGGTGCCGTCCGACTCGTTCCCCGGCCTGATCGGCCAGCTCACGGGCGGCGACCCGGCCACCACCGGCATCTACTACGACGCCACCTACAACCACGCGTTGCTTCCCGCGGGCACGACCTCGTGTGCCGGGGTGAAACCGGGGGCGCAGATCGACCTCACCGAAAACCTCGACCGCGACCAGACCCGGCTTGACGCCGGACAGGGCCTGTCCGGCCTGCCCGCGTCCGTGCTGGGCATGACCGGCACCCCGCAGACCCTGCTGAACCAGAGTGGCCTGCCGGTCGACCCGCGCACCTGCCGCCCGGTGCCGCCGCACCAGTACCTGCAGGTCAACACCGTGTTCGAGGTGGCCCGCCAGGCTGGGTTGCGGACGGCCTGGTCGGACAAGCATCCGGCCTACGAGATCCTGAACGGCCCGTCGGGCACCGGCGTGCAGGACCTGTTCACCCCGGAGATCAACAGCGCGGCCGGAACCGGCGACTGGACCACCGACAACGCCGCCACCCAGCAGTACGACGGCTACAAGGCCCAGGCCGTGCTGAACGAGATCGACGGATACGACCACAGCGGCACCCACCGCACCGGTACTCCCGCCGTCTTCGGTCTCAACTTCCAGTCCGTGTCCACCGCGCAGAAGCTGCCGACGTCCGGCGGACAGCCCGGTGGCTACCTGCCCGGCGGCACGGTGGCCGGACCGGTGCTGACCTCGGCGCTGGACTTCGTCGACGGCCGGATCGGCGCGTTCGCAGTCGAACTGCGCCGGCAGCACCTCGACCGGTCCACGACGATCATCCTGTCCGCCAAGCACGGCCAATCGCCGACCGATCCGGGCATGCTGACCCGTGTCGACGACGCCAAACTGCTCGACGGTCTCAACACGGCCTGGCGGGCCCGCCACCCCGGCGCCGGGGACCTGGTCGTCCACTCGACCGACGACGACGCGATGCTGCTCTGGCTGACCGACCGCTCACCGGCCGCGACGGCCTTCGCGAAGCAGTACCTGCTGGCGCAGAACGGAACCGGCACCGACAGCACCGGCGCGGCAAAGGCGTTCACCCGCTCCGGCCTGCAGACGGTGTACGCGGGTGCCGACGCGGCCCGCTACTTCGGCGTGCGGCCCGGCGACGGCCGGGTGCCGGACCTGTTCGGCGTCACGCAGCACGGCGTTGTCTACACCGGCGGCACGAAGAAGATCGCCGAGCACGGCGGCGTCGCGCCGGACGACCGCGCGGTCCCGCTCGTGGTGAGCGGCCCGGACCGCGACAGCCGCACGATCGCCGCGCCGGTGGCGACAACGCAGATCGCGCCGACGATCCTGCGGCTGCTCGGCCTGGATCCCCGGGCACTGCAGGCGGTCCGCGAAGAAGGCACGCGAGTGCTGCCCGCCCTGGGTTGAGGGACCGCGGGTGTGCGCTGGGGGCGCACACCCGCGGTGAGGTCAGCCGACCCGTTGGATCTTCGCGTTGCGGATGAGCTGTTTGCCGGGTTCGTGGATCTTGGCGAACGCCGAGTTGTTCAGCAGCGCGCAGCTTCCGGACGTCGAGGTCACCGGGACCGTGATGGACTTGGCGTTGTCCAGGTTGGTGACCTTGAGCATGGTGCCGACCGGGAACTGGTTGCTGGATGCCGAGGGCGTGCCGCCTTCACCGGAGAGGGTGACGGTCGAGCCGGGGCACACGACGTTGCTCGCCGCCGAGTCCTGGCTACCGGCCGCCTGGGTGTCCGTGGACTGGGCGCCCTGGGTGTCGGTGGCCTGCGCACCGGTCGCCTGGGAGCCAGTGGCCGCCGTGGCGTCGCAGCCGGCTGCGACGGTCGCCGCCTGATCTGCCGCTGCCTGGTCCGTGGCCTGCTGACCGGCGTTGTCCTCGGCCTTCACCTTGTGCTTCGCCTTCCCGTTCTGTCCGGCGCCCCCGTTCTGGCCGGCCGCCCCGGCCTGGCCGGTGGCCATGCCCTGCTGGGCGGTCGCCGCGTTGGGGTCGGCCTGGGCGACGCAGTCCAGGACGGCCGAGCAGTCCAGGCCGGCTGTCGCGTCCTGGGCGGTCGCCGCGTTCGGATCGGTCGTCGCATTCGGGTCGGCCGCCGCGCTCGGGTCGGCGGTGCCGTTCGGAGCCATCCCGTTCTGGTCGGCCGCCTGGGTCTGGTTCGCCATGCCCTGCTGACCGGCCATGCCGTTCTGGTTGTTCATGCCCTGCTGATCGACTGTGCTGGTGCCGGCCGCCGCGCCGTTCTGATCAGCCATGCCGTTCTGGGCTGCAGCTCCGGCTTGGCCGGTCATCGCGTTCTGCTGCGCCATGCCGTTGGCGTCCGCGGCCGTGGCTTGCTGGGCCACGCACTGCTGGACGACCGTGCAGGCCTGCTTCGCGGCGGCGGCCTGGTCGGCTGCTTGGTTCTGACCCGCCGCGTCCTGTTGCCCGGCCATACCGTTCTGAGCCGCCCCGTTCTGGTCGGCCGCCCCGGCCTGGTTGCTCATGCCCTGCTGGTGGGCCGTACCGCTGCCGGCCGCCGTGCCCTTCTGGTTCGCCATCCCGTTTTTGTGGGCCATGCCGTTCTTGTTTGCGGCGCCGTTCTTGCCGGTCATGTCGTTCTGGGCGGCTCCGTCAGCCTGACCGGCCACCCCGTTTCGGTCGGCGAGCACGGTGCCGTCGGCGGCTCCGGCGACCGCCGCGCAGTCGACCACCGCCTGGCTCGCCGCTACCTTCCCCGGACACCCCGCAGCCTGCCGCTGCTGCTGGATCTGGCCGACCACCGCCTCGCGGTTGGCGATGCGGGCCGCGGACTGGGCGTCCGGCGCCGCCTGCTGGCTCGCGATGAAACTCAGGTTGTTCTGCATCGCCGTGTCGAGTGCGGTGCAGTTCTCGGTCGCCGCGTTGCTCGCCGGACTGCTCAGGGCGATCGCCGTTGCGGTCGCCCCGGCCACTCCCAGCAGGGCGACGAGTCCGATCGTCGCCGGTTTGCGGTGTCGTCCGGACGTACGCAAGTGGGGCATCAGCCCCTCCTCTCAGGTCGCCACCTCACCACGGCACACGGAGGAGAAACCTGAGTGGTTCAGACGGATTTGCGCACGAACGTCTATTGTGGACTCAAGTAGACGGGCACACCGGACGCCGCACGGTCGTGCCGCACCGGTATACCAAACCCCAGGTTATCGGGAGGTTAGCGCGCGTTTCACCAAGCGCGCCTACCTCGCGACGACCTCCGCGACCCTGCTCAGCGGTTCGGACAACGCGTCGACCGCGGAGGCGAATTGCTTGACCTGGTCCGGTGAGAGCTCGGTGTAGAGCTTGTAGGTGTCCCCGGCACGCTGTGCGTCGAGCAGCTTCTGCACGTCGGCGAACCGGCCGTCCAGATCCGACACCAACGGGGGATTGCGCTCGGCCAACACGGGACGCAGGGCCTGGATGGCACCCTTGGAGCCGTCGACGTTGGCCTGGAAGTCCGAGAGATCGGTGTGGGAGAAAGACTCTTCCTCGCCCGTGATCTTTTTGGTGGCCACTTCGTCGAGCAGGCTCTTGGCGCCGTTGGCGAGGTCGAGCGCACTCAACTGGAGCGCTGCCGCCTTCTGGTCGAGTGTCGTAACGTCGGTGACGAGCTGGTCGGCGATCGCGGGGGAGTCCGGCTGCAGGCCGGTGACCCACAGGTCTTTCTCGAGGCGGTGGAAGCCGGTGAACTTCTGGCCGGGCCGCAAGTCGGCTTCGCGGACGTCGATGGCGGGGTCGAGGTCGCCGAACTTGGCCGCGACGGGTTCGATCCGTTCGTAGGAGATCCGGGCGCGGGCGTACTGGGCCTTGGCCGCGGTGACGTCTTTCGCCTTGATCGCATCGGCGAACTTGCGGGTCTCGTCGGCGAACGCGGTCGTCTGGCTGGAGACGTAACCCGCGTAGCCACGGGCGGCGTCGGCCAGCCGGGTGTTGGCGTCGGTGCCCTTGGCCGCGCCGCCGGTGACGGTGAACGTGCCCCGGATGCCCGCGTCGGCCATGCCCGGCTTGCACGCCGTCTGGTAGGTGCCGCCGGCCGCCACTTCCACGATCAGCCGCCGGGTCAGGCCGGGGGCGATGTTCTCCACCTCGCCCATGATCCGGTCGCCTTCGCCGTAGAGGTAGAACTCGGTGACCTTGCTGCCCTGGTTGGCGATCTGGAAGGTCACGTTGCCGGCCGGCGCGGTGTTCGCGGACACCTGGCACGCCGTGTCCGAGGCGGTCACGGTGATCGGCCCACCGGCGGCGTTCGGTCCAGTCGGCTGGGGCTGGACGTCGCACGCGGAGACGAGGGCCACGAGGGCCAGCGCCGCACCGGTCCGCAGGGCTGTCGACAAGGTCACTCCTTCGCTTCGGCCGTGGCCGGGATACTGGGGTTCTTGCTCCGCGCGGGCCGCAGGAACAGGGGCAGGACGATCGCGACGTAGGCCACCCACGCGATCGCCTGCAGCGCAGTCGTCTGCTGGGAATAGTTGAAGATGCCCTTGAGCAGCGTGCCGTACCAGGACGTCTCGGGCAGCACACCGGAGGCGTCGAAGGCCAAAGTGGACAGACCGGGGAGGAAGCCGCCTTCCTGCAGGTCGTGCAGGCCGTAGCCGAGCACGCCGGCGGCGACGAACACCAGGAGGATGCCGGTGATCTTGAAGAACTTCCCGAGGTCGAACCGGAGCGCGCCGCGGTAGAGCAGCCAGGCAAGCGCGACCGAGAGGACGATCCCGATGCTGAAACCCAGCAACGGCAGGGCGGTGTCGCCCTGTGCGGTCTGGACCGAGGCGTAGAAGAAGACCGAGGTCTCCAGGCCTTCCCGTCCGACGGACAGGAACGACACGAGTGCGATGGCGGCCGGACCGAGCTTCAGTGCGTTCTCCATCTTCCCGCGCAGCTCGGCGGAGATGTGCCGGGCGGCGGTACGCATCCAGAAGATCATCGCCGTGACGAAGGCGACGGCCACGATGGACAGGACGCCGCCTACCAGCTCCTGGTGCTCGAACGTCAGGTGCGCGGTGGTGTAGGTGAGGAGCGCGCCCACGGCGATCGAGAGCAGCACGGCGACGGCCACCCCGGGCCACACCCAGCGCAACGCCGAGCGCCGATCGGTCTTGACCAGGAAGGCGACGAGGATGCTCACGACGAGCGCGGCCTCGAGACCTTCCCGCAGTCCGATCAAGAGGCTGGAGAACAACAACGCACGACTCCCTGGCGATCCGGTGGCTGACGGGTCTCGTCAGCATTAGGTAAGGCTCACCTGAAATCCAAGCCGGTGGTCAAGATTTAGCGAAACATTAGGACCGGACAAAGCGGACGCGACGCGCCGACGTCGCTGGTCTCGGCTCGTCGCTGGGTAAGCATCTGCCAACGGTGGGCAAGGGCGCGGTTAACGGCCGTGTCCCGGCTCGGGGCGGTGACGCACGCTGAAGACATGAGGTTGTGTGGGGATCGGGTGGCGTACCGAGACGCCTTCGGCTGGTGAAGCCGATCGTCTCCCGGTCCGGTCGGGCGCCCGACCGGCTGGAGGCGTGGGTCATTGTCGTGCTGGGACTGCTGGCGGCGGCGTCGATCGCGCTCGTCAGTGTGCTCTCTGCTGCCGACTACAGCAGGCTTGCGGCCACGACGGCCACGGAAGCCCACTCGCGCCATCCGGTGAGCGCGACCCTTCGACTTGACATCCCCCTGCCCGGTCGGACGACGGGTGGCGCCGCGGCGGCCGACTTGGCGTCGGTTACGGCGGTCTGGAATGCGCCGGACGGGCAGTCCCGGGGTGGTGTCGTGCAGGTCGCAGCTGGTCCGGTGTTCCCGGAACGCGTCCAGGTGTGGACGGATCAGGCGGGGCGGCAGGTCGCCCCGCCGTTGAGCGGCTCCGAGGTGTTCCTCACCGCCGTGCTCGGCGGTGTGCTGTGGGAATCGGCCGCGCTCGCGGCGCTGGGCGGGGTCTACCTGATCAGCCGTCACCTGCTGGACAAGCACCGGGCGCGGCTGTGGGAGCGCGCCCTGGCGCCCCTGCGAGGTGACGCGACGGCGCCCTGAGCGGGATCGGCCCGTGGCCACTGAAAACTACATAGGTGTAGAAAGGCTATGTAAGTGTCGAAGATGGTGGCCGGCGAGCACGCTGGCGGAAGGCGGTCCGGCCGATGAACCCGTTGAGCGCGACGTCCTGGTTGTCGAGCCTCGGCGCGGCCGGGGTGTTCCTCGTCCTGTTCGCCGAAACCGGCCTGCTGATCGGGTTCTTCCTGCCCGGCGACTCCCTGCTCTTCACCGCGGGCCTGTTCTGCACGACCAGTGCGACGGCCGCTGTGCACCTTTCGCTGCTCCTGGTGCTGATCGCCTCGGTCGCGGGCGCGCTCCTGGGCGCGCAGACCGGATTCCTCATCGGACGGCGCGGCGGTCGCGCTCTGCTGGCCCGGACCCGCAACCAGCACCTGCATCGGGGATTGACCAGGGCCGAAGAACTCTTCGGCCGCTACGGCCACGCCAAGGCCATCGTCCTCGCGCGTTTCATCCCGGTGGTCCGCACCGTCCTGAACCCGCTCGCCGGCATCCTCGCCGTTCCCGCCCGTACTTTCCTGGTGTGGCAGGTCCTCGGCGGCCTGCTCTGGTCGATCGGCGTCACGCTGGCCGGCTACGTCCTCGGGTCCAGCATCCCCGGGATCGACCAGTACCTGCTGCCGATCATCGCGCTCGTCGTGATCGTGTCGCTCATTCCGCTCGGCCTCGAACTCCTCCGGAACCGCAAACAGCGCGACGAGGTCAGCGGCTCTTAGCCATTCCTTAGCACTTCGCTGCACTGGGGCGAACCCGGGCGTCGTTACCGTGAAATATGGGCGACGCAGCGAGCCGAACCGGAACTCCGAATCTTCCTCGTCCGCCGGTGAAACGCCGTAAGAAACGACTGCGGCGGTTGCTCGTCGTGTTCCTGATTTTGATCATCTACCCGGCCGTCACCTACGTTCAGGCGCTCACCGCACCCGGAGCGGCGACCTTCACTGCCCGGAGCGCGGACTGGGCGCGGCAGATGGGCGCCGGCCCGGTCGTGAACGCGCTCGAGAACTGGTACTACACCAGACACCCACCAGCGAACAGCGCGCCGAGCACCGACGCCTTACCCGCTCCGGTACCGGTTCCCGTCGGCACCGACTCGGCGAACGCGCCCGCCCCATTGGCAACCCTCCCCGGCGCTCCGCCTGGGGAAGGGGTGTGGGTTCCCGGGGCCCGGATGACCGGCGGTCAAGCGGCCGACTACACGACGTTCCTTCGCCCGGACCCCGACCACACCAGCGTGGTAGCCGCGATCGTCGCCTTCGACCAGAAGTGGACCGGCACCCACCTGATCGCGGGCACGAAGGAGCCGGGCGGCAGCTGGCCCGAGCAGGCGCAGGTGCCGGACGCGCTCCGTCCGTCGCTGCTCGCCACATTCAACTCCGGGTTCAGGTTCCGCGATACCGACGGCGGGTTCTACGCCGACGGCCAGTTCGGGAAGCCGCTGAAGAACGGGATGGCCTCCCTGGTCGTCGACCGGTCGGGCGTGGCGACCGTCGCGTTGTGGGGCCGCGACGCCCACATGTCTCCGCAGGTCGCCGCGGTGCGCCAGAATCTGGAACTGGTCGTCGACGGCGGCAAGCCGGTCGCCGGGCTGTCGGGCAACCCCGCGGGCCAGTGGGGGAGCGCACGCAACCAGTTCCAGTTCACCTGGCGCTCGGGCATCGGGGTCGACGCACAAGGCCGGCTCGTCTACGTGGCCGGCAACCAGCTCACCCTGACCGCCATGGCGAACGCGCTGACGGCCGTGGGCGTCGTCCGCGGGATGGAGCTGGACATCCACGGCGGGATGGTGAGCTGCAACCTGTTCCGGCCCGACATCGCGGGTTCGGCGCCCCGGACGCTGGTCCCGAGCATGCCCACGGCGCCGGATCGCTACCTGTCCGCCGACCAGCGCGACTTCTTCGCGATCACGGCGCGCTCCGGTGCGCTGCGGGCGCCGGGGGCAGCAACAGGGTGAACGTCGTCGGGGTGGGCCGGCTGAGCCATAGCCTGCCGCCCTCGGCCTCCGCGAGGTCCCGGGCCAGCGCGAGGCCGATCCCGGAGCCACCGGCGCCGCTGTGTCCCCGGGTGAACAGATCCGGCCCCTCGGCCGGGCCGTGTCCTTCGTCGGCGACGTCGATCGCGAACGCGTCGGCGCTGTCGCGGGTCGCGAGCGTCACGGTGCCGCGGCCGTGGACGACGGCGTTGTCGAGCAGGACCCCGATGATCTGCCGCACCGCGGCCTCGGCGGCTCGCGGCCGCCCAGCGGCTTCGGCGGACACGACCAGCCGCCGTCCCTGGGTGGCGAGCAGGTTCCGCCAGCCGGCCACGACGTCGCGCAGCAGCGCGTCCGGCTCGATCACCCCACGGTTCTCTGGCGGCCGGGTGGCGAGGGTGACTAGGTCGTCGATCGTCGTCTCCAGCCGGTCCGTGGTGGCGATCGCGGCCGCCACGGCCGCTTCGAGGTCCTGCCCGGGTGGGTCGAGGGCCGACTCCAGTTGGAGGCGCAGGCCGGCCAGCGGGGTGCGCAGCTGGTGCGAGGCGTCGGCCGCCAGGGCGCGCTGGCGGTTCAGTGCGTCGGCGATCCGGGCTGCCGCCTGGTCCAGGGCGCCGCCCAGCTGGTCGATCTCGCCGATGCCGCTGACCGGGGCGCGGACGCTGAAGTCACCGTCCCCCAGGCGGCCCGCCGCCGCCGACAGGTGCTCGATCGGGCCGGCGACGCGGGCGGCCAGGCGTGCGGCGAGCAGCCAGGTCAGGGCGATCGCGGCGGCCGCCAGGCCGGCCATGGCGAGCCAGGAGAGCGCGATCTTCTGGTAGCCGTCGGTGCGGGGCGTCGACGCGCGCACGATGCCGCTTAGCTGGTCGTCCTGCAGGATCGGCACGGCGACGACGAGTTCCGAGCCGACCTCGCCGGTGGCCACCGCGCCGTCGCGGGCCCGTGACACGACGGGATCGGCCTGCGCCGGGCCGCTGCCCGTCAGGAGGACACCCGCCGGGCTGTAGAGCCCGGTGGTGTCCTCTTCGGACCCCGGAAATTCCGGCAGGCTCCGTTGCGTGAGCACGTCGTCGGCGATCGACAGGGCCGCGGCGTCGGCGGTGCGCTCGAGTTCGGTGCGCTCGTCCTGGGTGAAGTAGCTCGCGACACCGACCGCGAGCGGAATTCCGAAAAGGCTGGTCGCCAGCAGCGCGGCGGCGACGGCGAGCAGAATGATGCGTCTGCGCATGACCGCAGTCTGCCCGGTCGACCCGCCGGCCGCGAAGTTCCGGCGGGCGGAAAGGTTAGCGAATGGTTAGCGTTCACCTCAATGAAGTAAATTCCGTGACCGGAGATCGGCGTCCTGAAATTCCGGTAGCATTTCCCCATGGCCGCGGTTCTGCTCGTAGAAGACGACGAAACGATCGGCAGTCTGCTCGAGTCGGCCCTGCGGATGCACGACTACGACGTGATGTGGTCCCACACCGGGGGTGACGCGCTGCGCCGGATGCGGCTCGACGAGTACCACGTCGTCCTGCTCGATCTGGGGTTGCCGGATCTCGACGGGATCGAGGTGTGCCGGCGCGCGCGGGTGATCACGCCGAACGCGCTGATCATCATGATCACGGCGCGCACGCAGGAGATGGACGTCGTCGTGGGGCTGGAGGTCGGCGCCGACGATTACCTGACGAAGCCGATCCGGTTGCGGGAACTGCTGGCGCGGTTGCACGCGCACCTGCGCCGAGGATATTCGTCCAACGCGATGCCGCTGCGGGTGGGGGAGCTGGTGGTCCAGGTCGCCGCCCGCCGCGTGGTACTGGCGGGCGACGAGGTTTCCCTGCGCCCCAAGGAGTTCGACCTGCTGCTGCGCTTGGCGCAGGAGCCCGGTGCGGCGATCAGCCGGGACACCTTGATGGCGGACGTGTGGGACACGCACTGGCACGGCTCGACGAAGACGCTGGACGTGCACATCGTCGCCCTCCGGCGCAAGCTGGCCGCCGCCGCGGCGGACTCCGGCGCGCTGCCCGTCATCACCACCGTGCGGGGCTATGGCTACCGCTTGGAGCAGCCGGTTCCGCGGGGGACGTGACCGTTCTTGCCGGACGTTAACCTTTCCCTAGCGCGCCGGAAACGTCCGCCCTTATAGCGTGAGGGCAACGAATCCGGACCACCAGTTCGAGGACGTGCGATGGCTGATCCCGTCTCAGCGGGCGAGGGCGCCCCACCCGGGGCGATCCGCTGCTCGGACGGAGAACGCGAACAGACCCGGTCGCGGCTGGCCCAGGCCGCCGGGGACGGGCGCATCACGGTCGAGGAGCTGGACGACCGCCTGGCGCTCGTCGCCGGGGCGCGGTTCCGGCACGAGCTGGACGCGGTCGCCGCCGACCTCCCTCGATCGGAAAGGCCGCCAGGTGTGGCCGCCGGGTGGCTGCCCATCCTGGCCACCGCACGACGGCAGCTGAGCGCGGACGCGACGGCGCTCGTCGGCCGAGGACAGGTGGCCGTGAGCCGGCGACGTCGCTGGGCGGTGTTCGTCGCCGCGGTCGCGGTGGCGCTGATCTTCACGGCGCTCGTCCTGGCAGCGGTGCACGGATTCGGCGACGAAGGGCTCGACCACCACGAACTCGGGCCAGGCTGAGGCCCGGCACTCTGCTTCTCGTGCGATCCTTTGCGGATTGTGCACCAGACCGGGCGGACATCCGGACCGACCCCCCACGACCCGGGTGTCCGCCCTCCTCCTCAGAAAGAACAACTCCTTGAGCGTGATCGACATCGGCCAGTCCGTGATCCTCGGCGTCGTGGAAGGGCTGACCGAATTCCTGCCCGTGTCGTCCACGGGCCACCTGAAGATCGCGGAAGGACTGCTCGGCATTCCGGTCGACGACCAGTCTGTCGTCGGCTTCACGGCGGTGATCCAGGTCGGCGCGATCGCCGCCGTGCTCGTCTACTTCTTCCGCGACATCGCCCGGTTCGCCGGCGCGTGGGGCCGGGGGCTCGTCAACGCCGAGGCCCGCCAGGAACACGACTACAAGTTCTCCTGGTGGGTCATTCTCGCGACCATTCCGATCGTGGTCGCCGGATTGCTGTTCCAGTCGCTGGTCAAGGGCCCTTTGGCCTCACTGTGGGTCGTCGCGGCTTCGCTGATCGGGGGCAGCGTGGTCATGTGGCTCGCGGATCGCTTCGGCACGGGCAGGCGCGCCGAAGCCGACGTCACGCTGCCCGACGCGATGCTCGTGGGCTCGTCGCAGATCCTGGCGCTGCTCTTCCCAGGCTTCTCGCGATCCGGCGCGACGATCTCGACGGGCCTGCTGCGCGGCCTCGACCGGGTCGCCGCGACGCGGTTGTCGTTCTTCCTGTCGATCCCCGCGTTGACCGGCGCCGGGCTGTACGAGCTGAAGGACGCCCTGGGCGGCAGCATCGACGTCGTGCCGCTGGTCGTCGGGACCGTGGTGTCGTTCGCCGTGGCGTACGGGGCCATCGCGTGGCTGCTGAAGTTCGTGGCCGGCCACACCTTCACGGCGTTCGTCGTCTACCGGGTCATCGTCGGAGTCGCGCTGCTGGGCCTGCTGGGCGCCGGCGTGCTCCACAGCTGACCGGCTCAGGAGGCCGTGCGCTGCACCTCGACCTCCGCGTACGGCGAAGGTGCGGCGAGCAGCGCGGCGGGGCGTCCGCTGACGGCGTGGTCGACGAACGCGCCGAGGTAGGCGTTGACGATGGCGAGGGCGAGGTCGCCGTCGATCGAGCCGAGCGCGAGCAGGAATCCGGCCGGTGCGGCGAAGTAGTAGGCGCCGTAGTCGGTGAAGTCGAAGTGCTCGGCCCCGCGGATCCGGTAGCACCAGACGGGACCGGTACCGGCGTTCACCAGCGACCGGGCCGCGTCCCGGTCGGCCTGGTCACCCGGGGCGCTCGGCTCGCAGGTTCCCGTGACGCAGGAGTCCTGGCTGCCGATGAGCAGCAGCGGCTTGGTGAGTCCGGAGTGGACGACGGCGCCGTACTGCGTGCCGTCGAGGTCGGCGGCGCCGGTGCAGTGCGGGTCGGACCGGCAGGCTTCGAGGGCCGCGGCGCCGCCGAAGGAATGTCCGATGTAGACGGTCGCGGCGGTGTCGACGTGACCGGCGAACCGGCCCTGCGCCTGAAGTCCCGCGGTCTGCGCCGCGGCGAAGCGAGCGTCGGCCGCCCAGACGTCGACCAGCCGGTCGCCCGCGACCTGCGCCTGCCCGGCGTGCAGGTCGGCGGTGTCGAACGCCGAGGGGTTGCCCGCTTCGTCGGACGGCACGGCGGTTCCGTCGAGGACGGTCAGGTTCGCGCTGTAGGTCGGGGTGACGCCCGCGACCAGATACCCGTGGGAGGCGAGGTTCTCCGCGATCGCGGTGTACTGCGGCGCGGCGAATCCCAGACCCGGTTCCAGCACGACGACGGGGAACCGGCCGGCCGCGACCGGGACGTCGGCGACCGCGTGGACGTGGACGTCGTCGAAGCCGGTCTCGCTCCACGCCAGTGCGCCGTCGAGATGGAGTCCCGCCCACGCTCCGGGCGCGTACGGAGCGGTTCCGGCCTCGGCCGCCGGAGCGGCGGGGTACCAGAGCCAGACCGACAGCCGCCGTGGTGAACCGGGTTGCGGTGCTAGCGGGTCGAGGCGGGCGTGGTCGGTCCACTCGGTGATGGTGCGGCCGACGGGGTGGGGGCCGGTCGGCGCGGGCAGCGTGACCGGTTGCGCCGCCCGGATCGCGGCGTAACCGACGTAAGCGCCGAGCCCCACGACGATCAGCAGGGCCACGACGAGCAGGATCCGCAGCGTGCGAGCCATGGCGCGAATAGTATACGCTGCGTACTACGCGAAATGTACTACATTCGCGGCGCTTCCGACAGCGTCGAGACCAGGACGTGGGCGATTTCGGCCACCGCCGCGGTGACGGCCTGCCGCGCGAGGGAGTCCAGCTGCCGCAGGGCCGACGTGCTTCGGCCGGCCAGGCGCACCGGTTCGCCGGGCTGAGCGCAGCCTTCGAGTTCGAGCAACAGTGCCCGGTCCCCGGCGAAGGTGAGGTGGACGGTGGCGGTCTCGCGTTTCGCGGTGTCCGGTGGGCCGGACCGCTCGACGACGGGCGCGTCGTAGGCCTCGGCGATGCGGCTTTCCATGGCCGCCTGGACGATGTTCTCCCCGCGGGAGGCCAGGTCGTTCAAGCTGCGCAGGCTGGTATCGGGTTCCCCGGCGAGCTGCCCGCCCGGCAGGAGTTCGGCGACGCGCTGCAAGGCGTTCATCGCGTGCCACGCGGCCACGACCAGCGGATCGGGCTCCGACGCGTCCTCCGCCAGCATCGCCGGACCTAGCTGGGCGGCCACCCGATCGGCCAGGTCGGAGAGCTTCCCCGCCGGCAGGGGACTGCGTTCGGGCATGGAGGTTCTCCGATGTCACGGCGGCACGGACACCGCACTGTCACACGGAGCCGGTAAGCGCTCGGCAACCGGCGTTAGCCGAACGCTTACCCTCCGCCTCCCGATCACGCGGTCTGCGGCACCGCCGGTTCGCTTGCGACGGCCGCTTCGGGCAGCCCGAGCAGGATCCGGTACTGGCCCTCGAAAGCGTCCAGGGCGCGGTCGATTTCGTGACCGGCGACGATGGTGCGGGACGCCTCGCCCATCCGCGTGCGGGACGCGGGATCGGCCGCCAGCTCGGCGAGCCACCGCGAGATCGTCGTGATCGCGCCGGGCTCGAACAGGTAACCGTTGCCACCGTGGTGGACCAGGTGTGGCAGGGCGAGCGCGTCGGCCGCGACGACGGGCAGCCCGGCGGCCATCGCCTCCATCGTGGCGAGGCTCTGCAACTCGGCCGTGCCGGGCATGCAGAACACGTCGGCCGCGGCGTAGCGGCGGACCAGCTCGGCGTCGGAGACGAAACCGTGGAAGGTCACGCGGTCGGTGATGCCCAGGTCCGCGGCGAGGGTTTCGAGGTCCCGCCGGCGGGTGCCGTCGCCGACGAGGTCCGCGCGCACGTGCGGCAGCGGGGCCAGCGCGCGCAGCAGCTGGTCGATGTTCTTCTCGGCGTCCAGGCGCCCGACGAAGAGCACCGACATCGGCCCGTCGGAGCGGCGGCTGCCGGCTGCGTAGTGGGCGAGGTCGATCCCGCAGGAGACGACCTGGACCGGGCGGTCGAGACCGATCCCGGCGAGGACCTCGGCGGCCCGCGGAGTCGGGGTGGTCACGATCCGCGCGTCGCGGTAGACCCGCACCAGGTCCCGCCAGGCCCAGCGGGCGATTGAGTCCTTGACCCGCTTCGGGAAGGGCGTGTAGCCGAGCAGGTTGTCCGGCATGAAGTGGTTCGTGGCCATGCCGGGCAACTCGCGTTCGGCCGCCGCCTCGAGCAGCGCGCGGCCGACGCCGAAGTGGGCCTGGACGTGCACGACGTCGGGGCGCAGCCGGTCCAGCAACGGCCCGACTTCCTTGCGGGCGCCGCCCGGTGTGCAGAACCGGTAGTCGGTGTGGAACGGGATGGCCCGGGACCGGACTCGGTGGACGGTGTAGCCGTCGCGTTCTTCGGTGTGCGAGGGGCCGCCGGCGGACGGGCACACGACGTGGACGTCGTGACCCCGCCGCGCGAGGCCCCGGGCCAGCCGCTCGGCGAAGAACGACGCGCCGTTGACGTTGGGCGGGAAGGTGTCGGCGCCGATCAGGACGCGCAGGCCGGACGAGGGCACGGAGATCTCCTTGACTGGTGGCGGGTTCCGCGGAAGAGCACCGGCGAGCACACGCACACCGGTAAGAGCGACGAGAGCGGCCGCGGCCGCGAGCACCGCGGTGGCCGCGGTGAGATGGGGTGCTTCGCCGTAGGCCACGGCGGCCACGGTGACGGCGGTCAGCGGGTCGAGCACGGTCGTGGTCCCGACGACGACGGCGGTGTGCCCGGCGGCGTAGGCGCGGTGCAGGACCACTCCGCCGGCGCCCAGCAGGAGCAGCGCCTGCGCACCGAGCAGGAGGGCCGCCGCGAGCGGCTGGGTGACGGCGGCGTGCACGACCGCCGAGCCGAGTCCGAAGAGGACGGCCGCGGCCCCGGCGAGGACTGCACAGCTCGCGCGGGCGAACCAGACGACCGCGGCCACCGCGAACCCGGCCACCGCGACCGACTCGGCGGTTCCCCAGCTGATCACCGGTTCCGTGGTGGTGGACGCCGCGAGCGCCACGAAACCCGCGACCCCGAGCAGAACCAGGACCACAGCACCGAGGACCCGGCGATCGCGGGCCCGTCGCGCGAAGACGACCGTGAGGACGAGGCTGAAAACGCCCAGCGGCTGGACGACCGGAAGCGGCGCGAGGGACAGGGCGACGACGTGCAGCAGGCTCCCGCCGGTCGCCAGGGACGTCCCGGTCCACCACCCGCGCGACCGCAGCAGCCGGGCCAGGGTGCGCAGCCGGGGTGTGCCTTCGACCGCCAGGCCCGCGACCTCGTCGTGCTGCCGGGTGGCCGCCGCGGCGAAGAGGACCGCGGCGAGCATGGCGCAGGCGACGGCGAGGGTGGTCATCGGACGGCCCGCCGCAGCGCGGTCGCCATCGTGGCGATGATCAGGAACTCGGCCAGGAGCGCGACGCGTTCGAGCAGGCCGGCCGGGAGCCAGCCGACGAGCTGCGCCAGCCCGAACGCCGCCGCGGTCACGATGCCCGCGACCGCGCCGCGTCGGAGGGTGGTTGCGGCGGCGAGCCAGCGGATGTCGGTCCGCAGCCGCGTGCTCAGCGTCCACGCGGCCAGCGGGAGGCTGGCGAACAGCACGGCCCCGCCGGCGCGGTGGATCTCCCCGGACGCCGTCGGGTCCGCGGTGCTGAGGTTGCTGCGGAACAGCAGTACCACGATGAGCCCGGCCGTCCACAGCAGGAATAGGCTGCTCACGAGCGGTGTCCGGGGCAGCGCGGCGAGGTGGGCGGCGACCGCAAGCGCGGCGGCGGCCGCGAGCAGGAGTACGACGGCCACCGCGAACAGCAGCCGGCCGCCGCCGTGCCAGGCGTAGTCGCTGACCGGGTCGCGCAGCGGGTCGACGTTCCCGGCGAAGCCGAGGGTCAGCCCGGCGATGATCGCCTGGGCGGCGAGCGCCGCGACCAGCGTCAGCGTCGCCAGCGGCGAGGGCGAAAGCGTGGACCGTGGAGTCACACCTCAAAGCTGCTGGGTCCGCATGAGAGTTCGATGAAGATCGCGCGCGGTTTCCTTAAGAAGCGGCCAGGGGGAGCACCAGATCGAATCGGGCGCCCCCGCCGTCGGCGCGCGCGGCCTCGGCACGGCCGCCGTGCTGCGTCAGCACCTGCTCGACGATCGCCAGACCCAGCCCCGAGCCAGGCAGCGCGCGGGCGGCGTCGGCCCGGTAGAACCGCTCGAACACGTGCGAGAGGTCGGCTTCGGCGATCCCCGGGCCCTCGTCATCGACGCGAACCCGGACCGCGAGGGACGTCACCGCCATCGTCACCCGGACGATCCCACCGGACGGTGACCACTTCGCGGCGTTGTCGAGCACGTTCAGCACGGCCCGCTCCAGCGCGGCCGGCCGGGCGAGCACGTCGGCGCCGGCCAGCTCGGCGTCGAAGGACACCGCCGGCCACCGCGACCGGGCGCGTTCGACCGCCGAGCCGACGACGTCGGCCAGCGCCACGCGCTCCTCGGCCTCGCTCGGCCGTTCCCCGGTGGACAGCTCGATCAGCTCACCGATCAGCGCGGTCAGCTCGACGGCCTGGGTGTCGAGGTCGGCCAGCAGCCGGGAGCGGTCTTCGGCGGGCAACTGCCGCTGCGGGTTCGCCTCGGCGTGGATGAGCAGCTCGATGTTGTTGCGCAGGCTCGTCAACGGCGTGCGCAGCTCGTGACCGGCGTCCTCCACCAGCCGCCGCTGCTCGTCCCGGGAACGGCTCAACGCCCCGAGCATCGCGTTGAACGCGGTCGAGAGCCGGCCGATCTCGCCGGACGCGGCGACGTCGATGGCCGCCGACAGCTCCTGGGTCCGGGCGACGTTCTCGGCCGCCGCGGTCAGGTCGTCGACCGGCCGCAACGCCGACCGCGCGATCGCCCGGCCCACCAGCGTCGCCCCGAGCACCCCGGCCACGGACACCACCAGCAGCCAGATCCCCAGCCGCGCCAACGTGTCTTCGACGTCTTCGGAGTCCTGGGCGACCTGGACCGCGCCGCCGCCGGCGCGCTGGGCCGTCCAGACCCGGAAGCGGTCGCCTTCGATGCGGCGTACGTCGGAGGTGCGGTCGAGTTCTCCGGCGGCGACCGGTGCGTCGGGCGGCAGCACCGGGATGACGGGCTTCGCACCCGCCGTGCCGGTGATCTCGCCGGTCGCGGACAAGAACTGCACGGTCAGCCCGCCACCCCGGCCGGAGCCCATGCCGGAGCCGCGGCCGTCGGCGGAGGACAGCGTCGAAAGGGCTTCGGCGGGCGACGACGTTTTCGCGGCGAGCTGGGCGTAGGACTGCAGCCGGGCGTCGAACTGGTCGTAGAGGTCGGCCCGGGTGATGCTCCAGGAGATCGCCGACACCAGCACGACGGCGACGGCCACCGCCGCCGCGACGAGCACTCCGAGCCGGGACCGCAGCGAGAGCGTCTTCCAGCGGACCCGCTTCACAGAGGCTCTTCTCACAGTGGCTCTTCGCGCAGCACGTAGCCGACGCCGCGCACCGTGTGCAGCAGCCGGGGCTCACCCTCGGCTTCGAGCTTGCGGCGCAGGTAGCTGACGTAGACGTCGAGGCCGTTGGACGCGGTGCCGAAGTCGTAGCCCCAGACGTGCTCGAACATCGCGGTGCGGGTCAGCACGATCCGGGGGTGCCGCAGGAAGGTCTCGAGCATCGCGAACTCGGTGCGGGTCAGGTGCACCGGCCGGTCGCCGCGGAACACCTCCCGCGTCGCCGGGTCCAGGGTGACGTCCGTGAACCGCAACGCCGTCGACGACGGGACCGCGGGCGTCGGGGTGTTGTACTCGGTGCGGCGTAGCAGCGCGCGGACGCGGGCGAGCAGCTCCTGCAGGGCGAACGGCTTGGCCAGGTAGTCGTCGGCCCCGGCGTCGAGGCCGGCGACCCGGTCGGTGACCGCAGTTCGCGCGGTCAGCATGAGGATCGGCACCGGGTTGCTCTCGGCCCGCAGGACCCGGCAGGTTTCGAGGCCGCCGAGCAGCGGCATGGTGACGTCGAGCAGCACGCCGTCGGGCGCCTCGCCGCGGATCAGCTCGAGCCCGGCCACGCCGTCCCCGGCGACGGAGACGGTGTAACCCTCGAACCGCAGCGTCCGCGACAGCGAGTCCTGCACGGCAGCTTCGTCGTCGACGATCACCAGGTGCACCCTCGCGTCCCTTCGCCCGGAGTTGATGACACACCGTGACTGTAGTCGAGGTCCGGGCGGGGCCGCCCAACTCTCATCGAACATTAACGTTGGACCGCGATCGAGGCGGTATTCCGCGGCTAACCTCGCTGGAAACGGATTTCACCGACGCAAAAGAGAAGAACATGAGCGAGAGTGTGCTCGGCGCGACCCTGTCCGCCGGCTCCACGACAGCCGAGGGGATCCGCTGCTCGGATGCGGAACGTGAGCAGGTCCGGGTCGTCCTCTACGCCGCGGCTGGCGAAGGCCGCCTGACGATGGACGAGGTCGAGGAACGGCTGGCCCGGATCGAGGCGGCGCGTTTCCGCCACGAACTCACCGGCGTGACGGCGGATCTGCCCGGCCCGGATCGGAACGAGCCGAACGGCTGGCGGCCGATCCTGGCCGCGGCGGGCCGGAACCTCGCCGCGGATCTCGCGGTCCTGCTCGGACGTGCTCCCGAACCTGCCCCGGGCCGACGGCGGCTGCTGCTCGCGCTCACCGTCCTCATCGGACTCCTGATCACGGCCGCGTTGGTCGTCGGCGCGGTGCACGGGTTCGCGGCCGACGGTTTCGAGCCACACGGCATCGACGACGGACGTGGCTGAACTACGGTAGTTCTGCCTGTTCCTTTGGGTATCAGCCGATTTTGTAAAGACGACCGTCCCGGACGGCGAGAACAGCAATCGGTGCGGTCGTCGGGCCTGCTGTCGCTTGCCATGACGTACCGCCTGTAGATGCCGTGGCCGTCTGCCCGGCAGTGAGCGGCAGCCCGGTGATCCCGCCGCCGGTCACGGTACCGGTGGAGTCGGTGACGAGGATGCAGTCCGGTGTGGTGCCGTTGATCTCGGCCCAGCCGGTGATGATGGTGCCGCTTTCGCGCGTCGGGGTGTCGATCGCGCCGTGGGCCAGCGGCTGGGCGTTGGTCAGGTCGAGGCGGCTGCCGAGTTCGGGCCCGTGGCAACCGAGGGTGAAGGTGTCATTGAAGGGGTAAGCGTTCAACGCGCGGGCGGCGGGCGCGGCGCCGCGTTGGATGTGGAGTGCGTCCAGCGCCGCCGGCGCGTCGACGCGAAGCGCGATGGCGGCGAGATTGAGTGGAGCGTAGCTGCGGTGGACCTGGTCCGCTTTGCCGCCGCCGATCGCGTGCGTGATCAATGACAGCGCAACGACACCGGCTACGAGGTAGCGACGTGACCACTGTGGACGGTGCATAGTGGTCAGAACGATGAGTGCGATCGTTGCCAGCGCGGCGACGAGGACGTAGCGGCTGATGAGCCCGACGTTGCCGCCGGGGACGTTGGTGGTGGTCCGTCCCAGCGCGAGCATCAGCGCCAGGGCGAACGCGTAGAGCGTCAAGCCGAGCCAGCCAGCGTCCCTGTTCACCGTTCGGTGATGGCGGTTGTCGAGCGTCCGGCTGAACAGCAGGCCGAGCAGAGTGATCGTGAGGCCGCCGGCGATGACCGCGACGACGGCGATGTCCGCGGACCACAACCCTCCGACGGCCGCAGCGATGACCGACAGCCGTCCGTCCGGGTCGAAAGCGGCCGTCGCGCCCGACTGCGCCTCGGAGGGTTTGGTCAGCCACCACGCCGCGACGATGACGACACCTGCCACAGCAGGTATCGCGACGCGGAGCCGAGATTCCTTGCGCAGCCAGAGGATGAAGGCGATCACGAACCAGATCGGCAAGGCAGCACCGAAACTGAGACACCCGAGAAAGGCAGCACCTGATGCGACCGCAAGACGGCCGCGGTGGGCGCATGCGATCGCGATTGTGCAGAACGTCACCGCGGGGGCCCAGCTGATGCCGTTCGTGCTCTGTAACCACAACTCGGTCGCGTGAGAGGAGAACAGCAGCCACGCCATTCCGGCGGTCAACGCGCCCCGGACTGTCGGTGAGAGCTGCTGTGGCAGCATCGAACGCAGCGCCAGCGCGGCGATCGCGAGCAGGGCGATCGTCAGGACCGTCAGGACTCGGTTGTCGCCGCCGAACCACGCCGCGTCGGCGTAGAACAGCAGCGAGGGCACGACGAACGGCTGGTCGAGGTGATAGGTGAACACCTGGCCGAGCAGGAGGTTGCCGTTGTCGTCGGTGATTTTGGCAAAGACGTGCCAGTAGTCGAGCAGGACATGCATCCGTGGTGCGCGAACCGCAGCTAGGAGCGCGAGGCCGAACGGGAGGACCGTAAACGCCCATAGGGCGGGGATCGCGAGCCGCCGTCGTGTCGGGTCGGGAGTGTCGGCGGAGACTCGGGGGATCGGTGCGGTCACGTCCGGACCAGTCTGAGCCGCGAGGGTGGTGCGCTGGGACATGGCTCTCCTGCCAGCTGGACGGGGTGAGGTCCGGCGACGGCGGACGGTGGGGATCTTAGCTGGCTCCGTTTCGTGTCTCGTGGGCCTTCTACGGCATCGCGGCCGTGCGGGGAATTGTGACGCTGATCTCATTATCCGATGTAACGCCGGTGTGAGGTTTGCGCGATGCTGGGTGCGAGCGGTCATGAATTCGCTGCTCAGGCGAACAAAACGGGCAAGCGTCCGTTTTGTTCCAATATCACCTGCAGTGGCATTCGCCCACTGCGGGTGGTTTGGGGTGCAATGCGGAATTACCGCGTTGCAGGGGGAGGGATTCTGTAGTGCTGCGCTTTTCGCATGCCTTGATGACCCGACGGGCCAGAGCGATCGTCCTGATCGTCGTCGCCGCGCTGCTGATCGGCGGGGGAGAGGCGGTCGCCGCACCGCCACGAGCCCCGGCGACGGCAAAGCCGATCGACCCGCGTGACGTCGGCCTGCTGCCGTCGGCCGCACCCGCGCCGGTGGCGCCGCAGACGCCGTCGAAGGCGGATTTCGCGGCGCAGAGCCGGCTGGACGGGGGAGCGGGCACGCACTTCGATCCGCAGCGCTCGACGCTGGTGTCGCGGACGATGTTCACCACCGAGTACGTCAACGCCGACGGCACGCACTCGGTGCGGCAGTCGAACCAGCCGATGAACGTGCAGGACGAGCACGGCCAGTGGCAGCCGGTCCAGACCACCCTCGAAATGGACCCGGCGACCAAGCGCGCCGACGCCGACAACCACCCCTTGAGCCCGTCCCTGGCTACCAAGGCCAACGACGCCGCGGTGCTGCAGGTCGAGTCCGGTGGTCACACCGCCGGCCTGACCCTGGACCAGGCCGCCCCGACCACCGCCGCGGTCAAGGGCGACTCGGTCACCTACCCCGAGGTCGCCGCGGGCACGGACCTGGACTACGAGGTCACGCCGGGCGCGGTGAAGGAGACAATCAAGCTCAAGCGTCCCCCGGCCGACGGGCGATCGTCGTGGAAGTTCAAGCTCACCACCGGTGACTTGGCGCCGAAGCTGGAGAAGAACGGGGTCCGTCACGTTGGCCGACAAGGCCGGCGCGGCGAAGATCGTGCTCCCGCCGATCGAGACGTGGGACTCCGCGGGCCACGGCGAGACCGCCCCGGCGATGACCGGCGGCACCTACACACTGGAGAAGGCCGGTTCGGACTGGTGGCTGACCGTCGCGGTCGACCCGACCTGGCTGCGTGACCCCAAGCGCGTCTACCCGGTGTCGGTCGACCCGACCTTCACCTACGGCGTCACCGAGTCGCACTCCTACCGCTCCGACGGCACGAACTGCGACGCCTGCGGTCTGCGGATCGGCAACAGTCAAGCCAACGGCGACACGTACAACCGCAGCGTCTTCCACATGGACTACTCGCCGTTGTTCGGCAAGACCGTGGTCGGTGCGCGGATGGACCTGACCCGCAACACCAGCGTCGTCGGGTCGCTCAAGACGTGGAACGCGAACCTATACCACGCGTCGGCGTTCAACTTCAACGGCGTCGGCGGTTACATGACCAGCGCCCTGGTCGGTGACGTCGGCAGCTTCGTCGGCGAAGGCATGACCGGGTTCATCCGCGAGCGGGTCAACGCCCGCGACGGCAACGTGTTCTTCATGATGATCGGCGCGGAGAACGCCGGCACGTGGACGTACAAGAACCTCAACGCCACGCTCACGGTGGACACCGGTTCCCCGGCCCCGGCACCCACGCTGGTCGGCCCGGCGGACGGCACGGTGTCGACGTCGCTGACTCCGACGTTGTCGGTCAACCCGGTTACCGACCCCGACGGCGAGGCCGTCAAGTACTGCTTCCGCATCGCCACCGGCGCCGACGCCAAGTCCGGTGTGGTCGTCGAGTCCGGCTGCCTGACGACGCCGACGTGGACGGTCCCGGCCGGGATTCTGCAGGACGGCGTCGCCTACACCTGGCAGGCGATGACCTACAGCGGCACCACCACCATCACCCCCACATGGGTCGGCCACTTCAAGATCGACCAGCGCATCGGCGACCACGGCCCCTCCCCGATCGACACAGCCGGCCCGGTCAGCGTCAACCTCGCTAACGGCAACGTGTCGACCGCCGAGCAGACCCCATCGTTCACGACCGTCGGCGGCAACGCTGGATTGTCGTTCACCTACAACTCCCAGCAGGTCGACAACAAGGGCCTCAAGGCCTCCTACTTCGTCGACCTGTCGCACAACGGGCTGATCAGCGACGCGCAGCAGCCGGTGCTAGTACGCACCGAGCCGCAGGTGAACGTCGACTGGGGCATCGACTCGCCGTTCGCGCCGGCGTTGCCCGCGGACTGGTTCGTCGCCCGCTGGGAGGGGTTCTTCCAGGCCCCGGTCACGGGGACCTACCAGTTCGCCGGGGTCCACGACGACGGTGCTGTGGTTTGGATCAACGGCGGAAAGGTCTACGACGTCGGTACGCCGAGTGACTTGAACTGGACCCAGGCGACGGACGTCTCGCTGACCGCGGGCCAGCGGGTGCCGATCAAGGTCGAGAGTGCCGAGGTCACCGGCCCGGCGAAGATGCGTTTGTTCGTCCGGACCTCCGACAACACCACTGTCGCGCCACAGATCGTCCCTGCGGACTGGCTGTACACCTCGGACCTGCCGGTGCTTCCTCAGGGCTGGACGCTGTCGGCCGATCTCGATGGTGACGGCTCGAGCTACACCGAGGCCAAAGTCACCGATCAGAACATCGTGCTGACGGATGCTACGGGCGCGAAGCACACCTGGACCAAGAAGAGCACCGGCGGCTACACCGCACCCGACAACGAAGACGGCACGATCGCACTCGACACCGCCGGGAAGGTCACGCTGAACGAGGGCGGCGCCGTCTATGTGTTCCGTTCCGACGGCAAGCTCGAAACCCAGACCAGCGTGCTGGACAGCCGCAAGCCCGCCACTCTGCAGTACCTCTACGACGGGACGCTATCGCGGTTGCGGGAGATCAAGGACCCGGTCTCGCAGCGTTCCCACGTCCTGCACTACAACCGTCCTGGTGACGACTGCTACGGCGGCGTCACGCCGCCACCCGGCGCCGCGGCCTTGCCGCCGTCGCAGATGCTGTGCCGCATCACTTACTGGGACGGGACCGAGACCCGACTCTGGTACACCGGCACCGGAACGCTAAGCCTCGGCCGCATCGAAGACCCGGGCTCGGAGATCACCGACTACGGCTACAATGCCCAAGGTTTGCTCGCCGGCACCCGGAACAGTCTCGCCAACGACTGGATCGCCGCCGATCCGGCCAGCCGCAAGGCCAGCGAAGGTGACCTGACCACGACGATCACCTACGACGCCGCTGCGAAGCCGAAGGCGTCGAACGTCAGCTTCTCCGTGGCGGCGATCGGGCAGCCCCGCCCCGGGCGGACCTACCGCTACGACACGGGCAATCACCAGACGTTCGTCGATGTCGCGGGGCTCAATCCTGCGACCGGGTTCTACTCCAAAGTCACCTACGACGCCGCGGATCGGGCGTTGACGACCACCGACGCGACCGGGCGGACCACCAGCGACACCTGGAACGTCAAGGACCAGGAACTGACCTCGACAGACGCGGCCGGTCGAGTGTCGACCACCGTTTACGACTATGCAGACCGCCCCACCGACACCTACGGCCCCGCCCCCGCGGCGTGCTTCACCGGGCAGAACCCAACTACGGCCTGCTCCGGGACTGTGCCCCACACCCACTCCGGATACGACGAAGGCGTCAGCGGCCTTTCAGCCGCCTACTACGACAACCTCACCTTCACCGGTACTCCGAAGGCCTACACCACCGGGATCGGCACCGCCGACGGCGCGCTCAAGAGCCCATGGGAGTACAGCAACGACGTCACCCCCGGCGTCTCCAGCGACGGCTTCTCCCTGCGTCTGAACGGCGAAATCGCGTTTCCCGCCTCCGGTGACTACACGTTGCGGGCCTACGTCGACGACGGTATCCGCATGTGGGTCGACGACCAGCTCGTCATGGACTACTGGCAGGTCAGCGACCCCGCCTGGCGCCAAGCCGTCGTACACAGCGACACCCCCGGGCAGGTCAAGAAGATCCGCATCGACTACTACGACAACGGCGGCTACGCCAAACTCGACCTCAACTGGACCACCCCCAGCGGCACCCAAGAACTTGTTCCCGGCGCGCAGCTGCGCCCGCGCTACGGACTCAGCACCTCCAGCACCACATCCGAATCCAACGGCGTCTCCGACAAAGCCACTGCCACACGGTACGGCCAGGACGGGTTGGACCCGAGCTACGCCCTCGCCACCAGTACGACCACCGGCTCCGGTAGCGCCACAGCGACGGCGAAGACCGGCTATGAAGCACCAGGCGGCGGGTATCTGCGCAAGACGTCCAAGACGATGCCCACCGGGGCAGCCACGACCTATTCCTACTACGGCGAAACGGAAACCCGCGCCAATCCGTGCCTCCCCGGTAGCCCGGCGGTGAACCAGGGTGGAATGGCGAAACTGACCACCTCGGCCACGCCGGCCGCGGGACCGGCCCGGCTCGACGAACAGGTATACGACGCGTCCGGCCGGGTCGTCGCGAAGGCGACGTCCGGCGACTGGATCTGCACCACCTACGACGCCCGCGGCCGCGTCACCGCGGCCAAGACTCCCGCCAACCCGACCACCGGCGAGCGGACCTCGACAACCAGCTACGCCGTCGGCGGTGACCCGCTGACCACGTCTATGTCCGACTACATCGGCACCGTCACCACCCACCTCGACCTCCTCGGCCGCCCGGTGTCCTACACCGATGTCAGCGGCGCAACCACCGAAACCGGCTACGACCTGGCTGGACGCCAGACATCGCAGAAAACGACCCCGCCCAACGCCGCCGACGCAGTCCAGACATCGACCACGACCTACGACGACGCCGGACGCACGTCAACGGTCAAACTCGGCGCTACGGTGCTCGCGACTGCGGGCTACAACGCGTCCGGCGAGCTGGTGACCGTGTCCTACGCCAACAACTCGAGCCTCTCCGCGATCGATCGGGACGATTCCGGCCAGACCACTTCGCTCACCTGGAAAACCAGCGACAACCACACCGTCGTCTCCCACGTCGACCGCACCCGGTCCGGAACCGTCGTCGACGAGTCGCTCGGCGGCCTTGATCCGCGCCCCGGCGGCCAAAACTATGCCTACGACGCGATGGGACGGCTGACCGAGGCCTACGTGACTGGGCACCACTACACCTACGACTTCGCCTCGACGGCGCCCGCCGCCTGCCCGGTCGGCACCCAGGCCAACGCGGGACTGAACACCAACCGGGTCCGACTGCTCGACCAGACCTCCGCCGGGACGGCTGAGACCGGATACTGCTACGACGCCGCGGGCCGGATGCTCGCCGCCACCGGCAGCGCTGCTGTTAGTGGCTTTAAGTACGACACTCACGGCAATACGACCGAGTTCACCTCGGGCGGGTCGACCACCTATCTCGGCTACGACAGTGCCGACCGTCACCTGACGGCGCGCAGCACAGGCGCTGATCCCGCCGATGTCGCCTACGTCCGCGACGCTACCGACCGCATCACCCAGCGCAGCGCAAGCCAGGGCGACACCGAGACCAACGTGCTTTACGCGTTCACCGGTGCCGGCGACGCACCCACGTTCGCGCTGGACGGCGCGAGGCGAGTACTGACCCGGACGGTCAGCCTGCCGGGCGGCACCGTCTACACCGCCCACAGTGCAACCCCGGCAACATGGGACGCTCCGACCGTCCGGGGAGATCTGGCCCTGACTCTGGATGCCTCGGGCGTCCAAACAGGTCCGCTGCGGACCTACACGCCCTTCGGCGAGCCGCTGTTGGTGGACGGCACCGTCAGTCCCGACAACCTGCCGGACAACCAGCCCGGCCAGATGGACTACGGCTGGCTCGGCCAGCACCAGCGACCCACTGAGCACGCCGGTGCACTGTCGATCGTGGAAATGGGTGCCCGCCCCTACATGCCCGCCCTCGGGCGATTCCTCAGCGTCGACCCGGTCGACGGAGGCTCGGCCAACGACTACGACTACGTATCCGCGGACCCGGTCAACGCAACCGACCTCAGTGGCGACCGCGCCCGCCGGCGCAGTCACTACCGCTCCTACCATCGATACCGCCCGGTCTACCGCCATTACCGGCGCAGCTACCAACGTGCACGTCACTACAGCCGAGCGCGGCTCGTGCCAGTGCAGCGGTCGTACCACAGAGCGGGCGGTGGCGGCGGCGCGAGTGGCGGCGGGGGTGGCTGCAACAGCCCGTTCGCCAGGAGCAATGTGGCCCTTATGAAGGGTTGTGAGGCCACTCGAGCCCTGGGCGAGAACCAGCATCCCAAGCGGGGCTGTCTGGTCTGGGGTGGCGGTGGGTTCATCGCCGGGCTCAGTACCCTTTGGGGAGCGTTTCTGGGTTTCATTGGCGGCTGTCTCGCTGGTGCCATCGCCACGATTTGGAACTAGGTCGGGCACCTGAACTGTGACAAGTATCCGCTGGAGGGCTCGGGGCCGCCTGGAGACAGGTGCCTCGAGCTCTCCGGCTCCCATTCGACAGGTAGGTAGGTATGGCTGAAGGCGAATCGACTGCGTGGAACGGGAAGTACTTCGTTGTCGCTTTTGTTGTTTTTCTCGTTATTTCGTTTACGGGTATCGGCCTGATCCATGCGCAGCCACTCCGGACGCTATGGCCGATCGTCGCCGGTGTGCTGGTCGCCGTCGGCGGTTTGGGGTGGCGCCGGCTTCGAGGCAGCCGGAGTAAGCGCTGAACTCTGCCGTGCTGGCCGTCGGCAACTGCGGCTACCGCGTCGGCGACTGGTGCGTCGTCGGAGTGGCAGGCGCCGGGTCCTATGTACGCCGTCACGAAGGCGAACATTGAGGTCTACTGCTCGGACCGAGCCGACCGGGCAGTCTGCGACCTGATCGACGGCGTGAACGGTCGGCGGTGGCGCGGCGCAGACCGAATGCCTGCTGAATGGGCCACGCAGCGTGTTCGACGGCCTGGACTTCGACGCGCTCGCCACGATCGGCATCGACCTGCAGGCCGTGCGGAACGCCGTCGAGGCAACGTTCGGGGTCGTGCCCGCGCCCGAATCTCGACCGCGAGCCTGGCGCACGGCGGTTGCTGCGGCGGACGGCGGGCCGGTGCCGCCGATCCTGGCCGCTCCCGGTGTCTCGTTGCCACAGTTGCGCACCGCGATCCTCGCCCAGCGCCTGCCGAGGAACGCATACCTGGAGTTGACGTGCGGACACACGGAATCCGCTAGCTTGCGTCCGTCTATACCTCCTGATCCGTCGGATCGTCTGGGCGGCCTCGACGAGCGCGTGAAGCATGAAACCCGCCGGTCAACTAGGTGGGCTCGGCCGGGTCAGGCCGAGGTCATAGGCGAAGATCACCGCCTGGACACGGTCCCGAGCTCCCACTTTCGCCAGCACCCGGCCGACGTGGGTCTTGACCGTGGATTCCGACAGCACCAGGCGTTCGGCGATCTCGCTATTGGTCCAGCCGTTGCCGATGGCCACGAGGATTTCTTGCTCGCGGTCGGTCAGGGATTGCCAGCGCGGATCGGTCTGGATCCGCAGACTGGTCGGGTCGACCGGGAGCCGCTGGGCGTAGGTGTCGAGGAGCCGCCGGGTCAGCGCCGGGGCGATGACGGCGTCGCCGCCCGCGACCGCCCTGATCCCGGCGAGCAGCTCTTCGGGATGGGCGTCCTTGAGGAGGAAACCGCTCGCTCCGGCGCGCAACGCGGCGTAGGCGTACTCGTCCAGGTCGAACGTGGTCAGAACGAGGACGCGGGACCGGCCGCCGGTGGCGAGGATCTGCCGGGTGGCTTCGATGCCGTCCATACCGGGCATGCGGATGTCCATGAGGACGACGTCGGGCCGCAGTTCCGCGGTCCGGCGCACGGCTTCGGCACCGTGCGCGGCTTCGCCGACGACGTCGGTGTCCGGCGTCGCGTCGAGCAACATCCGGAAGCCGAACCGTTGCAGGGGCTGGTCGTCGACGATGAGCACGGTCGTCACAGCGCACCGCCGGGCGAGACGGGGATCGGGGTGAGGTCCAGAACCGCCTGCACGGCCCACCCACCGCCGGCGGTGGGGCCGACGGAGACCGTGCCGCCGTACAGGGCCGCGCGTTCCCGCATCCCGGCGATCCCGTGCCCCTCCTCGGCGGGTGGATCGAGCGGCGTGACAGCCTCGGGCGGACCGGTGTCCTGGACGCGGATGCGCAGCGCCGGACCCTCGACGGCGATCAGGACGTCGACCCGGGTACGCGGACCGGCGTGCTTGAGCGTGTTGGTGAGCGCCTCCTGGACGATCCGGTAGGTCATCAGCTGCACCCCGCGATCGAGGGCGTCCAGCTCACCGGCGGACCGGAGGAGGATCTCCGGTCCGGCGGCGCGGATCCGCGTGCACAACGCCTCGACGTCGCCGATTCCCGGTTGCGGGGTCAGCTCCGGGGCGTCGGCTTTCTCCCTCAGGACACCCAGCATGCGTCGCAGTTCACCCAGGGCTTGGCGGCCGGTGTCGCCGACCAGCTCGAGTGCTTGCTTGCTGCGCTCGGGGGTGAGGTCGGCCGCGTAGGCGCCGCCGTCGGCCAGCGTGATGATGACCGACAGGTTGTGGCCGATGATGTCGTGCATCTCGCGGGCCATCCGGGTGCGTTCGGTGACGGCGGCCAGCTTGCTGCGCTGGTCCCGCTCGATCTCCAGCTGCCGCGCGCGGTCGCGCAGGCTCGCCAGCTGGGCCCGGCGGATCCGGACGGCCAGCCCGAGCGCGACGGCCGCGGTGACGGCGGTGAGCAGGAAGAATAAGGCCTCCCAGAACGACACCGCGCGCGAGACCCGGGCCGCCACGGGGAGCAGGAGCGTGACCACCCCGGCACCCGCCCAGGGCAGGTGTCGCAGCCGGGCGTGCAGGGTGACGCTGTAGAGCGCGACGAGCAGGGCGACGTCGGCGCGCAGGAAGACGTCGAGCGACCACTGGACGACGAACGCCGCCGCGGTCAGGGCCAGCGCGACCGAGGGGGCCCGGCGCCGCCAGAACAATGGCAGCAGCAACCCGGCCTGCAGCGCCAGCGTGCCGGCCACCGGCAGGTGGGTGAACGTGAGCAGCAGCTCCTCGGGACCGTGCCCGTCGTCGCCGTCCGGGACGAGGTCCGGAACGCAGAACAGCAGGAACAGCGCGGCGATCACCGCCAGGTCCAGGACCCACGGGTGGCGCCGGTCCCACTGCCGCAGCCGCTGGCCGTACCCCGTCAACCGGGCGACCAGCGGGGATCCGGTCCACGACGGCGTCGCGGCTTGGTTGTCGTGCACGGGTCTCACCTGCTCATCGTCGCGGAAAACTGCCGGCGCGGCACCAAGGCCGCACCGGCGGTGAGGCGTCAGGCGTCGGACCGCGCCAGCCGGTAGGCGGCGCCGCCCAGCGCGAGGACCGTCCAGCCGACGAAGACCAGCATCCCGGCCGTCGGCGCCAGCGTGGTGGCGTCGTGGGTCAGCGCGAACATCGCCTGCCCCGCGTTGCTGGGCAGGTACGGGCTGATGTCGCCCTGCCACGACTTCGGCAGCAGCGAGATCAGGCCCGGGATCAGCATCAGCGCGGCGACGAGGACCGAGATGCCACCGGCGACCGAGCGCAGGAGCGCGCCGAGCGCCACTCCGATCACGCCGACCAGACCCAGGTAGAGCCCGGTGCCCAGCAGGCTGCGCACCACGCCCGCGTCCGACAGCGACATCGCCGCGGGCGTCCCGGCCACGATGGCGTTGCCGAAGACGAAGGCGAGGAACGCGCCGATCGTGCCGACGAGCAGCGCGACGACGCCGAACACGGCCGACTTGGACCACAGCACCGGCAGCCGGCGCGGGACCCCGGTCAGCGTCGAGCGGATCATGCCGGTGGAGTACTCGCCGGCGGTCACGAGCACGCCGAGCACACTCAGCGCCAGCTGCGCGAAGTTCGTTCCGAAGAGCGACAGGCTCAGCGCGGTGGCGTCGGCGAAGTCTGGGTCCAGGGGCTGGCCGGAGCCGATGTTCGACTTGTACCGCGCGGCGGAGATCAGCCCGAACGCGACCAGAAACACCAGGCCGAGGCCCAGGTTGATCCAGGTGGAGCGCAGGGACCAGAGCTTGGTCCACTCCGAGCGCAGGACGTGGCGCCCGGTGACCCGGTAGACCGGGCGGACGGTGCGGGTGGGGGCTTCCGGGGGCAAGGTGGTCATGCCGCCCTCCCGAGCGCGTCGATGCCGGTGGTGACACCGTGGTACTCGACGGCGTCGCGGGTCAGGTCCATGAAGGCCTCCTCGAGTGAGACGGTCCGCGCGGACAGCTCGAACAGCGTGATGCCGTGCTCGGCGGCCGTGGTGCCAATCGCACGCGCGGAGAGGCCCTTCACCTGCAGCTCCTCGGAACCGGTGCGGCCGGCGATCTCGACGCCGGGACCGGCCAGGACCTCGCGCAGGCGCGCCGGGTCCGCGGTGGCCACCTGGACGGTGTCGCCGCCGGCGTCGCGGACGAGGTCGTGCACGGTGGTGTCGGCGAGCAGGCGGCCCCTGCCGACGACGATGAGGTGCTCCGCGACCAGCGCCATCTCGCTCATCAGGTGCGAGGAGACGAACACGGTGCGGCCGTCGGCCGCGAGCCCGCTGAGCAGGTTGCGGATCCAGAGGACGCCCTCGGGGTCCAGGCCGTTGACCGGTTCGTCGAGCATGATCGTGGCCGGGTCGCCGAGCAGGGCCGCGGCGATTCCGAGCCGCTGGCCCATGCCGAGGGAGAAGCTCCCCGCGCGCTTCTTCGCTACGGACTGCAGCCCGGTCATCTCGATCACGTCGTCGACCCGCCGTCGCGGGATGCCGTGGGTTTGGGCCTGGGCGAGCAGGTGGTCGAACGCCGAACGTCCACTGTGGACGGATTTCGCTTCGAGCAGGACCCCGACCTCCTGCAGCGGCGAGGTGTGCTCGGCGTAGCGGCGGCCGTTGACCTTGACCGAACCGCTGGTCGGCGCGTCCAGTCCGACGATCATCCGCATCGTGGTGGATTTGCCCGCCCCGTTGGGCCCCAGGAACCCGGTGACGGTGCCCGGTCGGACGGTGAAGTCGAGGTGGTCGACCGCCGTCTTGTCCCCGTACCGTTTGGTCAGCTGGTGTGCCTCGATCATCGTTCATCCCCTGGATCCGCGGACCGGTTGCCCCGGGCCGTACTTCCTCAACGGTAGGAGGGGATTCGGGCCGCGACGTGGTACCACGGGAGGCAATCCGGCGCGGCGAGTGGTACCGCGGTACGACAGACCGTCGGCGACGCCGTCAGGCACCGAAACCACGTTGGCGGCCCGGTGGAAGTAACGCACCAATGCGCGCCCGCGACTTGCCGGATATGGACTCCCTGCCGGGTGATTGGTCTCGCGCGATCCACCCGTACGGCCTGCTGTGCGGGTTCCTGATGTCGGTGTCGGCGTTTCCGATGCGGCACTGGGACGCGCCGGCCCCGATGATCGTTGTCGTGCTGTTCTTCCCTTACTACATCGGGGCCGGGTTCCTGGCGGCACGACGTGGCGGTGTCGCGTCGGCCGTGACGACCGGCGCCGTGACCGCGCTGACCGGCCACGTCGTGGTGTTTCTGGCGACGGTGCTCTACACCCTGATCGACGGTACGTGGCAGGGGGCGCTGGGTTGGCTGGGAATCGGGGTGACCGTGGCGCTCGCCACGCTGTTCCTCGGCGCGCTAGGAGGTGTGGCGGGTGGCCTGCTCGCTAAGGTCATCGCGTCGATCCACCCATGAACCAACAGCACGGCTTCCTTGGCCGGGACTGCCTGGCGTACCTGGGCGCGGTCCGGATCGGCGTGGATGCCACCCTCGGTCAGCGGGTGATGCCGGTGTGGCCCAGGGAGTAGCGGCCGGGCTGCGGCCAGACGCACAGCCCGTGCGGCTGGTCGCCGACCGGGATCTTCCGGATCAGCGAACCATCTTTTGTGGACAGTACGTAGACCGTTCTGTCGTAGCGTCCGGAAAGCCACAGCTGGGTGCCGTCCGCGGTGCCGTTGCCCATGTCCGGGCTGCCGCCGCCGGGCAGGTGCCACACCGTGACCGGGGCACCGGTGTAGGCGTCGAGCACGCTGATACTGCCTTCGTGGCGATTGGTGACGTAGAGCTGCTTGGCGTCTCGGGACAAGTACAGGCCGTGGGCGCCGCGGCCGGTGGGGATGAAGCGGAGCACATGCGTCGCGGCGCCGTCGAGCACCCAGAGGCCGTTCGCGTCGGAATCGGCGATGTAGAAGACCGAGCCGTCCGGTGCGAGCTTGATGTCCTGCGGGCCCATACGGGTGTTGCGGTGGGGCATGTCGACCATGCGCAGCAGCCGGTGGGAGGCCACGTCGACGACGGCGACCCGGCCGGCGAACTCGCAGGTGAAGACGGCCGTGCGGCCATCGGGGGAGAAGTCGGCGTGGTCGATGCCCCCGCAGTCGGGTGCGGCGGTTTCGTCGTGGACCTGCCACGTGTGCGGGTCGTACCAGACCAGCTTGCGTAGCCGTTCCGCGACCGAGATCGCGTACTTGCCGTCCGGGGTGAAGTACATGTTGTACGGATCCACGACGGGGATCGCCTTGCCCGGTTGCCCGGTGCGCGGGTCGAACGGCAGGACGTGGTCGCCGCGGTCGTCGGTGGCGTACAGGGTGCGCATGTCCCACGACGGCACGACGTGCTGAAGTTCCTTGCCCGCCGGGTATTTGGCGATCACCTGGTACGTGGCGGGGTCGATCACCCAGACGTCACCGGAGCCGCTGTGCGGCACGTAGACCAGCGGCTTGTCCGCGGCGACCGCGGCCGAGAGCATGCCGGGGCCGGCGGCGGCGTCCACGTCGTGTGGATCGGTGACGGCGGGCATGCCGGGCAGTGGATTTAGCGCCGGCGGCGGTGGGGTCGGCAGGTGTGGTAACCCGGTCGCCGAGGCGTCCGGCCCGCTCATACCGGGCATGCCCGGCATCGTGTCGCCGGGATTCGGCGGGTTCCCCGATGAGCAGCCGGCGGCGAGGAGGGCGGCGAGAACCGCGGTGGTGAGCCGAAGTCGCATCGTCACGCCAGTAGTTCGGACGCGGTGACCGGGGTGAGTCCGCGGCCGGCGAGGTCGGTCAGGATGCTGGGGAGGACGGCGACCGTCCCGGGGTGTCCCAGGTGCATGCTCACCACGCTTCCGGCGCGGGCCTTCGCGACCGCGGAGCGGATGGCGGTCGGCCCGGGATCCTTCCAGTCCAGGGAATCCACGTCATAGGACAGCACTTTCGCGTAACCGGCTTTGCCGGCTTCGACGAGTTCCTGTTCGGTGGCGTGCTGTCCCTGGGACTGGCGGAAGAAGCCTCCGGGTGATCCGGTCAGTTCGACGAGCTTGTCTCGGCAGCGCTGGATTTCCGCGTACATCGGCTCCGCCGTGTACCCCGACAGCGCCGGGTGGCTCCAGGTGTGGTTTCCCAGTTCGTGACCGCCGTCGCGCACCATGCGCGCGGCGTCCGGGTGCGCGGCGAGCCAGGTCCCGACCGCCAGCACGGTGATCCGCGCGCCGTGTTGATGCACGATGTCGAGGACCTGGCGGGTGACCTGGAGATCACCCGCACCGTGGAAGGTCAGCGCAACCTGCGGGCGCCCGGCCGTGGAGCGGCTGAGCTCGGTGGCCGGCCCCAAGGGGCCCGGCGAAGGCGGCGGCCCGCTCGGGGACGTCGGCGTGCCGGCCGACGGCGGGGTGGTCGGCGGGGCGGCGCTCGCTGAGGCCGCGGGCCCCGGGTTTTGCCCGGGTGCCGAGCACGCTGTCAGGGCCGCGGCGCTCAGCGTCAAGCCGAGCACGCGGCGTCTGGTCAAGGGATCGTTCACAACCAGTCCCGTTTCTTGAAGGAGGCGTACAGCCCGGCGGACAGCACGATGATCACCAGGGTGGACGTCCAGAAGCCGGCGACGGACTGGAACCCGGGGTAGGGGACGTTCTGGCCGTAGAACCCGGTGACGGCCGTGGGGATGGCGATGATCGCCGCCCAGCTGGTGACCTTCTTCATGATCGTGTTGAGGCGGTTGCCCTGGATGTTGAGCTGCGTTTCGCGGATTGTGGTGACCAGGTCGCGCAACGACTCCGTCCACTCGGAGGCGCGCAGCACGTGGTCGTAGACGTCCTGGAAGTAGGGTTGCATCTCGCCGTCGGCGATGTGCAGGTCGCGGCGCATGATCGAGTTGACGACCTCCCGCATCGGCAGCACGGCCCGCCGCACTTGCACCAGGCTCTTGCGGAGTGCGAACGATCGTCGTTGCATGTCGGCGTACTGCGGGCGCTCGTCGAACACGAGGTCCTCGAGTTGCTCGATCTGCCCATCGAGGGACTGCACGACCTCGAAGTGGCCGTCGACAATGTAGTCGAGCAGGCCGTGCACGAGGAACCCGACGCCGTTCTTGGCCAGCTCCCCGGCCGAATCCCAGCGCGCGGTCACCTCGTCGATCGCGAAGTTCTCGTCCTTGCGCACGGTGACCAGGGCCTGGCCGGTGATGAACGCGGCCAGTTCGGAGACGACCAGTGTTCCGGTTTCCTCGTCCAGCACGGCGGAATACGCGGTCAGGAAGGCGTGGGAGTCGTACCGGTCGAGCTTGGCGCGCTGGTGCTCGTGCACCGCGTCTTCGACCGCGAGCGGGTGCAGGCCGAGTTCCTCGCTGATCGCAGCGAGGTCGTCCGCCGTCGGCGCGCAGAAGTCCAGCCAGACCGTCGCCGCGGGGTCGGCGAGGTGGTCCGAGACGTCGGCGACGGGGAACCCTTCGGCTTCGAGCAGTCCGTTGCGGTACACCCGGGTGCGTGACATGAGGCAGCGCCGATCAGCTCGCCGCCGCATGCCGGCGGGACCGGTCCGCCGACCGCCTCGCTGCCCCGCTGTAGATCGGGCAGCCGGTCCTGGCGAACAGCACTCCATCAGCTCCTGACATGACAGCGATCTGCTCGTCCACGCCGGACGGGCTCTGCCGACACTTCAGGAAAACCGCTGTGAGGATGCTGAGAGCGTGTCGGTAGACGTGTGAGCCCCGGCAAATCGCAGCTATCGGGGCAGCCGTGTCGGGATCGTCCGCTGCGCAGTGATGTTAGCTCGGCCGGGGAAGTGCTGTAAGCGTTGAGGGACTCTGCCCGCGACAGGCGGTTGTTGTTCACTGGTCCGCTTTCAGGAGATACACAGTCTGTGTTGTACGTTTTATTCCGCCTGCACTAATCGGGTTAGCTATCGGTTAATATCTCACTAATCCATGCGATAGTCGGTGGCCGCAGGTCTCCTGGCGCGGCACCCTTCCGATGCCTGTGTTCTGACTCTCTGGGAGTGCATCGTGAAGAAGTCCGTCACCATCCTGCGGCTGGTCTTCCCCGTCATCGTGCTCGCCGCCGTCGTGACCTCCGCACCTGTAGCGTCGGCCACTTCGCACGGCACGCTGGCCGCGGCCACAGCGTCGTGTTCGCAGATCTACCTGCCGCTGCCGGACCCGTCCTGCACCCCGGGGGCGACCAACCCGGACGTCACCCAATTCACGATCACTTCGACGATCTGCGTGTCCGGGTGGACCGCGACGGTACGGCCCTCGACCAGCTACACCAACGCGCTGAAGAAGCAGGGCATCATCGACTACGGCTACTCCGACACGAACATGTCCGACTACGAGGAAGACCACTTCCTGCCGCTCGAACTCGGCGGCGCACCGAAAGACCCGCGCAACCTGTGGCCCGAACCCCACTCCGGCACGGAGAACGCCTACAGCAAGGACTCGGTCGAGAACGCCGTGAAGAAGGCGGTCTGCAACGGCCAGGCCACTCTCACCGCTGCTCAGCACGCCATGCTCACCGACTGGACCACCGCCAAATCCGTCCTCGGCATCGGCTGACACCGGTCTCGGCTCCCTGGCTGCACGGTTGTCTGTCGCTGTGCAGCCAGGGTTCTCCCACCACTCGCTAGTCGGGTGGAGGCTGTGACGCGGGCCCCGGAATGCGCCGTCTGGCCAACGACACCAACGAGAAGTCCATCTTCGACGCCCACGGTGACGTCCTGAAGTCACCGCCGGGTGCATTCTGCTGCGCGAATCTCGCCTGTTCGTCCTGTCTCGAGCGGACGTCTTCGCTGGACAACAGACCACGTCGGGCAGCTCGCCGGGCACGCGACGCGCGCTCTCGACGACTACGCCGGGCAGACGTTCGTCTAGCTCCGCCGGCATCGGTCGATCAGCCCTACGGCGCGGTTCGCAGAGGCTGAGGGCGCGCGCCCCTGGCTTGCTCGAGTTGTTTCGTCAGGGAGTTCGGTTGGCACCCCGTCGCGGGAGATCAAGGGCCGTGCTGCGTTCTCAGCGTCTTGTCAGCCGATGGTGGCTAGCGTCGAACTTATGCCGGAACCGGAGGTGGACCGGTCGTGTCCTGGCCACGACATTCGCGCTGTGTTTGCGACGGCGTTCGTGACCCGCGGCGGGCCCGCGGCCACGCTCGGCCGATACCGCTCGGACGCGATACCCGAGGCGGGTGCGGGCTTCATCGCCGCCGAGGGCCACGCCTGGCACGTGCGGTGCGTGACAGCTCGGCGCGTGGCGCTCCTGGGCCTGCTCGCGCTGCTGGCCGGCTGCTCGACGCCCTCACCGCCGGCACGACTGTCTCCGCCGATTCCCGGTGACCCGCTGGACCTCGCCGCGTACGCGGCGCACCCCTGCGACCTGCTGCCGGCACCTCAGCTCGTCCGGTTCTTCATCACCCGGCCCGGCACGGTCTCGGCCGGCGCGGACGGTCTCACGTGCTCCTGGACCCCGTCCGACACCACGGCCATGACCTACCGCGCCTCGATCGGCGCGGGCGGCCTCGAAAGGGTCTACGACCGCAAGTCCGGTTTCCCGGTGTTCGAACCGACAGCGGTGCACAGCTACCCAGCCGTGCACCTGGAGCACGTCGCCGGGCACTGCCGCATCGTCGTCGGCGTGACCGACAGCACGATCCTCGACATCGTCATCGACGCCCGGGACGCCACGCTCGCGGCCTACGACGATCCGTGCGCCGAAGCCGAAAGCTTCGCCGGAGCCGCGCTCGGCTACCAGGGACACCGCGCGCCGTGACCCGGCACCACACCACGGGCGGGGCACGCCGCCCCGCCGGAAGAACCCGCGAACAGGCCGCGTGCTCAACCTCGGTCGGTTGAATGAACTGCGAGATGCGGGCATCTTGAAACATGGCGACGTGGTGCCCCGTCCTGGAAGCAATGTCTCACGAGCATCCGATGAGACGTTGCTCAAGATAGCCAAAGACCCTAATGCAGACGAACTTATCAGAGTCAATCGCAATGCCGATGGCACCATGACGATTATCCAGGGTAATCAGAGGGTCAATGAACTTCTGAATCGCGCGGGGCAGGGGCGGATCGGTTTTGGTGAGGATATACCGGTCTGGGGACGGTGGGGCGGCTAGTTGGGGGAAGGTGGGTGGGTCTAGTAATATGTCATCGGAGGAGGGTGGTGTACGGTGAGCGTAGTGCGTGTTTGGTTGAATCTTCTTTATCGGCAACCCCTACGGTGGGAGCGTTGGCATCCGCTCTCCCTGGGGAAGCGTGCAGTGGTTCGGCGCGCTCGGGGGCGTCTCAAAGCTGCGACTACTGGCGGGCTCAGTAGTCGGCCGATGTCTCCTCGGTGGTGGTTGCGGCGTTCTTCGGATGGGTCTGTCTGTCATTGGGTAGCGTTACGAACGCTGACTCTTGATGAGGTGGTGACTCTGCGTAAAGCAGCTATTGATCGTGGATACGATGGCCGCGCCTGGATGGACGACGCCGCTGGTGATATCAACGAGTCAGCTTTCTTCTGGCTTCGAAGTGGAATGGAGTTAGCTGACGGTGAGGTCATCTGTGACTTGCTTGTTGCTCAGACTGAGTTCAAAGAAGATGTTGGCGAGGAGGCGCTAGTTCCCATTGGATTCAGTGTCAAGAGACATGTACTGCACGTGCGCCGGGACGACTGGCGAAAACTTCGGCGTGCATCGCGAAAAGATGAAAGGCTGGCATATCTTGTACTTGAATCAAATGTGCCATTAAATCTCGATGAGCTAAATGGCAAATCCGACTGGTAACTAGAATTAAGTCAAAGTCCGTGATGCCGAGCTGGAAATGTAATGACCACGATTATGGCTTCCGCCCGGTCGAACTGAGGAACGCCGATCCCGAAGGCCCTGAGGTCGGCAGCCTGCTGTTCCCGCGGAGCAGATGCACTTGATGGACCGTGAGACCTACGAGCGCGACCAGATCGGTCCGCTCCTAAGGGATGTCTCGTAACCCGGTGCCGGACTGGCGGGGCCGGTAGTCGATCATGTTGGTGTGGTGCAGGTGATCACAGCGTCGCGGCCGGAGTGGATTGCCCTGTTCACCGGGCTGGAGCCGGGCCAGTTCCGCAAGCTGGTGCGGCTGGTCGCGAAGCGAGGCGGGGGACGAGATCGCGGACGGCCGGCCGGGCCGGCAGTGGGCGTTGCCGCTGGCAGACCGGGTGTTGCTGGTCGCGACGTACTGGCGGACGAATCTGACGATGCGACAGATCGGGCCGTTGTTCGGGGTGTCGCATTCGGCGGCGCATCGGGGTATCGACACGATCGGTCCGCTGCGGGCGCTGGCCCCGGTCCGGAAACGCCGGGTGGATGCGGTCGCGATCGTGGACGGCACCCTGGTTCCGACCCGGGATCATCGGCTGGCGACCCCGTCGAAGAACTACCGGTACTCGACCAACGTGCAGGTCGCGATCGACGCCGAAACCCGGCTGGTCATCCTGTCGTGTAGTCGCGAGACCTCGTCGACTAAATATCCATGTCGGTGGCGAGGAGCCCCCACGGCGGCCGCTGACGCCTGGACCGATCGGCCGACCGGAACTCATCGAGAGCCGCCGCCGGTTTGTCGTGCGCTGCCAGAGCCGCCCGATCGCCCACGTCGCCGCCGAGATGGACATCTCCCGCCAATGCGCATCCAAGTGGATCAACCGCCGGCGTCGCCACGGCGCCGCCGGCCTCTCGACCACCCGATCGCCCCGCACCACCAGCCCACCACGCCCCCGCCGACTTGGCGACCCGGATCGAGCAGTTGCTGTCCTACCTGCCCGCTGACCGGTACGAGGCACTGCTGACCGCAGCCGGCTTCTTCGCCGGCGCCGCGCGCCTGCTGGAGGGCCGCTCGGCCGGTGAGTACATGGCGAGCATGACCTCCATCGTCCGGCGTGAGCCCGTCGGGGTCTGCGCGCAGGTCGCACCGTGGAACTACCCGATGCTGATGGCGGTCTGGAAGTTCGCCCCGGCGCTGGCCGCGGGGAACACCGTGGTCTTGAAGCCGTCGGACACCACCCCGGCCTCCACCCTGCTGATGGCCGAGATCGCCGGGTCGATCCTGCCCAAGGGCGTTTTCAACGTCGTCTGCGGTGACCGCGACACCGGCCGCCTGATGGTCGAACACCCCACTCCGGCGATGGCCTCGATCACCGGCTCCGTACGAGCCGGCAGGCAGGTCGCCGAATCCGCGGCCAGGGACGTCAACCGCGTCCACCTTGAGCTGGGCGGCAAGGCGCCGGTCGTCGTCTTCGCCGACGCCGACCTCGCCCAGGCCGTCGAGGGCATCTCGATGGCGGGTTCTTCAACGCCGGTCAGGACTGCACGGCCGCGACCCGCGTCCTCGTCCAGGAATCGGTCCACGACGAGTTCGTCACGGCGCTGGTGAGGGGCGCCACCGCCACGAAGACGGGCCGCCCCGACGACCCCGACGTGCTGTACGGACCGCTCAACAACGCCGGCCAGCTCAGGCAAGTCTCCGGCTTCATCGAACGCCTGCCCGCCCACGCCAAGATCGAAGCAGGCGGCCACCGCGTCGGCGACAAAGGCTACTTCTACGCCCCCACCGTCGTTTCCGGCCTCGAGCAGGACGACGAAATCATCCAGAACGAGGTGTTCGGCCCGGTCATCTCACCGTCCAGCCCTTCCGCGACGAGGCACAAGCACTGGACTACGCCAACGACGTCGACTACGCCCTGGCCTCGTCGGTGTGGACCAAGGACCACGCCCGCGCGATGCGCATGTCCAAGAAACTGGACTTCGGCTGTGTGGATCAACACCCACATTCCGCTGGTCGCCGAGATGCCCCACGGCGGCTTCAAGCAGTCCGGCTACGGCAAGGATCTATCCGCGTACGGCTTCGAGGACTACACCCGCATCAAACACATCATGACGTCATTGGACGTGTGACGCTGCATCGCCTCGCGGCTGCGTGCCGCCCGCGGATCGTCGGAGTAGCTCACGTCATTCATTCTACGAGACGTTGTGTCTCAATGGTGCCGGATCGGTTGATCTCTTCGACGACAGCGGAAAGCCTGCGCAGAAAGGAGACCAGCTGTTTCCGTTCGCGTGGGCTGAAGGCGGCAAGCGCGCGAGTTTGCCGGGCGCGGCGCTGGGCCAGCATCCGGCGCAGGCGTGTGCGGCCGTCGCGGGTGAGGCTCACCAGCACCTTGCGCTCGTCCTCCAGCGAACGTTCGCGCACCACGACTCCGGCGGCCTCGAGCTGCTTGAGCATGCGCGTCGCGGTGGGGATGGTGACGTCTGCGGCCGTCGCGAGCCTGCCAACCGGTTGCTCGGCCTCGTCGATGAGCGGCTCCAGCAGCGTCAGCTGTGGCAACGTCAGTCCCGCGTCCCTGTCCGCACCCGCCGATCGCGCCTTGCGCGCGACGAAGAACAGGTGCTCGGCGGCCTGAATGATTTCCTTGGCCTCGGCGAAGCTGGGCGGCGAGTTGCCGATCTTTTCCACGAGCAGTACTCTAGCATAGTAGTAACTAGCAAGCTAACTATTTTGGACACAACGAATCGCATTGATGAGGACAGTCGGAGGTTGGCGACATGCCAGGCAAGATCGATGTTCACCAGCACCTGCTTCCGCCCCGCTACTTCGAGGCGCTGGCGGCGGCGGGAGATCGGGCGACAGGGGATTCGCAGGCTGTGGCTGGCGGGACGGCGCAGTGGAATCCGTGGGATGCGAGCGGCGGGACGGCGGCGCGGCAGGGTTCGCGAACCGTTGGTGGCTGGCTGATGCCGGAGTGGGATCCCCGGGGGGCGATCGCGATGATGGACGAGGCGGGAATCGAAACGGGCATACTGTCGATCAGCGCACCGGGCGTCCACTTCGGTGACGACGCCGCGGCCCGCGAACTCTCCCGCGAGCTGAACGACTACCAGGCCGAGCTGGTCAAGGAACAACCGGACCGCTTCGGGCATTTCGCCGTGCTGCCGCTGCCGGACTTCGACGGCGCGGTCGCCGAAGCCGTGCGGGCACTCGACGAGCTTCACGCCGACGGTGTGCTCCTGTTGTCGAACGCGCACGGGCGTTACCTCGGCGATCCCGCGTACGAGCCACTGTGGACAGAGCTCGCCGCGCGCTCGGCCGTGGTTTTCGTGCATCCCACCGCACCGCCGATCCAGCAGTTGCCGGGAATGCCCACTGCACTGCTGGACTTCCCGTTCGACACCACGCGCACCGCCGTGGACCTCGTCGCGCACGGGGTGTTCGACCGGCATCCGGACCTGCGCGTGATCCTTTCGCACGCCGGCGGTTTCCTGCCCTACGCCGCGAGCCGATTCAGCGCCGCCGCGATGTTCAACCCCGGCACCACGCCGGAGAGTATCCAAGCGGGCCTGCGCAAGTTCTACTTCGACACGGCCTTGTCCGCGACACCCACCTCGCTGCCGTCACTTCTGGCGTTCGCGGAGCCGGGCCACGTCCTCTACGGCAGCGATTTCCCCTACGCACACCCGGAATGGCGCGCCCGCTTCGACCACTGCCTGGCCACCTACGACGGCCCCGGCGCGGAGCGGCTGGGCGAGGTACACCGCTCCGCCGCCGAGAAACTCTTTCCCCGCTTGGCAAAATAGGGCGAAAGCGCCTGCGAGGACTCGCCGAAAGGAGGGTGATCGCACGATCAGCGGCATGTGCGGGCGTTCGGCATCGGGGTTCGCTGAGAGCTGGATGGGTTGCCGACGGACCGTGCGGCCGGACACGATCTGTCCCATGGTTGCATCAGTGTCGGTGTTGTCCGACATCCATGGCGTTCTCCCGGCCCTGGAGACTGTGTTGAACGATCCCGACGTGGCCGGTGCCGAGCGAATCGTGCTCACCGGCGACATCGCGGCCGGCCACAACCGGCGGCGGTGCTCGACCGGCTACTCGACCTCGGCGATCGCGTCACCTGGGTACGCGGCAACGCCGACCGGGAACTGGTCACCCTCGCGCGCGGCGGCACCACGGCATCCCCGACCCCATCGCCCCATGGGCGGCGACGCAGCTCAGCCACGACCACATCGACTGGCTCGCCCGGCTACCGCACCCGGTGACCATGGCTCTCGACGGATTCGGCGATGCCGTGTTCTGTCACGGAACACCCCGTGACGACAACGAAGTCGTCCTCGTCGACACGCGCCTGGACCGCTGGGCCGAGGTACTCGCTGGTCTGCCCGACCAGACACGACCGTCGTTCGCGGACCCACGCATATGCCCTTCCAACGTCTCGCGCACGGGCGCTAGATCATCAACCCCGGCAGCGTCGGCATGCCCTACGGCTGCCAAGGCGCGCACTGGGCACTGCTCGCAGATGTGCGACTCTGGCCGAACGCTAACCGATAGGCGCCTATCGTTTCGGTGGTATCGTCGTCACCATCCGATGTGGTCGACGACAAGACGGGTGGAAAATGACCGAAGCGCCTGAGTTGCCCTTGCACATGCGGCGACACCGGTTCGATCCGATTGAGGAGCTCGCCGAGGTTCGGGAGGGGGACGGCCTTACCCGCGTCATGACCCCGTTCGGCACGTCCGCGTACCTCGTGACCCGGTACGACGACGTCCGTGAGGTGCTGGCGGACTCGACGCGGTTCAGCAACGCGGCCACACGGCAGGTCCGCCCGCCCGGCGTGTCCGACGTCAGTGACGAAGAGCTGGAGGAGCTGCGAGCCGGGCAGATGCTCGCCTTCGATCCTCCCGACCACACCAGGCTGCGCAAGATGCTGACCTCGGAGTTCACCGTCAAGCGAATGCGGCGGCTGGAGCCGCGGATCGTCGAGATCGTCGATGCGGCCTTGGACGACCTCGAACACGTGGGCAAACCGGGCGACCTCGTGTCGACCTTCGCGCTGCCGGTGCCGTCTCTGGTCATCTGCGAGCTGCTCGGTGTGCCCTACTCCGACCGAGCGGAGTTCCAGCACCGCACCGGCCGCTCGCTCGATGCGTCCCTGCCGGTGGAGCAGCGGATGAAGGTGCAACGGGAAAGCCGCGAGTACATGGCCGGGCTCGTCGCGCAGGCCCAGGCGGAGCCGGGCGACGACATGCTCGGCATGCTGGTGCGCAAGCACGGGGACGACCTGAGCACCGCCGAGCTGATCGGCATCGCGTCGCTGCTGCTGGTGGCCGGCCACGAGACGACATCGAACATGCTCGGCCTCGGCACTCTCGCTCTGCTGCGCCACCCCGACCAGCTGGCGATCATGCGCGACGACCCGGCCGCGGTCGAGCCCGCGGTGGAGGAATTGCTGCGCTGGCTGTCGATCGTCCACTCCGGGGTGCCCCGCACGACGACGGCCGAGGTGAAGATCGCCGGGCACACCATCCCCGCCGGCGAGCAGCTGGTACTGGCTCTCCCGGCGGCCAACCGGGATCCGGCGCTCGCCGAGCACCCCGAGCGCCTCGACATCACCCGGGAAGCCGCTCGCCACGTCGCGTTCGGGCACGGCGTGCACCACTGCCTCGGCGCGCCGCTCGCGCGGATGGAAATGAAGGTCGCGTTCCCTGCGCTGCTGCGGCGCTTCCCGGACCTCGCACTCGCCGTGCCCTACGAGGAGATCGAGTTCCGCGCCTTCCACGTCGTCTACGGACTGCACGCGCTTCCCGTCACCTGGTGAGTTAGCGTGCGGGAATGACGGCAGCGCGCGGACAGGGTTTGCGGGGCGACGCGGTGCGCAACCACGAGCGCATCGTCGTCGCGGCCGGCCGGGCCTTCGAGGAGGACGGGCCGGCCGCGACGCTCGAGGACGTCGCGAAGCGCGCGGGGGTCGGTGTCGCGACGGTGTACCGACGCTTCCGCAACCGCGATCAGCTGGTGCGCGCCGTCTTCGAACACATCCTGACCATCGTGATCGAACCGATCACGATGGTGGAATCCGATGATCCGTGGTGCGATCTGACCGAGGCTCTTGAAGCCACGGTCGAGCTGGTCGCCCGAAACCAGGTGGCGCTGGCGTTGGCGCGGGAGATCGACGCCATCGACGTCAACGGCCTCCAACGCTACGTCAAGGCCGCCGACCGTCTGGTGGGCCGGGCGATCGACGCCGGTGTGGTGCGCCCGGACCTGATGGGCCGCGACCTGGCGGCGGTGATCGTGATGGCCCTGGCCACCGCGCACCCGGGCGATCCGGAAGGCGCGGACCGTAAGCGGTACCTCGCTCTGCTGATCGACGGCCTCCGTCCCGCGCCGGCCGACCTGCCACCACCGTCGACGAGCCCGATCCTGCCCGACTCGTCCTCATGAACGTCGGCGGCCGTCAGCGTTTCGCCAGCTCGGGCGGATCTGGGAGAGCACCTTGGTGCCGAGGAGCTCGGTGTCGGCCACACCTGGGTGCGCGGCCACGGCGATCGTCGAGCCGTGTCGCATGAGCCGGCGCTGTAGTTCGTAGGTGAACAGCAGGTTCGCCAGCTTGGGCTGGGACGCGGTGCGGGGCGACGCCAGCGGCAAGGGCGGGGCGCAGGTCGGCGTCGGGATCCAGTCCGGTGCGTCGGGCGGCGAGAACTCCGCGTCCGGGCGGATGTGGTCGCCGCCGGCCGCATGATGAGGCTGGCGCGCTGCGCCCCGCCAAGGGCGTAAGGCTCAACCATGTGTGTTCAGGATGCGGGTTGGTCACTGGGGAAGAAGACCTTCTCGACCTGGTCGTGGTGGGTGTGCAGCTCCCAGTACAGCGGCGCGACCTCTTCCGGTGCGGTGGCGCCCGGCTGGCGGCCGATCCACGCGCCGATCGCTATGTGGCCGACCTGTACTCCTCGGGGAGCGGCGGCGGCGTGCAGACCGTGGGCCCAGTTGCGCAGCCACGCCGCGGCAGGGGCGACGTTGCCGAACATGTCGTGACCGAGCTCCGGGCGCACGGACGAGGCACCGGTGGTGAACAGGATCGTGCCCGAGCCTCGGGCGAGCATCTCCGGAAGCACCTGGTTGACCGCCGCCACGGCGCCGTGCACGTAGAAGTCGAGCTGGATCTGCACATTGTAATGAGTCAGCTCGGTGGAGGAAGCCGCCGGCAGCGCCGGGTTGGCCGGCGAGTACTCCAAGACGTCGATCGGCCCGAATCGCTGCTTGACCGCCGCGAGGCCGGAGACGATCGATGGCCGGTCGAGTACGTCCGCGGCGAAGGCCGCCGCTTCGATGCCCTGGTCGGTCAGTTCGGCCACGACCGGGTCCAGCTTGGCCGGAGTACGCGACAGCAGCGCGACCTGGTGGCCTTCCTTGCCGAAGGTCTGGGCGATGGCGAGCCCCATTCCGGGACCGGCACCCATGATGGCGATGGTAGGCATGACTTCTCCTTCGATGAGAACAGCGTTGTCGACAGCGGGATTCCGCGTGCCGCTCGAGCTGGTGAGGCGGAAGAGGGGCCGCCGCGTACAACTGCGCGGCGGCGGAGTGCAGGGCCGGTGTCAGTTGCTGATCCGCAGCTCCTGCTGCGCGTATCGCGGGTCATCGGCCTGAGTGAGCATGAACTCCGCGAGGTCGGCCCGGGAGATGCGTGAGCCGACCCGGTCCCCGGATCTGGTCGCGGTGCGCACCTTGACACTTCCCGATCCGGGCGTGTCGTTGGGCGCGGTGACGGCCACGATGGTCCAGTCGCGATCCGAGCCGCGAATGGCCTCGCCCGCCGCGGCCGACTCGTTGACCATGGGGCGGGTGGCGGGCAGCAGCCTGAACAGGGCGAAGCTCGCGCCGCGCACCGCGCGCAGCAGGGGGTTGCGGGGAATCAAGATGCTCGGCCCCCAGCTGTAGACGAGCCTGCGGACGCCGTGCGTGCGCATCGCAGCCAGGATGGTGCCCGTTCCCGACGCGAGGGGCAGGTCCCGGAGCCCGCCGAAGATCTTGGGGCTCAGGACGGCGAGGACGGCGTCGGCGCCGCGGACGGCGTCCTCCACGGCCACCTCGTCGGTCAGTTCGCCCTGCGTGATCCGCAGCCGTTCGTGGCACAGGGTGAGCTTCGCCGGATTTCGGATCAACGCCACCACGTCGTGTCCCGCGGCGAGCGCCTGCTCGACCAGGTGCGTGCCAGTGCGCCCGCTGGCGCCCAAGATGGTCAGTTTCATCAAGTCTCCCGAACCGGGTCCGAGCCGAATCGCCGCACAGTCGCACAGTCGCACAGCCGCACAGCCGCACAACCGCACAACACGAGGGGTGCCTCACCTTTCGGCGTCAGCGTAACACGGAAGTCGAGGTACCCCTCACGTTGGTAGGCTGTGGAGCATGCCCCCTGAACGCGCACCAGCCGCGACCACGGCCTCCGCGCCCGCCCGGCCGCTGCGTCGGGACGCCCAGCGCAACCGCGACTCGCTGCTGGCCGCAGCCCGGGCCATGCTCGCCGAGCACGGGATGCAGGCGTCGCTGGAGCAGGTCGCCAAGCGCGCCGGGGTGGCCATCGGCACGCTCTACAAACACTTCCCCACCCGGCTCGACCTGGTGCAGGAGGTCTTCGCCGGCAAGCTCGCGATCTGGGTCGCTGCCGCCGAGCAGGCCCTGAGCATGGACGACGCCTGGGAAGGGCTGTGCCTGTTCCTGGAAACCATGTGCGAACTCCAGGCCCGCGACCGGGGCTTCAACGACTTCGCCTCGATCCGGCTGCCGGAGAACGCCTGCCTGGCCGGCCAGCAGACCCGGATCCATGACCTCGGCGTGCGCATCGTCGAACGGGCGCAAGAGCAGGGCAGCCTACGACCCGACCTGGCGCCCGAGGACCTCGCCTTCATCATCTGGTCCCACAGCCGGATCATCGAGGCGACCGACGGGATCGCCCCGCACGCCTGGCGCCGCCACCTGCACCTGATGCTCGACGGCTTCCGCGCCGACCGCGCCCACCCACTCCCCGAACCGCCCCTGACCGCCCAACAGCTCTACCGCGCCATGCTCCGCCTCGGCGGCGCCGACTGACTACCCGGACCTCCGAGCTGATCACCGTCATGCCCGACGAGCGCGTTCCCCATGTCGACCTTCCGGCCACCACCAACGCGCAGCCTTTGCCCCCGCCCGCCTACCTCCTTTAACCGGCACGTTCCGGCCATGCTGCGATCCACCGCGCCTCGGTAGGAGCCCTGCTCAGCCATAACACCATGCGAGCGACCGTGGGGAGCGACGACGGGACCGCGACATCGGTGGCCTCCGGTCGTAGTTGAACACCCGCCACGCCAACGGATCCACGACCGAGCGCAACTGTCGGTCGACCCGCTCACAGACATCCGCCTCCAGCTCCCACATCTCAGGGTTGGCCGATCGGCGGACCTCGGCTCGAGCGCATCCACCGGCACTGCTTTGCGCTGCCGAAGCAGACTCTCGACGCGCCGACACGCCGCCCGATGTTCCTGAACGGCCAACACCCTGAAGCCCAACAAGATCAAGTCTAAGCTGCGCACCCTGCTGCCGGTAATTTCCATCGCGGCAGACGTGGGGGCAGTTATCTTCTATCTCCTCGGTATAACACCGCTGGGCGACAAACCTAAGGCTCTGATCGGCTTGGGAGTGATCGGCATACTCGTGTCAATCCCTTACCTGTTTGCCCTTACCTGTTTGTGGCGCCAAAGAAGGTCTCCAAGCTGCTCAGTATCATAGCTCTCAGCTCCGGGCTGGTTTTGATCTGTTTCGGCATTGTTGCTCAGATCTCGACCGCGCCGACCGGCGCGCAATCGCCAACTGAGTCGCCGTCCCCCGCCCCGTTAACGCCTGGTGGGGGAGGTGAGCATATCACTAAGTCGACCGAAGGTGCGCTTGTCAGTAAGTGTGTTCGAGTCGAGGGGTTGGCAAGCCTGCATCAGGGTACCAATTCCGAATTGGAGTTCTTGTGGACCCGGAGAGAATCTGGGTCACCAGGAAGACTAATCTGACCGCGGCCCCGGGTTCTGAGTGGTACGCTTGGGCGCTGTACGTTGGCAGCGATGACGACTTCGGCGCCGAGTTCTCCGTCCGCATTTATGAGGTTCCCGAGAGTCGCCTTGCTCAGTATGACGAGAAGAGCTTCAGGGAAGCGCCGCACAGCGAGAAGACACTCGAGAGTGACGGCTTGCGCCTGGTGCATTCGGTGCAGGTCAAGCGCAAGGACATCAGGGACAACTCGTGCTCAAGCCCGGACGGGAAGTGACGATTCGTTGACTTCGATGTATTCGGTCGAGCCCGGTCACGACGGCGATGTCTACCCTGTCAAGGACACCGTGTCGCGATCATGTGCTGGCGCCCTGATCCCGCGGAGCACCGTTGTGGGGCAGGCTGCTCAGTGCTGGCCAGGGCATGCGGGACATCAACGGCTCGGGGGAGGATGTTGTCGCCGAGCCGGAAGGTGCTGTCCCTGATCAAGGTGGTGACGTCACCGCCGGGCGCCTCGGCCATCGAGACCCAGGGCAGGGGGGCGGGTCGCCGTCGACCTGTATAACGGCCTTCACACGGCGGCAGTGGGTCGGCGCCGGGAAGGCGGCGGTGCCGGAGCTCTTTTGTCCCGAGAATCGCGGGGTAGGGGATCGACGCTACGCCCGCGAAGGAACCCGCCGCCTTCGCGTTCTGCGCAGGGCCGGGCTTCTGTTGTCTGCCGCCGGCCGCCGGCGCCTCAGATGGCTGGGCTTCTCGATCAAGGATTTCATGGAGTCTGCTCGTCGACATATGCAGCGGTGAAACCGCTGCGGGGGCGGTCGGTGAACCAGAACGCACGAAGTTGTCGGTCCAGGCGCGTTGTAGCAGCCGATCTTGTGCGGTGGACACCGACGTCAGTCGGGTCGCTGCTCCAGGCACGCAGCGTGTGGTGGGGAGAATCGGGCCAGTGACTCCTGCAGTCGATGCCCAGAGCGAGGCCGGCCGTCTGGAGCGGGGGCAACGGTCAGGCATCAACAAGATGGACGACACGACCGGTGCTCTGGTGGTCACGACAGACGGTCGGACCGGCCTCGAAGGCCGAACGCGGCAGGTCACAGGTCCGTGCGGCCACGCCGCAGGCACTGACGTCAGCTCGGTTAACCTGCGTGTCGGTCGTGGCGTCGACTGTCAGCGGCCGCGGGCACGGAGGGAGGGGGAGAGTACGTGACGGCGGACGTGCAGCTGCGGGCTTTGGACCGCGTAGAAGTCCCTGGTGAAGACGCAGGCGAGGGGCTGTGGCCTCGACCTCGCACCCAGTGCGTCGCCGACCTGGACCACGCTAGTGTTCTGCTGCCGCAGCGCCCGCAGTCGCGCCCACAGCCGTGGCTGGCCGCCAGCGGACCGGGCACACGCGGTGGTGGCTGGGATCCGTGGAAGTTCGACAGCCATCGAGCCGGGCGCATGCGCACGGAGGACCTGTGTCAGCTGTGCGGAACGCCGCGGACGGACATCGTGTACGTGCTGACACCTGTCGATCAGGTCAGCACGATGGTGGAGATGTACGGCGGTGCCGTCTGCTCACTGCGCTGCGCGCGGCTAACCGCCGCGGTGTGCCCGCACTACACCACCGCGGGCTCACCGATCGCGATCTACGCCGTTCCTCGGCACGAACGAGTGGACTTGGTCGGCTGCGACCTGGACAACGACGACGAATACGACATTGCTGGCCTTGACCCCGTATGCGTGCTGACGGTCGCGCAAACCCCATGACGGACCTGCCAAGGCGGTCTGTTGCCGCTCTGTTGGTGCTCCAGCTGAACCCGACGTCGGGCAGCGATCGATCGACGTGCGATTCCGCGGCCAGGTGCACCACCCAGTCGTGTCCGGGCAGGACGGCGGACACGACTGGGCGGTCGCGAATGTCGCCATGGATGAACCGCAGCTTGCCCGAGGTGGCGGCGTCGCCGGCGTAGGTCAGCGCGTCGAGCACGGTTCCTGACGCGGTACCTCCGCGGCTTCATGCGGGGCATGGCGACTGGACTGGCCGAACACGCCGCCGCGGGCCGGGCGAGGCGCTAGGCCTCAGGAGGACCGCCAGACCTTCACCGGTCCGGACGAACCAGTGTTGCCCGCGACGAGGACCGTGCCGTCGTTCGAGAACACTCTAAGGCTCTCGGTGTCACCGAAGCCGTTCTCCCGGACGGGAACCCGTTCCCAATGCGCGCCGTCCTGGGACAGCCACACACCGCCGCCGTCCGCTGACGAGCCGGTGGCGATGAACCAGCCGCGCCACGCCGTCAGCCGGCGAACCCGAGCACGGTCCGCACTTGTTGCAGCTTCTTCGCACCGCCGATCGTGCTGCTTCGCGCGATCAACAGGTGCACGTACAGCAGTTCAGCCGCCAGCTGCACCGCGCCCGGAGGCGCGGCCGTCAGTTGACCGCGCAGCTTGCTGAGGAAGGTGCCTTCCCCGAGGTCTGGTTGTTGGACGAAGTCCCGGACCAGGACCTCGATGTTCCCTAGTGTGGAGACCCGGTTGTCGTTGAACAGTCCCAGGTCATCGAGGAGACAGCGGTCTCGCCACAGCGCGACCGCCGCGTAGACCGGTTGGGCCGAGGGGCACGGGATCCGTGTGCGGGTCATGGGTGCATGACATCAGATCACGCGCGGCTGCGAAACACTGGTGGTGTCGCCCACCCGTTCTGTATAACGACATACATGACGTGACAGCGTTTTGATCTCTGCGTCCCAGCGCACTTGGTCGTGCGGAAATCGTTCACCGTCACTGCTTGGGCAGTTAGAACGGTCTTGAACTCGGGGCGGGGCACGCGTCATTGCTGCCAGTCGAGGGTGAATCTCAGATCTGTCATACGTTCGGGTGTCGGCTGGTGCAGCACAGGAGTGCGCCTTTAGGCGATGCGACTTCTACCGCGGACTCGGTGCGACCGTAACGTTTCCTCTGCCTTGGCCGACTGTCTTCAACAGGAAACGATGTTGATCGGCAAGGTGACCGACTGGAGTAGTGACACGGGCGCGTAGTAGACGCGACGGCGACTATGTGAACTGTGGGTGGTTGGTGCGACAAGCTGGCCGTCCGAGCAGCCAGCGGCCTGTCTGCTTCATCGTCGCTGCCCCCTGCAACCCTTCTGAGCGCAGAAGTGCGATGGATTGATCCGCTCGCACCGGCCAAGTCGTTCGGTGCTGCAGAGCTGTTGTGCGCTGCAGATATTGATGACAAAAACTGGACAATCACGAGACTGGCAAAACGAAGAGGCGACCGCATTCGTTGGCTGGCCGACCGCCGTTCGTCATGAGGAGCGCACGTAGGTGTTGGATGGCCCAGGATTTCACGTCGATGTCGACGCGGTCGACGAAGCCGCCCGTGGAGTACGGGAGAGCGTGCAGGACCAGCACCAGTTCGAGCTGCGGAACTTATGTGGCGACGCCGGAGTCTACGGCCATAACGGCCTGCATGACGCGCTGATGGACTACTGCGGCCGGTGGAGCGGCGGCCTGGATACCCTCACCGACGACGCTGGCGCGATCGGCGACGCCTTGACCAAGGCCGTGGAGGCCTACCGGGTCATCGACGAAAACGCCGCTCGTGCCCTGAGTGGCGACCCCGGTGCCGGAGCCGTCGACGGTGACTGATCTCGGCAAGACCCGCGATCCAACCGCGCTGATTCCCGGCAAACCGGAAGCCGTGGAGGAGAACGCGCGAGTACTCCGTGCGCGAGCCGACCGAGCGAACTGGGCCGCAGAAGGACTGCAGGCCATTGACACGGGATCTTGGGAAGGCCCCGCCGCGCGCGCGTTCCACGACAAGTTCTCCTACGAACCCGGGAAATGGTTCGCGGCAGGCGATGCGCTGGAGTCCGGCGCGAGCGTGTTGGAGGATTACGGCAGCACTTTGCGGTGGGCGCAAGCCCAGGCCCAGGAGGCAATCCATCTGTGGGACCAAGGCGACAGCGCCACCCAAGAGGCGCGGGCTGGTCATGACACGGTTGTAGCCCAGGCTGCGGCCGCCAACCAGCCGGCACCGCCGTTCACCGACCCGGGCGAGAGCAGCCGCGACTCAGCCCAAGACATCCTCAGCCGCGCTCGGGTTCAGCTCGCCGAAGTGGGTGATCGTGCGGCAGAGACGCTACGTGCGCAGACCGCAGCGGCACCGGAGTCATCCAGCTGGCTGGACGACCTCGGGCACTTCGCCGCCGACGTCGGCGCCCACCTGCTCAACGGCCTGGCTTCCTTCGGCTCGGCCATTCTCCATCATCCCGGTGATCTCATCGAGGCCGCAGCGGGCATCGGACTCACCATCGTCAGCTCGGCTGGAGAAGGATTCGGCATTGTGCTCGACGCGACCGGTGTCGGCGCTGTCGTGGGTGTTCCGGTCAACGCCGTCTCTGCGGCGGGCATGGCTGCCGGCGCTGGCCTGGCGGCACAGGGCCTCGCCAAGATGGCGGTGAATGCCGCAGGTGAGGATCATGTAGAGCCGTTCAGGGCCGGCCGCGGGGGCGACGGAGACGGCGCGACAAGCGGTTCGAGCGGCGGCGGGAAGCCGGTCGGGCAGCATGAGCTGTCGCCGAGTCAGCAGGCCAACCTCGGCCGCTACGAGAAGAAGCTTCCGGCGGGAGCGGAGACCACGAAGATCACCCAGCTCGAAGACGGGGCGATCCAGTTCGAAAGTCGAGTTCCCGGCCGGGTGCCTGGCTCGTCGGCCACCTACACGAAGGTGGTCGCCGAGGACGGCTCGACGGTCGGGTACACGAAAACAACTAGACTGCCCGATGGCTCCATTGCCCACATCAAGGACAAGATGCCGAGATGAATGAGCACGCCTCGCCCGAGGAACAGCGAGTGGACGCGCTCCGCGACCTGGTGCAGTGCCGGAGGCCCGTCCGAGATGCGGTCGCCGTACTCGCTGGGTACAAGTGGGACAGCGACGTCGAACTGGTCAACCTGACTCGTGCTGACGCAACACGCGTACTTCGGGGCTACCTGTCCGGCGCGCTGACCGCTGAGGAAGCACAGCGTTGGGCGGAAGCGCTCGAGGTGCGTGACGATGTCGGTCGCGAGCAGGGCTTCGAAGACGAGTTGACCGAGTTTGTCTTCGAGATGGCAACCCCGGAGGTTGCCGGCACCCTCACGTCGCAGCGAGCCGAGCAGTGGCTCAACGCCTTCGGCAGGAATACTGCAGAAGACTGCCGCAGTTGATCCGTCGAGGGCCGGGCAGTACTGCGCGGCGCCCCTCGGGCCAGCTCGGCTTGCTCCGCGGGTCGAGCCTGCGGAATCGCCCAGATTGCCTCGCAAGTCTGCAGTGATCGGACCCGTGACAGAGTGCGACGCGATTTGGGTGCAGGTGTCGGGTCTAGAGGGCTGTGAGTCCACCGCGACGGACTTGATAACGCAGACGTGCTCACTGTGCGTGACTGGGCATCGATAATAGCCCTTATGTAAGTCTGCGTTCGGGTTGCCGCCTACCGGGCGAGCCTGTGTCGCTGCGCAGTAGCGGATGATCGTGACCCCAGGTCGGGGTGACCACGCACCTGTGCCTGCTGCCTGCCTGGTTCCAACTGAGCCGCTCCTGGCCTCGCGGGATACCTTAGCCCGTCCGAGTGAACTTGAGCTTTCAATTTCTCACCCTAGGTAACGACGATGAGTCAGTCGCTCACAGCGACCACCAGCGAAAATGATCGCAGGCGGAGCTGGTTGAGTCCCCTCCGTTATCAGGAGTGGCTCCCGAGCCTTGTTACGTGGGCATGCGCAAAGGCGACGAATGGTGCAGAGCGTGACGCGTTCGGTCGCGCGCCGTTGGATTGAAAGAGGCAACCGTGTCTTACGCCCCCATGCCGCCGTCGCCACCGATGCTGGCCCCGAACCAGTACAAGAACGGCCTTGGCACGGCCGGGTTCGTCCTCGGCCTGGTCGGCCTGATCTTCGCGTTCATCCCGATCATCGGGGTTATCGCGTGGCCGCTGGTGATCCTTGGGCTGGTCTTCGGCATCGTCGGGACGTTGCGCGCGAACCGGGGCCAGGCGAGCAACAAGGGCTTGGCCATCACCGCCGTCGTGCTGTCGGCGATTGGGCTGGTCATCTGCGTGCTCTGGACCGCGGCCTTCGGCAAGGCGGTCAACGACGCCGCCAACGGGATGCCCGCCGCTGCCCTGAACAGCTCGGTCGCCGCGCCCGACCACATTCAGACCACCAGCCCCAACCTGAACGACGCCGCCGCTTCGGCCGCGGCCACTGCTCCGGTCGAGCCGCCGGCACCCACCACGAGCGAAGCACCCAAGTTCCCGCCGCAGGTCGAGCAGGCCCGCGCCTCCGCCCAGAACTACCTGAGCTTCACCGCGTTCTCGCGCAACGGCCTGATCCGGCAGCTGTCCTCGTCGGCCGGCGACGGGTTCCCGAAGGATGTGGCGACCCAGGCCGTCGACAGCCTGTCGGTGGACTGGAACGCGCAGGCGGTCAAGTCGGCGGAGAACTACTTGAGCTTCACGTCGTTCTCTTGCTCGGGGTTGAAGCAGCAGCTGTCATCGTCGGCGGGTGACGGCTTCACGAAGGCCCAGGCCGCCTATGGGGCTGGCCAGACTGCAGCCTGCAAGTAGATCCGCCGCAACCAACGGGCGTAACGGACGTCCTCACCCATACCACCTGACCGGGTGGTGCCGCCAACCCGCTGGAGACCGCCGATGAGGAACGCCACCTCGCCGTCGGCGCGGTTGGTCAGGTTTTCCGTGGAGCACAGGAAGACCGTGACGTAGCGGATGCCGAGAGACTCGCACCAGGACAGCACGCGTTCGGCGTGCGCGGCGCCGTACCGGTGCCCTAGGCTGGGGTTGGCCAGGCTCTGTTGCCGGGCCCAGCGCCGGTTGCCGTCCATGATCAGGCCGACGTGGCCCGGCAGCCCGGTGCCGGCGAGCTGCTTGCGCAGGCGCCGCGCGTACAGGGCGTAGAGGGGCGCGGTGACGCGCATCGTCTGCACCTTTCAGGCTGCAGTGGCCGGGGGCCGGAGGAACAGCGGTGCCGCGAGCAGGCACAGGCCGAGCGCGGCCGGGACGGGTGCCGGATCGGTGACCGCCGCGACCAGCTGGGTCGCACCGGTGGGCGCGGCCGCGGCGGCCAGGACCCGGACGCCGAACCGGAAGCGTCGCGGGGGCACGGCCGGGTCGAAACCCGCCCGGCGATGGTCCTGGCGACCTGGATCACGGCCCCGCCCCAGGAACCCACCAGCACGCGAGCAGGGTGAGCCGGATCGGCGGGATGAAGGACCGCCGGTGCCGTGGACGACGGCGACGGCGACGACGGCGACGCCCAGCACGGCCGGTCCGGCGAGCCGGCGCAGGAGTCGCCGCCCGATGGTCGTCAGCGTGGCCGGGGCCGGGCGCGGCACGGGCGAGCAGCAGGCCGGCGACCACCGCGACCGCGCAGACGTCCAGCATCCGGGGAAGCCCGCGGGTGTCCTCGATCATCAGGTGCGCGGCGAGCCAGCCGATGCCCGTCACGATCACCGCCATCGCGACGACCCGGGCCTGGCGCTGGGCGGCCGAGCGTGCGGGCCAGGCGGCGGGGTGCAACCACATGTCGGCGACGCCCGCGAGCAAGTTCGGCCACGACCGCGGGCCGCTCGTGCGGACCTCCACCGCCAAGTCCGCGCCCCAGCGGTCCCGGAACGCACGCGGATAAAGTCGGGCCAGCCCCTGGGCGACGGTCATGCCGGCCGCACGCCGAGCCGCCGGAGTCCCGCGTTGGCCACCCTGGCCATGGCCAGCAGTTCGCGCTCCAGGACGGTCCGGCCCTGGTCGGTGATGCGCACCGGACGCTGGCGGCCTTCACCTTCGAGAGCTTCGATCAGCCCCTTCGCCTCCAACCGGGCGAGGGCGCCGTAGAGGCTGCCCGGCCCCAGCCGTTCCCCGGTCAGCTCGCCGATCGCGGTGTTGACTGCGTAACCGTGCAGCGGCCCGTCGGTCAGCGCGTAGAGCACGAGGATCTGGGCGTCGTTCGGCATCCGCGTCTCGTTCGGTGGACCGACCGCACGCTACTACGCGTCAAGTAGTACGTGCAACGCACTGCCGGACGTCGGGACGTCAGCCGGACCCGTGCCCCGCCTGTGCGGATTCGATGGTGCTGTGCAGGTCGGTGACCGAATCCAGGGCGGTCTCCGCGGACCACGCGGTGATGCCGAAGACCACCGTGGCCGCGAGCAGTGCGGCCGGGAGCCGGCGGTGCTGGGCCGTCAGCAGTGCCTTGACGCGGCGGGGGACCGGCCCGCCGGTGGCGGCGAGGGCGAACGTCGGCCGGGACTGCCCGGCGAGGGCGGCTTTGGCGACGGCGTGGGCGACCACTGTGCGGTCGCCCACCTGCTCCGCGGCGGCCTCGTCGGCCCAGCGTTCGAGGGCGAACCGGGCGGTCGCGCACAGCGGGCGCAGCAACGGGTTCAGCGTGCCGGCCAGGGTGACGGCGACGAGGAAGTGGTGGTGGCGCAGGCGAAGGTGGGCGCGTTCGTGGGCGAGCTTGCGGTTGGTTGTGACTGCGCGGGGATTCCGCTTTTGTGAAGGAGTACGGGTATCGACGGCAGTCGATCGACGGCACCCGGCATGAATCAGCCGCAGGCGGATTGCGACCGGATTTCATCCTCGGCGGCGGTGGAGGAGACGGCTGAAGTCGTCTCTCCCCATGGTGGTAGACATCGAGATGGCGGGACGGTTACGCTAAGACGGTTGATGATTCACCTTCAGAGGCTGGGTAAGGCCCCTGCTCCGTGGCGCCGGGCCGGTTTCTATACGTCATCGGCGACTTCCGGTCGGGCACTCGGGTCGGCGCTTGTGCTCGCGAGCATCATTCCGTCGGCGCGATGCCGTTAGGCACGGCGGCCACTGTCTCCGCAGCCGGATGTCGGTGTGTCGGGATTCCAGCGCAGATGGCATGTGCGGCGGTGGTGACTGTGCGCTACTGTGACCGCATGATCTCCCCAAATACGGGAGATATCCCACGTGCAGGGGTTCAAGTCCCCCCTCGGACACAAATACGTGGGAGATCTCCCGCGCCGCAGAGTAAAAGGCCCGCCATGGCGGGCCTTTTACGTGTTCCGGCCAGTCTTTTTCGGCTACGCCCGTCGGGTCAGGTTCACGCCCGTCGTCTGGTCGAATCCTATCGGTCTCCTATGTAACACCCGCCTGCGCGGTGTCTCCCAGGGTGTCGACCCGGTGCGGCTCGCCCAGGCAGCGAGAGCGAAAGCGTCGAACAGCCGGAGCAGTGATAGGAGACTCCTCACCGACTGACCACTTAGCGCTTGTAAGTGCCCGGCTGATCTCGAGATCGGCCGGGCCTGCTCGGTCATTCGGTTCGGCGCGGCGGCCAGCTGATGGCTCCTCGTGCGAACGTGTCAGCCGTCGTCGAACTCGGCCGGCTCGGCAAGGCCCTGAACCCGATCCACATCCACCTGGAACGTCGCAAGGTCGGCATAGACTTCAACTGGATCCGCAAGGGCTATTGGAAGAAGTGGTAAGGGCATGACGACCGGAGTGGGCGACCGACTCCTCGAGTTCCTCCGCGAGCTCTCGGTGATCACCACGTGGTCGGTGGTCACCGAGGAGACCGCCGTCGGATCGAAGTGGCAGCTCGGCGGGGCGACATGGCAGGCCACCGTCGTGGTCGAGCGGCAGCGCTGGCTCGGGTTGGAGTTCGAGGCGCGCGATCCGGCAACTGACCGGCGCGCCACCTACGACATCGACACCGATTCGTATGACATCGGACAGGACAAGCAGCGTGAATTCGCGGAGGAGATTGAGCGCGACATCGTCGAATTGCTCGACAACCTGCGAAAAGGAGCTGTTCTGCGCGGGACCGACGGGTCGAAGTTCGTGGTCGTCTTTCCTCTGAACGGTTCCTATGTCCGGGTAACCCACGGTCGCTTCGTGTCCAGTGCGTCCACGTACTCCGACCTCGGTGCGGCTCAGACCGGCGGTGGTTACGTTCCTGTGGAGTGAAGTACGGTCCACTGTGCCTCGTCGTCGACGCGGAGGCGAGGCACAGTGGTGCCGTTCGGTCGCTTCCACCACGGCTGGAGTACCAGGCTGTACCGACTCGTGGTGACGGTGGTCGGTCCAGGTCGGGCCGAAGCCGCACCGATGTAGCAGCGTGTGCCCGTCCGGATCCCGTGGTGCTCGACCTCGGTTGTGGGCCGGGCTCCCTGGCGGTGCGGGTGCTCGACCGGATATTGGCGGCGACGGTCGTCGCGGTCGACGCCGATCCGTTGCTGCTCGGCCTGGCGCGGGCTGCCCACCGAGACCGGGCGGGCCTCCGCCTCGTCGAGGCGGACCTCGGTCGTCCTGGTTGGGGTGCTGACCTGGCGTTGCGCGAGACTGTCGGTGCGGCGGTCAGCACGACGGCGCTTCACTGGCTGCCCGAGCCGCAGTTGCGGGTAGCGTACGGCGAGCTGGCCGGATTGCTGCGGCCCGGCGGGATCCTCCTGAACGGCGACGACCTGAGCGTGGCCGACTTCGCACCCGGACTCGCGGAACTCGAACGGCACTTGCAGCACTGGGCGGCTGGACCGCGCGGGGAAAGCCTCGACGACTGGCGGGCATGGTGGGACGGCGTCACGGAAGATCCCGCTCTCGCCGAGCTCGTGGCTCGATGTGGAGACGGCCCGGCCGCGGCGCACCGCGATGCCGAGTCTGCGCAGTTGTCCGCTCACGAGCGCGCGTTGCGAGCCGCCGGGTTCGCCGAAGTGGGCACGCTCTGGCAGCACGGCGGCAACCGGCTGGTGTGCGCGATCACCGGCGCGCGGGTGGTTTGAGCCGCGTGATCGCCGGGCAATTCGCGAACAAGTTTCGTCGACGCACGGAGGATGTGGCATGACGCACCACCCCGACATGGACGAACTGGCCACCAAGGGTGAGGACGAGAGCTTCGAAGCGCTGGCTTCGCGGCTCATCGACGAGTACGGGACCGAACGACGCGACGATGTGGAGGCGGCGGTCGCCGCGGAGCGCCGTCGGCTCGACGAGGCCGAGGTTCGCAGCTTCCTGCCGGTGCTGGTCGAGCGCGCGGTCCGAGATCGGCTCGAACAAGCGTGAACACCCGGGTGGGCCCGCGGTTCGGGGCTGCGGACCCACCCGGACCGATCACTGCGAGTAAGCCACCGAGGACACCGATCAGGACCGTCAGCGCCAGGCTCTGGCCGGGCTGCCACAGCGGCATTGTGACACCCAGGAAGACCGCCAGGCCGAGCAACCACGCGCCGGCGGTGGTGGCGATCCGGCGCGCTGAACCGGAAATATGGTGCCGCAGGATCAGCCACTGGGCGAATCTGATCGAGAACAACAGTGCCAGGCCGAGGACCGCCCCGGCCGGCCAGAGGATCAGGGGTGGCCAGTCGCGGAGCCGGGTGGCCCAGGTGCTCGGCGCCAGTCCGAGGACGTAGGCGAACGAAGCTGCCGCCGCGCGGTGGCCGCGACCCAGCGACCTGCGTTCACCGCGGGCAGGACGAGCGCTTGACCCGCCCCCAGCATGGCACCTTCGATCGCTCCGGCGGCCACCAACACGGGGACCGCCGTTCACCCTGACGTTCCTGCGGTTCGCGGTGGCCACCGCCTGCATGGCGATCATCGCCCTCGCTGGCCGCGCCCGGTGGCCGGCGATTTGCCGGGAGCTCGGCCACATCGCGTTCGCCGGGACCCTCGTGCAGAGGGGTGCAGTTCCTCGGCGTCTACGGCGGGATCAAACTGGGCGTGCCCGCGGCGATCTCGTCACTGGTGATCGGGATCAGTCCCGTGCTCACCGCCCTGCTCGCCCGGCCGGTGCTGGGCGAGCGCACCACCCGACTGCAACGGTGGGGTTCGCGCTCGGCGTGGCCGGTGTCGTGCTCGCCGCCTCCCAGGGTCTCCACGTGTCGTCGCACGCGTTCGCCGGCCTCGGCCTGACCCGGCGGCCTGCTCGCGCTCAGCGGCGGCACCGTCCACCAGAAACGTTTTTGTCCCGGCATGGACCTGCGCAACGGCCAGACGGTGCAGCTGCTGGCCTCGACGGTCCTCGCCGGCGTCTGCAGCTTCGCGTTCGAACCGTTTCCCACGAGCGATCCCGCGACCCTGGTGGTCAGCGTCGCCTGGCTGGCCATGGTCAACTCGATCGGCGCGGTCAGCCTGCTCTACCTGATGGTCCGGCGCGACCACGCCGGCCGGGCGAGCACCATGTTCTTCCTCGTGCCTTCGGTGACCGCGGTGCTCGCCACCGTGATCCTCCATGAACCGCTGGAAATCCCGGTGATCGCCGGGTTCAGCATCGATGCGGCCGGCGTGCTCCTCGTGATCCACGACAGCGCCGGCCGGTCATGGCCGGGACGCCCCGCAGATCACCGGCGTAGTCACCGAGCCGTCGTGCAGCCGGAAGAGCACGAACTTGTACTTACCTCAGTGCGCTAGTGCATCTGCGTAGCGAGAACGAGGAAGCCATGGCCTGGATCCGGAAAGCCCGCGGCCCCGGTGGCGTCTCGGCACCGGGGCTTTTCCGGGTAATCGTGGGTTGAGACGCGGCTTCGCATGCCGCCGACGCCGGCGTCACCGCGACGATGGTCGACCTCGAGGCTGCTGAAACACCGCGGTGAGGTCGAGAAGACCGAGTTCTGGTTCAAGAAAGCCGCCGAAGGCGGCGACACCTCGGCGGTGTGGCACCTGGGAACACTGTGGCACTACGCGGAAAAGGAGGTGGGGACGGCGTGGATCCGGAAGGCGGCGATTGGTGATCGCCCGCAGGGTGGTGGGCCGGCGCGGGTGGATTACCGGGCGACCTGCACGGCGATCGTGTTCGGGTTGACCAGCGGGTGCTCGTGGCGGTGTCTGCCGACCGCTCATCGCCCGTTCGCTGAATAGGCCAAGGCCGGGTTGTGGCCACGGGTGCATCGCATGGTTCTTGATGAATTGGTGCCAGGGCATGATCGACTGGTTCCGCGCGGTCTGTGACGGAGCGCCTGTCAGAGCGAAAACCGGGGATCCATGACCCGGCCCGACCCGGTCGATCGCGGCAAGAGCGGCTCGAAGATCCACATCCTGTCCGACCTGACCGGCGCCCGATACGACAGCTACACCAGTCACTTCCGCGCCTTCCTCGCCGCCGCCCGCACCTGCGTCAGACACTGCGTCGATTCGGGCTTCTGCTATTGCAGCCGAGATCAGCTGAGCCGGCGGCTCGGTTGATCGACCGGACGGAGTTCCTCGGCGAGGATGGTGCTGGCCTGTCGCGCAGCCCGGCGCAACGCTCGGACGGCGGCCACAACCACCAGTAGCGCACTGGCGAGCGCGGCGGCCAGCACCGGGGGGAACGACCCGTTCACGAGGAGGAGGACGGCTGTGCCGGTGATCAGCACCGTAGCCGTCACCTGGATGGTGTGTCGCCAGGCCACCCCGGCGTGAACGTCAAGGGTGCGGTGGAGTTTTCGGCTCAGGATGTCGGCGTGGCTGTGCATCGGATACCTCCGGCGTGACGGGGCGTTATGAGGATGTCGCCGCTACGGCAGGTGCGGGCAGGTCGCGGGGCGAAGGGGTGGGAACCTGTTCCGCGCGGGTCGTGGGCCGGGGCACCTGGAGCAGGTACTCGATAGCGGCGACGGACTTCTCCGCGGCGTCGCCGGCGCCATAGGGGTTCGAGCCCTGGGTGGGTCGCAGGGTGCCGTCGAGCAACGATGTCGCGGTGGTGGTGATCAGGTCGACGTCGGTGCCGACCAGCCAGGCGCGACCCGCAATCACGCCTTCGGCGCGTTCGGTGTGGTCGCGCAGCACGAGGACGGGGGTGCCGAAACTCGGCGCCTCCTCCTGGATGCCGCCGGAGTCGGTGAGGATCACCGAGGCGATCCGCAGAGCCCGAACAAGATCGGGGTAGCCGAGCGGTTCGGTGATGCTCACCCGGGGGTGGCCGGCCAGCGCGGCCTCGACCTGCCCCCGTACGGCCGGGTTGGGGTGGAGCGGAAAGAGGATGTGCACGTCGGAGTGTTCGGCGAGGATCCGGCGGATCGCGACCAGGATGCGGTCGAGGGGCCGGCCCCAGGACTCGCGACGGTGCGCGGTCACCAGTAGCAGCCGCCTGCCGGTCTGGGCGACCTCCATCTCCAGAAGGGCCAAGGTGGCGTCGCGCGCGGGCAGGTCTCGCGCGGTGATGGCCTGGACGGCGTCGACGATGGTGTTTCCCGTGATGGTGATGCGATACGGAGGAACACCTTCCGCTCGCAGGGCGGCTGCGGCGGCGACGGTCGGTGCCAGGTGCAGCGCGGCGATACGGGAGATCATCTGCCTGTTGCCCTCTTCGGGAAACGGGGAAGCCAGGTCGTGGGTGCGCAGGCCCGCTTCGAGGTGCACGACGGGTACTTGCTGCCAGAACGCGGCCAGCGCGCCGGCCAGCGCCGTGGTGGTGTCACCCTGCACCACGACGGCGGCCGGCGGATGCCGGCGCAGCAACTCGGCCGCGGCGGGCAGAATACCCGCGACCAGTTCGGCTTGTTCGCCGGTGGCGCGGGCCGGGGTGGGCAGCCAGGCGCCGACCTTCAGATCGAAGGGCGCGAGGGCCTGCTCGACCATGACGGGGTGTTGGCCGCTGTGCACGATGATCGGCCGCAGGACGGGATGGTCCTGCAGGGCTGTCGTCAGCGCTGCGATCTTGACCGCCTCCGGGCGGGTTCCTGCCAGCACCATGATGTCCACGTGCGACTCCTCGCTGAAGGGGTGTGGTGTGGTCGGGCCGGACAGCGGCTGCCTGGCGTGCAGGCAGCCGCTGTCCCGCTGCGTGGGCCGAGTCAGCGCCGGCTCTGGCCGAGCCGTCTGCGGCGGTGGTGCAACGCGACGAGAATGCTGGCGCCCAGGAGCACCAGGAACACGCCGATGGCGAGCCACCACCCGACGTCGGCGCCGGTGTAGGCCAGGGTGCCCACACCGCCACCGGCCACCCCGACGCCCGCGCCTGGCATCTTGTACATCAGAGCCTCACTTCACTCGGTGCGGTGAGCCGGCGTTGTCAGAACGATGTCGCCGAGCGGCGGCGGATGACACCGACACCGACAGGGACGGCGAAGACGCCGAGCAGCCCGAACGCGATCCACATCCCGGCGCCTGACGCGAGTGGCACAGGCAGTCCGGCGGGGCCGCAGGTAACCGAGGACACGATCACGTCGCCGGAGCCCAGCGAGCCGAGCACGCCACCGAGCAGTTTCACATGCAGTGCGTTGACGGTGAGGCTGCCGTCGGGATTGTGGATCTGCTCGTTGAGGATGATCGTGGCGATGTGCACCGTGGCGACGTTGACCGCGAGAGTGGTGTTCGGTGCCGGGGTGGCCGCGACCGCGCCGAGGCTGCCCAATGTGGCGTTGAGGAATGTGCTGCTTCCGGTGACACCTTGCTGCGTCGCGGTGCAGTCGGCCTCGATGGCCTGTGCTTTGACGGTTCCCAGCGGAATGTTCAGCAGCGGCAGACCGACGTTGGCTGTGCTCGCCTTCGCGGTCACCGCGCCGGTGGTGGTGTCACGGGTGGCGGAGGTGGTGATGACGCCGGTGGTGAGGATGCCGGGCGCTGTCACCGTGGCGAGGGTGTTGGTCGTCGGTCCGTTGGTGTTCGACGCGGCCAGCGGGCCGACGTGCACCGCGGGGGAGCCCACCAGGGTGACATCGACGTCGACCCCGTACGCGGAGCCGTCACCGGCGGCCGCCATGGCGGCACCCGCGTCAAGGAGGACTGTGCACGCGACCACGGCGGCGAGGATTCCACCTCTGCGCACAACAACATGCGTTGTCATCAATTGTTCCTCCGAACTATCTCGGCGATGAATGTGTGCGGCCCGCTGCTGGGCACGTCCGGCCGGAGTGAGTCGCTTGGCGTAGTGGTTATCGAATGTCGGCCACCGGAAGATACGAAACGAGCAATTTGATCACCCCTCCGGGTGAGTTTCTGATCCCTTCCCGCAAGTCGGACGCATACTCCTTACCAAGCGTGTGCGCAGCTGTTCGGCAGCCGGGCCGGCCCCCAGACGGCTGGCGGCGCGCGGGACAGCCCGAATGGTCTCGGGTGTCGGTTCCGCGGCGGTGGAGCAGTTGCCCGTGCGCCTGGCAAGGCCGGAAACCCTTTCGGCGTAACGTGATCAGCGGATCTCGGGCGGGCGACGCCGGCGTCCTTCCGCTGTGGACTGACGATTGATGCCCGGTGTGCACCACGCGATATCCCCGGCTGTCGTCCAATGGGGACAGCCTCGATCTACGCGTGCTGCAGCAGTTCTTCGCAATCGGCACCTGGCTGCTCGGGCTTCGTCCAGGCTGAGCGGCTACCGGTAACACGATGGACGGAATGTCGAACCAATGAGGGTAGCCGTCACCGGCACGGCAGCGGCTCCTCCACAACGGCCAGGAGGTCAATTGTGACTGCCTTCAGTGCCCCAATCCCAGGTCGCGGCCGATTTCGCAGGGGGGCAACGGTCGGCGCGCTGGTCGTATCCGTGCTGGTGCTGGTGGTCCTCGAGCGTGGTTACCGGGTCCTCGAGGTGCAGGTCGCGGGCCTGATTCTTCGTGGCGTGACATCGACGGGAGTCGAAGTGTCCGCCGCTCGGGAGACCGTGTACTTCGGGTTGACAGGCCCCGCTCCGCTGGGGTTGACGATGACTCCCGAGTGCTCGTCGCTGTTCCTGCTGCTGCCGCTAATTCTGGTGGCCGCGGTCATGATCCACTACCGGCCACTCGGTCAGCGGAAAGTGCTGATCGCGTTGGTCATCTCCGTTGTCGCATTGTTTTTCGTCAATCAGTTGCGGTTGCTCATGATCGTCGGCCTGGTGCGGTGGCTGGGTGTCAATAAGGGCTATTACTGGGGTCATACACTGCTCGGCTCGATGGTTAGCGTCTTCGGCGGCGCGGTCGCGCTGGTGTTGTTCGTGTGGCTCGGTACCCGACGCTCCGGTGGCGCACGATTCACTCGAAAGAGTGATATCTGATGGGCGTCGGGTCGCTGAAGGTGTTGCTGGCGGTCACCCAAGCGTTCGCCCTGACGATGAGCGTGGCGTTCATCGTCTACGTCGTGGTGATCGTCGTGCCGTACCTGCGGCGCACCGCGGCGCCGGTGGGAGACCCAGCCGACTTCACGTGGCACTTCTTCGTGCCGTGCCGCGACGAGCAGGCCGTGATCGGCGATACCGTCCGCTACCTGCGGACCACGTTCCCCAGTGCCCACGTCTGGGTCGTCGACGACGATTCCGAGGACGCCACGGCCCAGGTCGTGCGCGCGCTGCGGCGCCGCGGCGGTGGCCATGACCCGTACCTGCACCTCGTCGAACGTCATCGACCGCAGGCCAGGACCGGCAAAGGTGACGCGCTCAACGCCGCTTACGACGCCCTCAACGACTCGATAGCCGCCGGCGTTGCGCGCGACAGCGTCGTGGTCGTGGTCGTCGACGCGGACGGGCGCCCGGCATGGAACTGTCTCGAGGTGTGCGCGGCCGCCCACCTCTTCGGTGACGAAACCATGGGCGCCGTGCAGGTCGACGTCCGGATGAGCAACGTCGATGCCCGGGCGCCCGGGCGGAACCGGTTTTCCCGCGCGTTCGGATCGAAGCTGGCGCAGTTGCAGGATCTCGAGTTCCGCACGGCGATCGCGGCGATCCAGACCTCGCGCGGCTTCACCGGCACGATCTCGATGGGCGGCAACGGCCAATTCACCCGGCTCACCGCGCTCGACTCGATCGCGGGCGACAGTGGCCGGCCGTGGCGCGGTTCCCTGTTGGAGGACTTCGAGCTCGGCGTCCACCTGCTGACCGCAGGCTGGCGTACCGGGTTCACCCCTGACTCGTTCGTCGCGCAGGAAGGCTTGTACAGCCTGCGACGGTTCCTGGTGCAGCGCACCCGCTGGGGCCAGGGCACCATGCAGTGCGCGCGGTACCTGCGCCAGATCTGGGATTCACCCCACGTCAGCACCCTCGGTGCGGCCGAGATGATGTACTACCTCGCGCAGCCGTGGCTGCAGTTGCTCGGGTCGCTGCTCTACCCGATCCCGTTCATCTTGTTACTGATCAGCACCGCCGGCGACCCGGCGCAGGTGTGGACCTGGTTCACCGGCGGCGCGTGGATCCTGTTCGCGATCTACGGATCGTTCGGACTGCTGCCGTTTGTCGTGTGGGGCCCGATCTACCAGCTGAAGTGCTTGCACAGCAGGAATATTCTCCGCGGCGTCGGGATGGGCATGGCCTACGCGCTCTACATTTACGCCTTCTACATCACATCGTGGCGCGCGCTGACCCGGTTGGTGCGTGGTCGCAACGGCTGGGCCAAAACCCGCCGGAACACCGACACCGCCGTCGGCGTGAAAACCGCACTCGACACCTGAGAGCTTGTGACTGGCTGCATCTAACGAAAAGTAGCTGATCTCTGCAGTAGACCGGGAACAGGGTCGGGATCGTCGCGCTCGAAGTCACTTCGATACTTCGACCGTCGCGAGTCTCCACGGTTGGCTGCCCGCCGATTGGCGGCTGATATCCGCCCTGCTCGTGTGAAAGGCTTGAACCAAACCGCCGCGTAGATTCCGGTGCCCGGCAGTGCGCGGGGGCAAAACGGCGACAAGAACGGGGTCACCGCTTTCGCAGGTCGGTACAGCGTGAGGGGAAAGGATCAAATCCATTTTTCCTCGGCAGCGTACTTTCACGGTGCTGCTCCTGGTGCTCGCTTTCGCGGGTGTGGGACCACCCGCCCAGGTAGACGTGTCGCACCACGCGGTGTCCATCGCCTGGCACGGACTTTGGTGCAGGACACGGTGGTCATGGTCGAGGGCACGGTCACGACCCCTCGGGCGCGTTCGAGTCCAGCTTCTTCGACAAGGGCTTCGCCATCCAGGACCGTGGCGCCGGGATCTACGTCAGCGTTGCGGTGAACTCGGACCTGACGCCGGGGGATCGGGTTCCGGGTAACCGGCACGCTGCGCGACAGCTCCGGACTGCGCATTCTCGTCCCCGCTGCCCCGGCCGCGGTCTGGGTGCGCGGCAGGGGACCCAAGGTCCACCCGAAGCCGCTCACGACCGGCGCAGTCGGCGAGGCCACGGAAGGGCTGCTGGTGCGCGTGGCCGCCACGATCACCAAGGCCCCGGAGCCGGATTTGCCCTACGGCCGCAAGTTCTACGTCGACGACGGCTCCGGCGAACTCACGATCTTCGCCAACACCGAGACCGGCATCGACCTCAGCGGCCTCGCCGTGGGCGGAACCGTCCGCGTGACCGGCTTCAGCAGCCAGTACGACACCCACTACGAAATCGACCCGCGATCCCCGGCCGACGTCACCGTGCGGCAACCGTAGGACCCCGAGAACAGGACGAAACCGTAGGCACGAGAGAAGCATTTCCCGACTACGCCGACCAGGATTTCCTCAGCACCATCCTGGTCAGCGTCAACCAGTCTTCACCGAGAACTACCTCAACCACGGCCACGCGTGGCTCAGCGCCTGGCTGGGGGAGAACCTGTCCTGGCAGGCCTCGTCCGAACCGGGTCTCGGACCGACGACGGGGCGACCGGCAGCTGGTACGGCGAGATCAAGGATTACGACTTCTCCGCCTCCACCTCCAGCGAGTCGTCCGATACCGGGCACTTCACCCAGCTGGGTGAAGACGCTGCGGGTCGAACTGTTGGACCGCACGCTGATCTGGAACGAGACTCACCTCCGGCATGCGCTCCGTGAGTACGAGCGGCACTACAACCAGCATCGAACCCACCGATAGCTGGCCGCCGCGGCGCCCCTGCGAGCCCGGCCCCAGGCCCTTGAACCCGACCGGATCGAACGCCTCGTGATACGCCGGCAGGACCGACCCGGGGGAGTCCTCCACGAGTACGGACATGCCGTTTGACATGCATGGACGTGACTTCGGCACCCGCAGGGCCCGGCACCCGCCCCGAGCGAGTGCCGAGCCCACTCTGGTCGGCCTCGTGGGCCGGTCAGTTTCCCGCCGGAACGGTCCCCGCCTGGTCGGTGATGGCGGTGTGGACCGAACTGTAGGAGGTCACGGTGTCGGCTTTGATGCCTTCGATCCCCCCGTCGCCTCCTGGCGTGAACTGGGTCGTCCGTTCCCCGATGAACTCGCCGGTGTCGCAATCGACGATGATCTCGTAGAGATAGGTACCGTCCGGGGGTGTGACACCCAGGGCGACGCCCTTGCGGCCGTCGAGGTTCGCCACCTGCGCGGTGATCTTCAGCCCGGGGATCTTGGCCACCGCGCGGTACACCGCTTCCTTGAGATCGGCGGGTACGACACCGGTCTTCAGCAGAGTGGCCGCGACTGCCAGCACACCTCCGCCGCGGGGCTTGTTCGCCAGAAAGGGATCTTTGAGCATGAGCTCGTAGAGCTGTTGCGGGTCGCGGGGCAAGTCGGCCAACTGCTGTTTGGTGGGTGCGCTCCATTCGCCGGCGCCCCGGCCGGCGAAGATCAACGCTTTCTCGGGGAACTGGCCACCCCGCGCGCGCCACTCACCGGACTGACGGATTTCGTTTTTGTTCTGGCCCTCGGTGGTGGGGGTTTGCTCGTTGCCCACCAGCCACTGCTTGTTCCCCGTCTGCCCGATCTTGAGCAGCCATTCACTGTCGAACTCGCTCGGCTGCCAGGTCTGCCTCAGCTCTTCGGCGAGGAAAGCGAACTGGCGCTCTTTGCTGGCGACCAGGTACCAGCCGCGGGTCTCGGTATACCGGAATTTCCCCGCGGGAATGGGTGCCTCGCCCGTGACATGGATCTTGTCGGCCGCTTTGTCCAGCGCCTGCTGCACCGACGCGAATTTCACCGCCGGCACCGACGAGGTCGGCTGGGGCGAGGGGTCACCGTGGTCTCCGCCGGTGATCGCCACGGTGGCGCCGACGGCAACGACCACTACCGCGGCGGCCGCGCTGAGCCACCAGCGCCGTCCGGCGAGAAGCCCTGGCTTTCGTGTCGGCTCGGTCACTGGGTTGGTGTCGGCCACCAGGGTGTCCCTTCCTTCGAGTGAGCGCACTGCGTTCAACAGTGTGTTTCGTGCCTCGGCCAGGGGCTGCCGGTTGGCGAGTTCGCCGGGGCGCATCAAGATCAGCCCTTCGTCCAGCTCTTCGTCGGTCCACAAGCGGTGGACGTTGTCCTCAGTCATCGGCCTGTACTCCTTCCTCATCGCGCGCGGAACTGGAGGCCGCGGACGCCTTCAGCAAGCGCCGGATCCGATGCAAGCGGGAGCGCACGGTGCCGGCGGGAACACCGAGCGCCTCGCCGATCTCGGTCGGCGCCAGTTCCGCCCAACTGGTCAGCAGCAGCACGTCCAGATCGTTCGGCGAGAGTTCCGCCAACGCCCCGGCCAGGTGCTGCACCCGGGTCTGCGCGTCGATCCGTTCGGCCACCCGATCGGCATGCCCGTGCACAACCCGCCTGCTGTGCTCGTGCGCGGCCACGCGCAACTGCCTTCGTTGGGCAGCGACCTCGTTGCGGACCTCCGTGCGCAGTAGGTTCGTCGCGATACCGAACAGCCAGGACCGGGCGCTTCCTCGCTCGGCGTCGTAACGGTCGCGCTGCTGCAATGCGATCAGGAACGTCTCGCTGAGCAGGTCACCGGCAATGTCGACACCGATCCTCCCGACCAGATAGCGGTGTAGGACCGCGGCGTGCTCGTCGAACAGACGCCGGAAAGACTCCTCGAGATCACCGCGGCGCAGGTCAGGCCGATCATCACCGCTTGCCGGAGTTGATTGCCGCGTCATAGTCACAGCAAGTATTGGGTTTGCGCGGCCGAAGCGTTCACGCGGAGCACGCGAACGGGTCTCCGAAGTGGGCCACCCTGTGGGGCTCGAGAAGTCATCGCCGCTGGTGGGAGCCCGTGTGCGCGGCTCCTCTGCGGCGGCTGAGATGCTACCGGGATGATCATTTCGTTGCTGTACCGGACAACTCGTGCGTTGTTGTCCGTACCGGCGATACTGCTGCGCCGGGACGCCGGCAAGGACGTCGAGCTGCTCGTACTCCGACATCAGAACGCGGTGCTGCGGCGACAGGTCGACGGTCCGGTCCGTTATGAGCACGCAGACCGGTTCTGGCTGGCCGCGCTGTCGTCGCTGCTCCCGAGCTACGACGCAGCGCGTGACTGAGCCGCTGTGCCTGCTAGGGAGCGGCCAGAGCGGCTTCGGCGCCGCACGGAAGTTCCATCCGCTGGTCCCGCGCGCTGAGCGACCACACCCGCACCACGCCTTCGACCCGGCGGCCCATCGTGCAGTCCGTGGTCTCGACGCCCGTCCGGGCGAACAGGGCCACACCGACGTCGGTTCCCCGGACCTGGACGAGGACCTCCGGTGGGATCCCGGCCAGGTGGGTCTCGGGATCCACCGGGGGCGTGGGCATCCCGGCGGTCAGCGCCGCGCGGACCTCCGCCACGCCGGCCGTGGCCGGCAGGTGTCCCAGGACGGCCTCGAGCGCCGGGACGAACCCGGCCGGGATGCCCCGCTTCGGCACCGGGGGCGGGGTGATCGCGGCGGCGTTCGCCGGGCAGGTGATCCGCGACGGTCCCGACGACGTCCCGTAGTAGTCGAACTCGACGCGGTAGCAGGCGTCGAAAGCGTCCGGGCCGAGGTTCCAGTCCGTGGGCGGCGGCTCGTGGTGGATCCGCCAGACCAGACGGGCCATCGGATCCCGGGGGCCGTCGTGGGGCAGGTCGGTGACCTCCAGGATGCCGAAGCTCGCGCTGCGCCCCAGCGGCGTGGCCAACGCGGCGCGGGCGAACCCGGCGGCGTCCGCCTGGCGCGGGTAGCCGATCGCGGCGGCGAGCGTGGTCGACTGCCGGTCCGTCTCGGTGTCCCCCGCCGCGACCGGCGGAACGAGCCAGAAGGACCCGACCACGGCCGCGCAACCGAGTACCACGACGATGCGTGAAACCCTCATAGCGCCCAGGTTATCGGCGCCGGATCGCCAAAGCCTGAGTAGTTTCCCCCGTTTCCGGAAGCACCTGAAGTAGTGTCTTGTCCCGACTCACACGCTGCGTTGAGCGTTTTGAGGCGGACAGATCGTGTTCGAGAACGTCGGTACCGCGTGTCGATTCAGCGCACCATGCCGGATTCCCAGGCCCAGACCGCGATTTCAGTGCGGTTGCGCGCCGCGATCTTGCGCTGGATCGACGCGAGGTGGGTTTTGACCGTCGACAGCGAGATCGTCAGTTGCTCGGTGATCTCGGCGTTCGTCCGGCCCCGGGCGATGGCCTGAGTGACTTCGAGTTCCCGCTGGCTCAGGGGCGGGTCGGCGCGGCGGGTGTTACGGCGCGCCGGAGACGCGGTGAAGTGGGCCAGCAGCCGGGTGGTGATCGATGGCGAGACCAGCGCTTCGCCGTTCGCGGCCGCGTGCACCGCCTCGACCAGCAGTCCGGGGCCGGCGTCTTTCAGCAGGAAGCCGCAGGCGCCTGCGCAGAGGGCTTCGTGGACCAGCTCGTCGAGGTCGAAAGTAGTGACGACCAGGACACGCAGTGGATGCTCGACGTCCGGGCCGGCCAGCTGCCGGGTGGCATCGAGTCCGTCGACGATGGGCATGCGGATGTCCATGAGCGTGACGTCGGGCCGCAGCTCCTGGGCCAGCTGGACCGCCTGGTGGCCGTTGTCGGCTTCACCGACCACCTCGAGACCGGGTACCCGTTCCAGGATCAGCCGGAACCCGGTGCGCACCATGGCCTGGTCGTCGGCCAGCAGGATTCGCACGGTCACCGCGACGTTCCCCCTTCCGGCAGCGGCAGTTCGGCGAGGACCCGCCAGCCGCGGTCCCCGTGCTCGCCGGCTGTCAGCCTGCCATCCAGTGCCGCGATCCGCTCGCCCATCCCGATGAGGCCGTAGCCGCCCGGCGCCCGGCGCACGCGGCCCGGGCGGAGCCCGTCGTTGCTCACCTCGACGCGCAGGTACCGGCCGTTTTCCGCCGGCTCGACCACTACGACGACGTGCCGGGCGTCGTGGGCGTGCTTGCCGACGTTGGTCAGCGACTCCAGCACCACGCGGTGAACGGTCGACACGGTTTCCGGCGTAACCACCAGGTCTGCCAGCCCCGGCGCGAGCCGCACAGTGACGCCGTCGCCGTGAGCGCCCGCGGCTTCGACCGTCTCGACCAGGTTGCTCGCGGGGACCGCGGAGCCGTGCCCGGGGCTGCGCAGCATCACGACCAGCCGCCGCACTGCGCCGAGGGCTTCCGAGCCTGCCTGCTCGATCTCCTTGATCAGGTCATGCTCGGGACCCTCGGCGAGGATCACGCTTGCGGCCTGCGTACGCACCACAACGCCGGTGATGTGGTGGGCGACCAAGTCGTGCAATTCCCTGGCCAGCTCGAGCCGCTCCCGGTCGCGGGCGGCCGCCAGTGCGGCGTCACGGCGGGCGTCGCCGTCCCGCAGGATCAGCCCGACCATGACGCTGCAGCCCCACAGCAAGGCCCACATCACCGCCACGGCCAGCGTCGCGGACGTGCTGCCGTACCGCAGTACTGGCGCGGACGCCATCGCCAGCCCGCCGAGCACCGCGAGTACCGCGGCGAGCCCCCGGTGCAGCCGGTGGCATGCCGCTCCCACCAGGAGCATCGACGCCACGACCTCGGGATCTCCGCCGATCTCCGCCGGCAGTGCCACGAAGAAGCCCACTCCGCTGCAGGCCAGGGAGAGCGCGATCGCCGAAGCGGTCAGCGTTGCCGTCCGCTCGGGAAAACGCCGCCGCAGCAGGGCGATCGCGCCTGCCGCCAGACCCACCGCGAAGTAGAGGATCTCGCCTGCTGAGGCCGGGGCGTGCACGATCAGCCGTCGCACGAGCAGTTCGAGGTTCAGCCCGGCCACGACCACGACCTCGGTGATCACGAGACCGCGGACCGGCTGTGGGGCGATGGTCGGAAGCACGGCAATCCTTCCTGCGGGTGCCGGGGTGATCATCATGAGGGGCCGCGGACATTCCGGCACCCCGGCACCCGGGTGATCACCGGGATTTCGCCGCGCAGGTGAGGTCGTGTTCCGGCCGTTGCCCCGTGGTCAGGAACGCGGTCGCCGCCGCATCGGCGCACGGGTTGGCGACATAGGGGTACACGCCATGGCCGCCCGCGTCGACGATGACCATGCGCGCCCGGTCGCCGAGCGCCCGCCGCATCTGCAGGGCACCCGCCAGCGGGGTCGCCGGATCCCGCAGGTTCTGCAACATCAGCACGTTCGACGGTCCCCGGTCTCCGACGCGCACCGGCGGCTCGGCCGGCTTCGACCAGAACGCGCAGGGCTGGACGTTCGCCCCGGCGGCGCCGAACATCGGGTGACGCAGCCGGTCGAGCGCCACGGCGGCCTGGTAGGTGCCGACCGACCGCGGCCACTGGGAGTCGTTGCACACGAGGTAGTAGCGACCTGAGATCAGGTTGTCCACATCCGATGGAGCGCCACCGCCGGGAAGTTGCGGGAGCGGCCGGCCGGTGTCCAGCGCCTGCCACACCTTGGCCACCAGCGGCATTGCCACGTCGTTGAAGAGGAAACCGTAGGTCAGCATCCGGAAGGTCGGACCGTCGACATCCTGGGCCGGCGTTTTGTCCAGCCGCGCGGCGAGCTCGAAATATTTCGCAGTGACCAGCGCGGGAGTGCTACCCAGGTGGTACGTCGAGTCTTGGGCGGCGGCGAACTTGGCGAAGTCCGGGAAGCGGTCGTCCATCCCCTGGGCGAAGAGCCGGTCGTTCGCGAAGTCCCAGCCGGTCGCGTGCAGGTTGCTGTCGAGCAGGATCCGGTCGCTGCGCTCGGGAAACAGCGTGGTGTACACCGCGCCGAGATAGGTGCCCCACGAGTAGCCGGCGAAGGAGGTCTTCTCCTCGCCCAGTGCTGCCCGGATCCGGTCCATGTCCCGCGCGACGGCGGCGGTGCTGAAGAACGGCAGCATCGATGCGGTCTTGGACGTGGCGCACTGCTGAGCGATTGCCTTGGACTGGTCGGCCCGCATCGCCACGTCGGCGGCGTTGCGCGCATAGGGCGGGACGTTGCCCACCGCCTGCTGCTCCGCGGTCAAATCACACGTCACCGGGGTGCTGTGCCCGATCCCTCGCGGGTCGAAGCCGATCAGGTCGTAGCTGTCCAGCACGCTCTGCGGCAGCTTCGCGGTGACCAGTTCGGTCGGGAACTTCAGCCCGGACGAGGGCCCGCCCGGGTTGGTCAGCAGCACCCCGCGACGCTGCGCCGGGTTCTTGCTCGCCAGCCGCGAAATCGCCAGGTCGATCTGCGTGCCGCCGGGGTTGCGGTAGTCGAGTGGGACCTTGATCGTCGAGCACTCCAGCCCGGGTGCGGTGGCGTCGGCCGGGCAGGGTCCCCAGTGCACCGCGCCCGGCGGCGTTCCGGCCGGGCTGGCTCCGGCCGGCACCCCCGCGAGCGCCCCTGCCCCCAGGACGCCGATCGCGAGCGCGATGGACCACGTCTTCTTCATCCGATACCCCTCCTTGAGCCGACGCTAACGCGCCGGAACCGTCGCTCGTCAACCTGCGCTGGCCGGTGGTGAGCGAATTTCATTCTGCTTGGCATCGATGCAGTGCACATCGAGCGCGCGAATGGTTCCGGAGAGGCCGGGTATCGGCCAAAAGGACTAGGGTCGGGAGTTTCGGGTGCGGCTCGGATGGGAGCTGCCGGCCCCGGACCGAATAAGTGCTGGATCACCCGTGGTCGGCGCATCGCGCCGGTGGATGTTCCCGATGTGAACAGGGCGACCGTACACTACCCTCACGTAAGGGTAGACTTGTCGGGTGACTTCAGGTATTCCGGCTCGACCTCGTCCGGTGGACGTTCCCGGCGAGGCAGGGCGACGGCGGACGTTCGCCGTCATCAGCCATCCGGACGCGGGCAAATCGACGCTCACCGAGGCGCTGGCGGTGCACGCCAGGGTGATCTCCGAAGCCGGTGCGGTGCACGGCAAAGCCGGCCGGCGCGGGGTGACCTCGGACTGGATGGAGATGGAACGCGCCCGCGGGATCTCCATCACCTCCGCGGCACTGCAGTTCGCCTACGGCGACACCGTGATCAACCTGCTGGACACCCCCGGGCACGCCGACTTCTCCGAGGACACTTACCGGGTGCTCTCGGCGGTGGACTCCGCGGTCATGCTCCTGGACGCGGCCAAAGGCCTCGAGCCGCAGACGCTGAAGCTGTTCGACGTCTGCCGGTACCGGGGAATCCCCGTGATCACGTTCATCAACAAGTGGGACCGGCCCGGTCGCGACGCCCTGGCCCTGTGCGACGAGTTGACCGACCGGATCGGGCTCACCGCGATGCCCATGACCTGGCCGATCGGGCAGGCCGGGCAGCTGCGCGGGGCGCTCGATCTCGCCGAGGGCAACGTCATCCGGTATCAGTCCGCGGCGGGCGGCGGCGGCGCGCCCGACCTCCAACTGGACGCGACCCAGGCGGAAGCCGAGTTCGGCGATGACTGGCTGCGCGCCCGCGAGGAAGCGGACCTGCTGCTCTCCGCGGGCGGCGAGTTCGACCTCGCCCGGTTCACCGCGGCGACGGCGACCCCGGTGCTGTTCGGCGCGGCGGTCCGCAACTTCGGCGTGCGCCGGCTCCTGGATCTGCTCGTCGACATCGCGCCCGGGCCCGCCCCGCGGCTGGACACCGGACATCACCCGCGTGCGCTGGACGCGCCGTTCTCGGCGTTCGTGTTCAAGGTGCAGACCGGCATGGACCCGGCGCACCGAGACCAGATCGCGTTCGCCCGCGTCTGTTCGGGGGAGTTCGAGCGCGGGATGGTCGTCACCAACGCCTCCACCCGGCGGCCGTTCGCCACGAAGTACGCCCAGCAGGTGTTCGGCCAGCAACGCTCCACAGTGGACACCGCGTATCCGGGCGACGTCGTCGGCCTGGTCAACGCCACCGCGCTGCGGGTCGGTGACACCCTCTACGCCGGCAAACCTCCGGTGCGCTTCCCCGGCCTGCCCAGCTTCGCGCCCGCGCACTTCGCGGTCGCGCGCCCGGCCGATCTCGGCCGCGCGAAGCAGTTCCGCAAAGGCGTGGAGCAGCTGGGTGCGGAAGGCGTCGTGCAGGTCCTGCGGTCGGACCGGCGGGGCGACGCCGCCCCGGTCCTGGCTGCGGTCGGGCCGATGCAGTTCGAGGTGGCCGCGCACCGCATGGAGCACGAGTTCACCTCGCCGATCCGGCTGGAGCAACTGCCCTACCGGGCTGCGCGGCGCCTGGTCGATCCGGTCCAGCGCGGTCTCGTCGACTCCGGGGCGCGCAGTGAGGTCCTGACCCGTCTCGACGGCACGAATCTCGCGCTCTTCGCGGAGGAAATGGATCTGCGGCTGCTGATCCGCCGGTTTCCCGAGCTGGAGCTGGAAACGCTGGTCGCGGAAGGAGGTTGAGGGCGCGCGTCAGCGCGGTGAACGCGCCGCCGTGGCGGTAGCCGGGCGATCCGTGGCCTGGTGGGACCTCAGGAGTCCCGCGAACTCCTCGGCGACGGTCAGTTTCGCCCGCAGGTCCGCGCACGCCTTTTCGGCGGTCTCGCTGAACTCCCCGAGCCGGGCCGCGGGGTTCTCGATGTGTGGGCTGCCGGGCACCGGGTCGAGGATGGCGAGCAGGTCGCGCATCTCCTCCAGCTGGAACCCCAGCGGCTTCATCCGCTTGATCAGCAGCAGCCGGTCGATGTCGGGTTCGGTATAAAGGCGGAACCCGCCTTGGCTGCGGGCGCTGGGCACCACGAGGCCGACTTCCTCGTAGTAGCGGATCGTGCGCAGCGACAGCTCAGTACGCTCGGCCACCTCGCCGATCTGCATCTGCTCGCCCACGCTGGGTCCTTTCGTCCGCCGCGGGTCAACGGTAACGCACCTCGCCGCCCGGAGACCGGCGTCACAGCAATCCTACCCTCACGTGAAGGTAGTGTCTGAATCGGCAATGGTCCGTTCTGGTCCCCGCCGCAGCGCTCTGCCCGGCGCCGCGTTCCGCATGGGGAACCCATCACTTCACACGTTAAAGGGGAACCCGACGGTGTCCTCCGGCGCCATCGCGCCGCGGTCCGTCGCCGTGCCCGGCCAGGCACACCTGCCCCGCGTCGTCGGCGTAGCGGCGGTGCCTTGGCCCTGCACACCACGTCCATTCCGGAGATCCTTCTCGAACTGCGTCCGGCGATGCTGACGGTCGCCGTCGCCGACGACAGTCCACGGCCCGCGGTGCTGATGGGACGAGCCGGAAGCAATTCGCCGGCGCTTGGTCTGCGGATCGTGGCGGACGCGGCGCGGGTGTGGGGGAGCAGCTCGCGCTGGTCCGGAGGCAAGATCGTCTGGGCGGTACTGGCCACCGGCCGACGCCGCGACCAGCATGACGGGTAGCTGCCTCCGGCGGGTTCTCGGGCGCGTCGAGGGGTTCTCGATCGTGGCCGGGGTCAAAGGTGACAATCCTCTGCGTGCTGACGCTCACCGCTGCTCTAACCTCACCCGCTCAGAACAAGTCGCAGAGTTCTGCCGAGACGAGGCGTCCGCCTGTGACACTGCAGGAGGCGCTCACCGATCCTGACCCGTTGATCCGTTATCAGGCCCGTCGGCAGCACGCTTACGAGAGCGGCGAACTGGTGCTTGACTCGGACTTGGTGACCCTTGACCGCATGGTCGAGATCTGGCAGCGGAACAGGGATTGCTTGCGTGAGCACCGCTTGCGCGCGGCGGAGTCGCGCCGCACGGCACCTCGAGCAGGCCGTAAAGGGTAGCCGGTCACTTGAGGCTGCCGTGGGGTTTATCGGCCCGTCTGGAGGAGTCGGAGGACGGGCCATCGGTGATTCAGAGATGATCTGGTGAGTGGTGCCCGCGACGCCGGGCGTAACCGAGCCCGATCGTCCTCATACTCGCCGAGGACCCGATCACGAACATCGACACCAGGAACGGCTCGTACGTACCGATGGGCTGAGCCGCTGAGGCAGGAACGCGCCAGGGCGTACATCAGCAGTGCGGTGGTGAAACGTGAGCGATTCGCCGACGGCGGCTCCGCGTCGGTGGCCGGTGGCATGACGAGCGCGATGGCCGGCGACGCGTGTCCGGGATCAGTACCCGTTGTCCCGGTCGATGCGGCGTGGCGAATAGCGGGAGTCAGTGCGGCAACGGCGAGGTCAGCGTCGAGAACACGTGACCTGACCCAGGCCCCGGTGCCCGGCCATCGTGTCGTGGCCTGGAGGCCGGCGTCGACGTCGACAGAGGCGACGGTGCTTGCGGAGTCGCCCACGTACACGCGCCGGCCGTCCGTGCTGACCGGTGAGGTCACCCGTCCGGGGAGAGCTATCGACCACAGGGGCTTCCCGAACGGTGACAGGCGATGAGCCGCTCCTGCGACGGCAGCAACACCGTGCCATCCCGGAGTACGAGAGGTGAGGTCGACAGATTGCCGCCTGAGGAGCCGCCTGAGTCGTAGGTCCAGCGGTCGCTGCCGTCGGACGGATTCAATGCGTGCAGCACGCCGCCGTTGGACGTCACGGATAGCGTGCCGTCGGCACCGACGACCGGCCCCGGAGTCACGGCATCCTCCAGTTTGCCCTCCACCGCACTGTTCCTTCGCGGGACCGTCCGTGGTGGATGATCCGGAGTGGCGGGCGTCATGCAGGGCCGAGGGCCACGGCGCCCATGTCTCGGTGCCCGGCGGCTGTTGCGGCACCACGACCGGTGTGGCGGACGCGGGCGCGGGGCCGGCTGTGGTGCGCAGGCGGCCAGTGCCACGGCGAGCAGGGCTACGACGGGAACGAGCCGGTTGGCCACCGAACTACGCGATTCAGCCTTCTGCGAGTGCCCGGTCGCTCTTGCGGGCCTACTTCGCGGGACGGGGCGCAACGGCTGCTCCGACTTCGTCAAGGGTCTGCTGTGTGACCAGGCCGGTGTCCTCGAGGACTTCCATGTGGTCCATGACGGTCAGGCTGGCCTGGCGGGCCAGGCGCCGGACGAGGTCGTTCTGGGTGCTCGCGCGAACTTCGGCGATGGTGGCGAAGATCTTGCCGTGGGACGACCGGAGCAGGCCGACGAAGAGCTCGTCGAACTGCAGTCCCTGCGCCTCCGTCAGTTGGCGGTCCCAGCCCTGTTGCTCGGCGGTGGCCTGGTCGGGGAGCTGCACACCGGTGATGGCCGAGTCTTCGCGGACGAGCTGGTCCAGGAGCGAGTGACCGTCGAGCAGGTGCATGCCCGCTCGCTTGACAGCCTCGCTGCTGGCGTGGGTCTGTGCGAGCCGGCCGGCGGGGATCTCCCACAGCCCGGCTTGCCGGACCTTCACCAGGAAAGTCTTGTCCACGTCGGTGAGCGGTCCGCTGTTCCCACTGGGCGGCGCTGCTTCCGGGGCGGCGCCGGCGTGCGCGCCGGCCGGAGCCTGGCCCGCCTGGTCGGTACCGCCGGTCGCGATCGCGACGGAGCCCACCCCGAGTGCGGTGGCGGCGACCACGCCGACGATGATTGCGCGGGCTTTCGTGCTGCTTTTCATGCCACGGTGACTCGACATGATTCCCTTTCGGACGGTCGTTCGGGGAGGGCGCCCGCCGTGGGGACGGGAGTGACGGCGGGCGCCCGGTCCGGTGTGGGTCAGGCGTTGCAGGTCTTGTTGCGGTTGATGCAGTTGACGACCTGGTTCATGAGGCGTTGGGACATGACATTGGCGAAGTCGTCGTGGTCGGACAGCGGGTTGTGGTCTTCCTGGGGGAATGAGTCCACTTTGTACTGTTTCTTGACCTGGATGTCGTGCGGGATGTCGTAGACGAGGGTGATCCGCAGCTGCGGCACCGCTGTGAAGCCCTGTGCGCACCGGCCACCCTTGTCCGGGAAGACGATGTGCGTGCGGTGGTTCGCGCTGTCGGTGTTCTTGCCGTCCCAGCAGCTCGGGAAGGTGTGGATCCGCTCGACCTTGCTGCCGTCGGGACAGATCGGGTACTTGTCGGTCAGCCGGTTCTCGAAGCCGGTGCAGGTCCACGCCGCCCGGGTGTTCTTCGTTCCGTTGACCGACGGCTTCGCGTCGCCCGTGAGTGCGCGCAGGAACTTCGGCATCGCGGTGACCTGGCCGGCCGGGCTGCCGCGGAAGGTGATGCCGACCTTCGCCGGGCGCTGGATCTCGCCGTCGTTGTCCGGCAGTTCGTTGTTCTCGTCCGCGCCGGGCAAGGGCTTGGCGTCTCCGCCGGTGCCGGTTTGCTGCCCGAGGGTGCAGGGGGCGAGGGCGTCGAGGCCCTGGGGTTTGGCGGCGGTGCGGCCGATGGCGATGGCCATGCGGTCGATGGTGGCGGCGCGTTTGTCCTTGAGCGGGCCGAGGATGGCGTTCTGGACGAAGTTGGGGCCGCCCTGGCCTTGGCTGGTGGCGAGCCGGTTGTTCGCTTCCTGGAGCTGGGAGTTCAGCAGTTTCAGGTTGCGGTCCACTTCGGCCTTGGCCGAGGCCGGGACGGCGGGGAGCTTGCTCGCGACGTCCGGGCAGGTGATCTGCTGAGCCACCGCGCCGCCGGGCGCGCCACCGCCGTTGCTCGCGCTGTTCCCTCCAGTGCCGGCCTGCTCTTTGAGCGTGCAGGGCGCGAGTGCGTCGAGGCCCTGGGGTTTGGCGGCGGTGCGGCCGATGGCGATGGCCATGCGGTCGATGGTGGCGGCGCGTTTGTCCTTGAGCGGGCCGAGGATGGCGTTCTGGACGAAGTTCGGGCCGCCCTGGCCTTGGGTGCTGGCGAGGCGTTGGTTGGCTTCGTCGACCTGGGTGTCGAGCAGGTCGAGATTGCGGTTGATCTCGGCCATCGCGGAGTCGGGGACGTCGGGAAGCTTGCTGGCGACGTCCGGGCAGGTGATCACCGGGGTGGTGGCGGCCTGGGACGCTTGGTCGCGGTCGCCGTCAGGGGATTGGGCCGGCGGGTTCTTCTCTTCGTCTGCGGTGTCGATGCGTACCACCGGCCAGAAGTAGGCGGACTTGTCGCCGTTCTTGCATGTGGTGCCGGCGGCGTCGAGGCTCTTGTTGTTCGAGTCCGCGTTGGAGGAGAGGTTGCCGACGTAGTCGTGCAGGTGCTGGGCGCCGTTGCGGATGCCGGGCTGGGCGACGAAGTTGTCGGGGTTGAAGTGGCCGTTCTCGTTGCGGCCGCAGTCGACGGTGAAGGTTCCGGTGGACGCGCCGCGGGAGTTCGCGGGCTCGGAGTTGTTCGGGGCGACCTTGAGGATGTCGATGTAGAGGGCGGGGTCGGCTTCGTCGGCGCCGGCCTTGCCGGGTTCGCCGAACGTGGTCGCCACCACGATGCCGCCGGCTGCGATGGCGAGCGCGAGGGCGCCGGTCGCGATCTTGGTGCGTCGGGAGATGCGGTGCCTTCCGGTGTTTCCGGGCATGGGTGACTCCGTTGTTCGGGGCGACGGCAAAGGGCAGGGGGTGCCGCCGCAGATGTGCCGTACTGCCTGGGGAGTAGCGGGGACGGGGCGCTCACTGACCCGACATCAGTGGAAGCAGCGCAATACCTGTTAGCGCTAACCACGACGGAGAGGTTTGTTCCTCGGGGGAATGGATGATCTCCGTGGTGGTTGTGGCGGCAATCGTCGCTTGTCCGCTTCGGGTTGTCCAGGGTTCGGAAGGTGTGCGAAATACTTCGGAAATGTGGTGAACCTTGGTGAACCGGCGTCCGTGTATCCCGGTGGAGCGTGAAGTCTGCAGCTCGGCTGCAGCCTCGGGATCGCAAGGTGATTGTCAGGTGCACCGCCGTCCTGATGCGGAAAGGTGACCTCGACCAGCGTCGACGAGTGCGGACCGAGAGGGAGCCAGGCGGACTATGAGTGCACGGACCCCGGAAACGGACCAGCGCGGTGTGCCGCGCGAAGCCGGTGAAAGTGGGGTGACGGCGCGGCACAGCGTGGTGTTCGCCGCCACCCACGCCACGGCGTTCCTGGCCGGGGTTTGGCTCGTGCTGTCGCCGTACGTGTTCGACCAGCGAGTCGGCGGCCTGTGGTGCGACCTTTGTGCCGGTGCCGTCCTCGCCGTCAGTGGTGCCGCCGCGCTCGTCGAGCCGGGGTCGGTGAAGGTGTGGCGGCCGGTGCAGCTTGTCGCGGGAGCGTGGCTGATTGCGGCACCGTTCGCGCTCGGGCAGGACGCCGTCGCCTCCGCGACCCGGGTTGGTGACCTACTCCTGGGAACCGTCGTGTTGGTCGCGTGGGCGGTCGGCGCGGCGGCGGTGTTCCGGGCCCACCGGCGCGGGGAGCGCCGCCGGCGACGCGGCAGCTGGGCCGGGCGCCGTCGGGTGTGATCGTCGCCGGCGGATCATCCGCGGTGACCGTCGGGCGCCGACTTCGGGGAATTGGGTTGCGCTTCAGCGGAGGCGATCTTGCTGTCGGCCGGGCGCGCCGTTGAGCCGGTGTCGCTCGTGCAAGTACAGCGCCTGGCCGATGTCGCCGAGCAGCATGCCGAACGAACCGGCGATGAACAGCCAGATCGCGAGCAGCTCGGTGGTGTGCCAGACGAACAGGACACTGCCGACGAAGAAGACGAGGTTGCCGGCCACCCCGATGACCAGGTGCACGGTCGGGAACTCGCGGACGAACGCCTTGAGCATGGTTACTCCCAGCACTCCTTATGAAGGCGGTTCGGTTAGGCCGGTTGGACGGTCTTGACCGCGAGCTGGTTGCCGGGGAGATCGCCGTTCGCGCAGCCGGTTCCCGGCATGGGCACGAAGTTCGAATCGGTTTCCTGTGGCAGGTAGATGCGTAGTCCGCGCACGGGAGTCGGCCGGCAGATGTCGTCGGGATAGTTGTGCACGTTCACGAACTGGATGAGGGCCGTCGCGGTCTGCCCGGAATTCAGCTTGACCGAGTTGCCCTTCGTGCCGGAGCGGTAGGCCGCTTCGCCTACTTGATGGCCGTCGTCTCCGGCCACATAGGACACTCCGGGAAAGCCCTGCACAGTGCACGGATTCGCTTTGGTGTTGGTGATCAGCAAGGGACGGTAGAGCGAGCCCGCGGCTGCGTCTCCCTCGCCGAGCGCCAACTTGACGTCGCCCGCGCCGCACAGCTCGTTCCCGGCCGGCGCGACGGAGGTCGAGGGGAGCGGCGAGGTGGATTCGGGTGTGGTCGCGGTCAAGGTATAGGTCGGTGAGGTCGTCGTCGGTGGCGCGACCGTGTTCGAAGCGGCAGGGGCCGGGTCGCTGCTACCGCAGCCGGTCAGCCCCAACGCGCCGACCGACACGGCGATGATGGGGAACAGTCGTGGATTCTTCGGGTGATGCACCGGAATTCCTCCTTGTGACGCTTGTGATCCGCACTTCAAGTAGGCCGAGTTCTCGGTCGGCGGCCACGCAGGAGGGATACCCCGGGCCGCGACGCGGGATGCCTTGCGTGACCTGACAGTCCTCTTACGATCCGGGCGGTGGATCGTAAGGTGATCGTCAGGTGCGAGAGGCGGAGGTTCGGAAATACTAGGGGATTGACCTGGAAATGCTCGTCATGTTCGAGTAACAGCATCCGCCGATTCCTTTGTGGTACTGGAAATTCGCCCCTACGTTCGTGGCCACTCGGATCGTGAAGGGGTGCGAATGACGCACGAGGGATGGACCCGCCGCGACTTGCTGCGGCGGACGGCGCTCACCACAGCGGCGGTGCTGGGCGGAGGCGTGCTGATGTCGGCCTGCGAGAGCACCGGCGGTGCCGACGGTGGCAAGGACGCGCTGCAGGCGGCCAAGGACGCCAAGACGATCAGGATCGGCATCGCGAACGAGGCGCCGTACGGATTCGCCGACAGCTCGGGCAAGACGACCGGTGAAGCGCCGGAGGTGGCCCGCGCGGTGTTCAAGGCGCTGGGCATCGACGGCGTGCAGGCCAGCGTGGTCCCGTTCGACCAGCTCATCCCCGCCCTCACCGCGAAGCAGTTCGACGTCGTGGCCGCGGGCATGAACATCACCGGCAAGCGCTGCCAGACAGCGGACTTCTCGGCACCGGACTTCTCGGCGCTCACGGCTTTGCTCGTGCCCAAGGGAAGCCCGCAAGGTGTCGTGAAGCTCGAGGACGTCGCCGCGAAGAGGGTCAAGGTGGCGGTGCTCTCGGCCGCGGTCGAGAAGGGCTACCTCATCGGCGCCGGCGACCGCCCACCGGTGGCGTCCGGTGCTCCCGCTCGCCGGGGCGTGGCTGGTGGTGGCACCGATCGCTCTCGGCTACAACCACGGGACCCCGGCCCCGGCCACCACCGCCAGCGACGTCACGGCCGGAGCTGTCGTGCTGGCGCTTTGGGGTGCCGGCGTCGTCGTGCTGGCCCGCTCGTTGCGCCATCGGGGAGAGTGGTGACCCCGACGGAGCCGGCGGTCATCGTCTCCGGGTACGACGGCACCCAGGAGTCCCTTCGAGCCGTGTTCTGGGCCGCGGCGGAGGCCGATCGCCGGGACAACGCGCTCCTCGTGGCACGCGCCCTGGACTGGAGCTGGCCGGGCGGGAGTTACCCGGAGGTGGCGCTCGCGCCACTGAGCGGGGGAGCCGAGCGGCTGCGCAGCGACGCCGAGGCGCAGATGCGGGAGGCCGTGCGCGAAATCGGCCATTCACCCCCGACCTCGAGGTGCGGACGGTCCTGCTCGACGACGTGCCCGGTCCGGCGCTGGCTCGCGTCGCTGCCCGGACCGAAGCGGTGATGGTGGTGGTGGGGCCGCCGAGCACGGGCCCGCTTGGCCGGGCGGTTCTCGGGTCCACCACCGCCGGACTCGCGAAAGCGTCCGGACGACCGCTCGTCGTCGTCCGAGGTGAGGAACCCGTCGAAGGGACCGCACGGTACCCCGTGGTCGTCGGTCTCGACCCGGCAGCCGACAATTCCGCCGCGCTGGCGTTCGCACTGGACTTCGCCCAACGGCACGCAGTTGCAGTGCACCTTGTCCATGCGATGACCGGCCGGTTCCGCAAGCACACCGGCCCGTCGGAGCCGATGGTGGCCGAGCTGGCCGGCTGGTTGTCCGCTTACCCGGAAGTCCCGTCGCCTTCGAGCTGAGCGACTGCCGAGCCGCGCACGACCGCGTGTACGACATCGAAGTGCACGACGGTGACGCGTAGGTTCCCGGCGGGCAGCTCGTCATACGGCGCGACATGGTCCTGCACTGCGGTGACCACGTCCACACCGTGGAGTACCACGGTGCGACGCACGCGCTCGTCATGAACGGCAAGGCCGGGAACCCCGCGTTCCAGGCCCGGCTCAACCTGACCGAGGACGGGAACGGCTTCGTCGGAACGATGTCCGCCGACGGCGGTACTCCGGTGGCCGTGCGAGGCGCGGGGATCGAGGTCGTCTACCACACGGAACGGCGGCACCCCGGCCTCGTCGTACCTGCCGTGGGTGGACTTCACCGTCAGGACCGCGTGGGTCCAGGGGATTCTGACGGTCACCTACCCGCTGGGCTCCGACGACGTCAGCGACCGGTCCGCGTCACCAAGGTCGACCGGCCCACGGGGGAAACGACACTCGAGATGCCCGCGGAGTTCAGGGGCGCCTTCCGGCCGGACTCGTTCGTGATCGTCCTGGCTTCGGGCAGCCGCTCCTTCGCCGGCACCTTCGACGACAGCGAAGACAACCGTTACGACTGGCGAGGGAACACCGCCGCGCCGCCGCAGGTGACCGCGGCGGCCGCGGCTCCCGCGCGGCCGCGCTGGCCGGCGCTGCGCCCCAGGCCACGCTGTCCCCGCGTGTGGGTGGCGCGGATGTGCGGGAACGCGATCTTTTGGAGTCGACGTAGGAGGTCATGGTGACAGGTTCTCGGGTTTTGCCGCGGGGCAAGGCTGTCGTGGTGGGCTCCGGTGTCACCGAGGAATTCATGGCCGCGGCAGCGTGGGCCGCGGGGGAGGCGGAGGCTCGCGGTCGCCCACTCGTGGTCGTGCGAGCGTTCGACTGGCACTGGCCGCCGATGCCCATACCGACGGTGCCGTCGGTGCCGGCGGATGACGGCGGTGAGGTGTCCGGCCGGCGGTGCAGGTCCAGCTGCCGCGGAAATCCGGCGCGAGCACGCCGGAGCCGACGTCGGCGCGGCGGTGACCGACGGGCATCCGTCGCTCGCCCTGCTGGGCTCGACCACTTCGGAACTGGTGCGCACGACACACCGGCCTGCCGTGGTCGTCCGTGGTGCCGCACCGCGTTCCGGAGCCGATCGAGACCGGGGAAGCCGCGTTGCCGGTTATCGGCAGTCATAGCCGTGGGCCGTTGCGCCGCGCGATGCCCCGCTCGGTCAGCCACTGGGTGCTCCAGTACACACGCTGCCCGGTCGCGGTGCTGCGGGAACTCGACGACGGCGAGAACGACGAGCTGTGAGCAGTCGAGAGAACTTGTCGGGAACCCGGACGTCCGTAAGAGATCGGTAACCGCGGCGCCGGGCACAGCTGGGCGATTCGTCCCGTTGAATGAGGCATCGCGGACGACGAGGAGAACGAGATGAACGGCACGACCCGCCTGCTCGCCCGGCCCTGGCTGATCGGCGTCCTGGTAGCGGTCCTGGTCGCGGTCGCCGCGGGCCTGTACTGGTTCCAGCCGTGGCAGCTGTGGGTCGATGAGACGGTGCAGGAAACCCTTCCGTCCGGCGCGCCGGCGTCACAGCCTCCAATACCGGAGTCAACGTCGTCGGCGCCGGCCTCTCAACCGGCTGCGCCGGCCGAGGTCGCGACCGGCACGCTGATCAGCCACGAGCACCAGACCACCGGAACAGTCCGGGTCCTGCGCGCGGCCGACGGGTCATTCCTGCTGCGCCTGGAAGACCTCGCCACCAGCAGCGGCCCCGACGTACACGTCTGGCTCACCGACGCGCCCGTGAGACCGGGCAAGGACGGCTGGGACGTCTTCGACGACGGCAAGTACCTCGACGCCGGCAAGCTCAAGGGCAACAAGGGGGAACCAGAACTACTCCCTGCCGGCGGGCACCGACCTGGCCGGCTACACCAGCGTGAGCCTTTGGTGCGACCGCTTCAACGTGTCCTTCGGTGCCGCCGAACTGACGAGCCGGCCCGCCTGACGGGCGCAGCTCACCCGCACCGGCCTGTCACGGCCGGTGCGGGTGCCGGTCCGAGCCAACCCGCCGGTTCGCCTCCTTCTACGGTGAGGTCGCCGTGGGCCGACGGCTGAGCGTCATCGCCTGGTCTCGCCGGGGGAGTGGGCGCAGCCGGTAGGTGTAGCTGTAGTCGCGGTCGGCGAACAGCTTGTATTCGTCGTGCGTGTGCGCGCCCCAGCTGTTGTCGCCGCCGACGCCCATCTGCTTGTGGTTCAGGCGCAGCACCACGTCTTGGCGGGCAGTGAGCTGGTAGTCGTGCCGCGCACCGACCGACAGGTCCTCCGGCGTGAAGTGCGAGGCGTTGACCTCCAGCAGCGGCTCGCCGCTCGCGAGGAGCCCGATGCCACGCTTGTTGGTCAGCGCGACCCACCGCACGTCCGTCTTGTTGCCGTTTTCCTGAGGGCGGATGTAGTCCGTCCACTGCCCGGCGACCGTCGAGGAGTACCGGCCCACGTCCGAGCCCGTGTTGCGGTCCCAGTGGTTCTCCTCGGGTCCTCGGCCGTAGTAGTCGAGGGTGTCGAATTCGCTGGGCAGGAGCAGGATCGTTCCGATTTCGGGGATGTAGGGCAGGGTCGGCGAACCGGGGTGGAGCGTGTTGTCCACTTTGATCTCGGCGTTGCCGAAGATCGTGTACGTGGTCGTGTACGCCGAGGCGACCGACGTCGGCAGGGTGCCGCTGACGGTCACCGCGGCGGCCTTGCCGGCGAGGGTTTGCACGGTGACGCCGGTGACTCGGCGGTTGGTGCCCGCGTGCCGCCAGGTCGCGTTGCGGCTCGGCTGTCCGTTCCCGATGTCGTTGTCGGTGGGTGCACGCCAGAAGTTCGGGGCCGGCCCCGACGTCACGAGCCGCACCCCGTGGGCCTCGTAGGTGGCGATGAGGCCGGTGTCCTTGGCGATGGTCACGGTGAACCCGTCGCCGGTGACCGTGACGGTCTTGTCGGTGTCCGCGACGACGACGGCCGGTACCTGCGCGAGCGGCACCGGCTGCACCGCGGGGCCGCCGAAGCCGACCGGCAGCTGCTGTTCGGCCACCTCGTGGCCTCGGTCGGCCCAGGCCGTGCGGGTCCGGGTGGTGAAGGACAACTGAAGGAAGTACTCGGATCCCGGCTCGAGGCGGGCCGGGCGGCGGAACGGCACGGTGATCGCCCGGCTCGACCGGGGTGGCACGTCGAGCTGCGCGCGCGTGAGCTGCCCGCGCTGCACGACCGTGCCGTCGGCTACGAGTTCCCAGCTGCCGTCGTAGGTGTTGACGTTGGTGAAGAGGTTCTCGTTCGTGATCGTCACCCGGCCCGAGGTGACGTCGGGGCCCGCGGAGACGTTGATCGACTGGTAGACGTGCTTGACCTCGGTGGCCTTCCCGCCCGGCTGGCGTTCGGCCGTGACGATGCCGTTGGCGCAGAAGTTCCCGTCGTTGGGGTTGTCGCCCCAGTCGCCGCCGTAGGCGAGGAAGGTCCGGTCAGCGGGCTGCTGCTCGGTGTAGGTGGCGGTGGCCGCGTCGAACCAGAACCGGACGGCAGGGTCACGCGGGTCGCGGGTCGTGGTCGTGAGTTCCGCGGCGCTGAGTCCTCGCGCGTACACGTGGGCGGCGCGGATGAGCCCGCCGAACACGCGCTCGGGGTTCTCGGCGTCGGTGCCGAGGGCGAGCTGGACCGCGGTGCTTTCCGGGGTGCGGTCGGTGCCGGTGGTGGCCACGGCGTTGCCGTCGAGGTAGAGCGTGAGCGTGTTCGCCGCGTCGTCGAAGACGCCGGCTACGTGGTGTTCCTTCCCCGTCCAGTCCGCGGGCAGGGGTGCGTTGACCGCGATCCATCCGCCGGCGTAGATGAAGAACTCGAGACTGTTCTCGGAGAGCTTGAGCGAGTACTGGTGATCGCCCTTGGCGATGATCGGCTGGTGCCCACCGACCGCGGCCGGGGTGACCCAGGCTTCCAGCGTCAGCGAACCGGTCAGTTCCAGGCTTTCCGCGGAGGCGAACACCGCACCGCCCGAGACGCCGTGCGCGCGGTCGAACGTCGCGGCGGGTGCGAGCTCGGCGGCCAGGGCTTGGGGTCCGGTCTCGGCGAGCAGCTTGCGTGGCGGGGTGGGCCAGTGCAGCCCCTGGTCCACGAAGTCCCAGATGAACCCGCCCTGCAGGATCGGGTACGTGCGGATGATGTCCCAGTACTCCTTGAGGTTCCCGTTGGAGTTCCCCATGGCGTGGGCGTACTCGATCATGATGTACGGCCTGGTGTCGGACGTGTCGAGCGCGCGTTCCTTGATCCTGGCGGGGGTTTCGTACATCTGGGAGCGGATGTCGCTGACTTCGGGCCGGTTGTCGCCCTCGTACTGGACCACGCGGGTCGTGTCGTAGGAGCGGATCCAGTCGCGCATGGCGACGAAGTTGCTGCCCGCGCCGGCTTCGTTGCCCAGCGACCAGATGACCACGGAGGGGTGGTTCTTGTCGCGGTGCACCATCCGCTGGGCGCGGGCGAGCACCGCGGTGGTCCAGTCCGGGTTCGAGCCGGGGTAGCTGTCCCGGACACCGTGGGTCTCGAGGTTGGTTTCGTCCAGGACGTACAGGCCGTACTCGTCGGCCAGCTCGTACCAGGTGGGGTTGTTGGGGTAGTGGGAGGTGCGGGTGGCGTTGATGTTGAGGCGCTTCATCAGCCCGATGTCCTCGACGAGGTCGGCGCGGGTGAGCGCGGCGCCGTGGCCGGGGTGCATCTCGTGGCGGTTGGTGCCGCGCAGCGTCACCGGCTGCCCGTTGATGCGCATCAGCCCGTCGGCGAGCCTGAATTCGCGGAAGCCGACGCGTGCCGAGAGGGTCTCGACGACCTTCCCGGCCGGGTCCCGCAGCACGAGCACCGCCGTGTAGAGATCGGGCCGCTCCGCCGACCAGAGTTTCGGCGTGCGCACCCCTTGGGTCGCGCTCACCGTGACGTCCTGCCCGGCGGCGCCTGAGCCGAGGTTCACCTGCTGGCTCAACGGACGCGGCCAGACCGGCCGCCGGTCCGCGTCGTAGAGCTGGGTCTCCACGGTGTAGGTGCGCTTGTCCGTGCCGCCGTAGTCGCGGACGTGGGCGGTGACGGCGAGGTCGGCGTTGGTGTAGCCATCGCGCAGCCACGTGTCGAGGCGGAAGTCGCGCAGGTGCACCGCTGGCGTCGAAAACAGGTAGACGGACCGGAAGATGCCGGCGAGGCGGATCATGTCCTGGTCTTCCATCCAGTCGCCGTCGGGGAAGCGGTAGACCTCGACGGCGATCCGGTTGGTTCCCGGCCGGAGATGTTCGGTGATGTCGAACTCGCTGGGCGTGTACGAGTCCTCGCGGTAGCCGATCAGCGTGCCGTTGATCCACACGTAGAACGCCGACTTGACGCCCTCGAAGTGCAGGAACGTGCGCCTTCCCCGCCAACCGTCCGGGACGCGGAAGGTCCGCCGGTACTGGCCGACCGGGTTGAACCGCGTCGGTGCGAAGGGCGGCTGGGCGTTCTCGTTCTGACCGTTGGCGCCCCACCAGGGGTAGGTGATGTTGACGTAGATCGGGAAGTCGTAGCCGTGCAACTGCCAGTTCGACGGAACGGGCATCCTGGCCCAGGAGCTGTCGTCGACGTCGTCGCGGTAGAAGTCGGGATCGCGCGCGTCGGGGCGGTCGGCGTGCTGGAACCTCCACTCGCCGTCGAGGTCGAACCGGTAGGGCGAACGAGTGCGGTCGACGGCCAGCGCCTGGCCGAGGTCGGCGTAGGGCATGAGCGTGGCGTGCGGCGGCTCGGTGCCGATCTCGAAGATCCCGATGTTGTTGTTCCACTCGGGGAAGCCGTTCGGCGGCGCGCCCAGGCCATCGAGCGCGGTCGCCGCCGCGGCCGGGCATGGCATCGTGGCGGGCAGGGCCAGCGTCCCCAGGAGCGCGGCGCTTCCCTCCAGGAACCTGCGACGGCTGAGCCCTGCGCGGCGTGCGGCCGGGTCTGGCGAGACCTGCGACATCGTGAACCACCCCGTTCCTCGACGACCTACAGCGTTACGGGTTCACCCTCACGGAGTCAACACTGTTGATCAGAAACCAACGGAAGTATGTTGATTTATGTTGAGGTGAGCGTGCGGGGTCCGGCGCCGCGCTGAGGGTCCGGCTGCCGGTCGACGAAGAAGAGGAAGCTCAGGCCGAGCCCGGCGCAGGGACGTTCGACATGATCGGGCGTCCGATGATGGTCAGCTGCTGGTCGACGCCGGACGCCGCCGAGGCTGCAGGTTTCCCTCCACGCCACCGGTGCACCCGGACGGTCGTTCGGCCCGGCGGATCTGCATCGATCGCATCACCTGCTCGGCGAGATGGAGAAGGAGCTGAAACCGACCGGGGCGTGGCTCTTCAGCGCCCGGTTGAGCGAACCGGGTGCCGCGCGAGTCCGGCGGCGAGGTGCTGAACACCGACGGGCCGTTCGCGGAAAGCTGAACACTTTCGAGGCCGGCTGGCAAGCACAGGGTGGAAGGGCAAGGCGGACCTACGAGTCCTCCCGGGTGAAGGTCGCCGATATCGCCGCCGGCAAGTTCTGACCGAGCCCCGGCTTTGATCGTTCGGGCTGAGCGGATCAAGGGCAGCTGTTATTTCGCACAAAGGAGAGTAATGCGGAAGAAACGCCACCACCTCCGTGCGGTGCTGGGGTGTCTCATCGCCACGATCGTCAGCCTTTCTGGGGTGAGTGCCGCTCGAGCGGGCCAGCCGGATCGGGTGCCGGTGGCGCATCTGACCGACACCGTGGCCGACCAAATGGTCCGTGAGGGCACCCAAACCGGACCGACCGATCCCTCCACACAACTCAGCGCCCAGGTTTTTCTCAACGGCGACGCCAACGGCTTGGCCGACTACGCGCGCGCGGTATCCGACCCGGCCGACCCCCGCTACGGCCATTTCCTGACACCCGACCAGACCCGTGGCCGCTTCGGTCCCACACAGCACCGGATCGACGCGGTCACCGCCTGGCTGCGCGGCACCGGGCTGTCGATCGTCTTCGTCAGCTCGCGGGGCGTCGTCGTGCACGGAACGGTGGCCCAGGCGGCCTCCACCTTCGGCACGAGGTTCGCGAACTACACCGCCGGGGAGCGGCAGTTCCGCGCGGCGGTGGATCCGATCACCGTGCCCGCCTCCGTGGCGGCCGACGTGCTCGCCGTCACCGGGCTCACCGCCGGTGGCAAGCCCAGCAAGCCCGCCTCCGACGGGCCTCCGCCGGAGGCGGGGACGTTCGCGCCGGACAAAGTCACCGGCCGGGCCGATACGCCGTCCAGTCCGTGCCCCGCCTACTTCGGCGACACGCCGGCCGCCACTCTCCCTCCTGCCTACGGGCATCTCGTCCAGTGGGCCCCGTGTGGCTACACGCCGAAGCAGGTTCGCGACGCCTACGGGATCACCGGCACCGGGCTCACCGGCAAGGGCGTGACCATCGGCATCGTCGGCTCCAGCTACGCGGTGAACGCCCTGGCCGACGCGAACCGCTTCGCCGCGGAACACGGCGAGCCTGCCTTCGTGTCAGGTCAGTTCACTGCGTATGTCGCGCCCGGTGCCGGTACGAGCGAAGCCAGCGGCGAGTTCGGCATGGACATCCAGGCCGCGCACGCGATGGCCCCGGAGGCGAATATCGCCTACGTGGTCGGTTCCGCGGCCATGTGGGGAGACCGGGTGCTGGACGGGATCGGAACCATCGTCGAGCAGCGCCTGGCAGATGTCGTGTCAGGCTCGATCACGGTCGGCCGCACCCCCGGTTCGGCGCCCGATGCGATCGCCGCGTACGAGCGCCTGTTCCAGGAGGCGGCGGTCGAAGGCATCACCATCGATTTCGCCAGCGGCGACTCGGGCGGTGGCCTCGTCGACGGTGTGAGGTCCGTCGAGTATCCGGCGTCCAGTCCCTGGGTCACCGGGGTGGGCGGCACCACCCTGGCCATCGGCCCGCGCAACAGGTACCAGGGGGAAGTCGTCTGGGCGACTTCGAATACGGAGCTGTCGGCGGACGGCACAGGCTGGGAGTACGAACCACCCGGCTACGAGGGAGGTGCGACCGGTGGCGGTACCAGCACCGTGTTCGGTCAACCCTTTTACCAACACGATGTCGTACCAGCGACCGTCGCCGGCACCCCGCCGATGCGCACCGTTCCCGACGTCTCCTCCCTCGCCGACCCAGACCTCGGTCTGCTCATCGGGACGACCGGGTACGACCTGAGCGGCAACCTGGGCTACACCGAGGGCAACGGCGGCGGGACCAGCCTTGCGTCCCCGTTGTTCGCCGGCGTCGAAGCCCTCCTCGTGCAGGTCCACGGTCCGCTCGGTTTCGCCAACCCCGCTCTCTACGCCCGCCACCACATGTTTCACTGCATCCACGACAACCTGGCAGGAACCCCGAACACCATCGCTTTCGCCGTGAGCCGCCGCGGTCAGGTCACACTCGTCACGCCCGGGCAGTACGCGAACGCGTCCCTCGAGTTCGAGCCCGGCTACAACACGGCAACCGGGCTTGGCTCCCCAACTCGAGAGCTGATCGACTCATTCCGGTCAAGGCCGTAGAGCCACCGTGTCGCCTCGCGCCAGTGTCGGCGAGGCGGGCAACGCGTCCCTGCTCCGGATTGGGCTCTAGCCTCGACAAGGACGGGACGGAGGCACGATCCGGGCCGATGTGATGTGGGCAGGACCAGATCGCACCGGACAGATATCGACGGTGAGACGACTTCGCAGGAGCGACCAGGGTTCCCTTGAGCAGGAACTACGAAAAGGCTCGGGGGCGGTCCTTTCGGAGAGGTATGCCATCGACTTTCCTGCCATGCGTTGTTGGACTGCAGGTGGAGAGGGGCGCCGACTCGGTATGTGGCGAGAGTTTGCAAAGGGAGACTCGGCGCACGCCTTCGCGCGGGGTCGGATCCGTTCTGTGCGCTCGTCAGCCGGGCATCGGTGAGGTCGGCTCAGTACGAGAAGCTCTCGCTCGGCCAGCGGCTCTCGAACTCCTCGCGGGCGTTGAGCAGCAAGGCGCCGAAGCTGGCGCCATGCTGCGGATGTTCCCACGGTGAAGGTCGGCGCGAAGTGGTTGTGACGGCGGCCGTTAGGCGACGGGAGCGGCTTCCCATGCCTGTCGGTTTCCTTTCGTGTGTTCGGACGGCGGGGAAACTACGACCGGGTAGCGGTCACCGGCGGCCTTCGGCGTCTTCGGCGAGGAGCAGGTACGCGCCTGCCGTCCAGGTGTATGCGCGGTCGCGTAGTCCTTCGCCGGTCAAGGCGTCGAAGTTTTCGGCGAAGCCCGACTTCTCGCAGGTTGTCCGGAACCGGGAGCTCACCTGCTCGGCGAGGTCCTGAGCTCCGCCGCGGCGGAGACCGTCCTCGATCAGGACCGCGACCGGCGCCCAGACGGGGCCTCGCCAGTAGCCGTCCGCTTCGTAATACGGCGAGGTGGGCAGCTCGGTGGCCGGCCCCACCGCGGTCAGGTGCCGGGTGATGCCGTCGCACAGCCGCTCGAAGACATCGGGCGGCAGGTGCTCGCCCAGCACGACCGGCATGAGCTCGAGTAGACTGGAGCCGGCGCGGAGCGTCCCACTGACCACCCCGCGACTGACGAACCGGGCGCCGTCCCACAGCTCGGCCAGCATCGCGGCCAGCAGGTCGTCGGCCTGGCGATCCCACGGCTGCGCCGGCTCACCCAGCTCGGCGGCGAGCCGGGCCAGCTCCTTCAGCTGCAGGACCAGAAACGCGGCGAGATCGGCTGACTGGACGAGGCGTTCCTCGCGGAACACCGTGGCGTTGTCCCAGCCGCTGTCGTTGCCGTGTTCGTAGTAGGGCAGCGGGTGACCGGGCGGCCGCCGGTGGTCGAGCCAGAACCGGGTCCATGCCGAAAGCTGCCGGTACGTCCGCTCGGCGTCGGGTACCTCGCCACCGAAACGTTCCCGCAACCGGCCCAGGGCCCACCCGTGGATGGGCGGCTTGACGAAGTTGCGCAGCGTCTCCGAGTGGGTGATGGAGTCCGGCAGAGCTCCCTGGTCGTCCTGGTGGTCGAACACCACCTGGAACTGGTCCCAGGCGAGCTCCGGGGCGCCGGAGGCCAGCGCCAGCGCGGTGAAGCAGTGGTCCCAGCTCCACACCTTGTCCATCCAGTGCTTCGACATCAGCACCGCCGGACGGGTGATGAACCCGGCCGGCCGGACCGTGGCCGACCAGATCACATAGCAGGCCAGCTCGGCGGCCGGGGTCCGCTCGCCGCGCCACGGCGCCACGGCGTCGGCGAACCGGGCGAAGTCGTCCGCCGAGGTGGTGACCGCCTCGGACAGGCCCGGCCCGGGCGCGTGTGGCGGCGATGTGGCGATCTCCTCGATCACCAGTTCCCACGGTTCGCCGTCTTCGCCGGTGGCGACCAGCCGTTCCGCCGTCCCGAGCTGCTGGTCGCCCGACCGGCGCTCCTGTCCGGAAACGACGGTGACGCGGAACCGGTGTCCGGTCTCGTAGGAGGTGAACACGGCGCCCCCGGCCGGATCGGGGTAGAGGTAGGTGCCGGTGAAGGGGGTCAGCGTCGGCTCGGTCGCGCTGATCCGGACGCCCAGCCCGTTTCCTGCGATGTGCAGGGTGCTCGCTGAGCCGAACGCCGCGGTGATCTGCCCGTCACCGGCGCTCCACGTGAGCTTCGCCGGCTCCGCGGTGATCGAGGTGGGGACCCGGACGCCACCGGCGACGGGCACGATCGACAGGACCGGGTGCATCCCGTTGCGGTGGGATACCAGGTGAATGTCGTCGCTGTAGGTCGCGAGGCCCACGACGGGAGAGAGGCCGAACCAGGCACCGAACCGGCTGAAGGGGATCTCCCGCACCGAGAACTCGGGGGCCACAGTGGACTTCCTTTCAGTCTTTGACGGCACCGGTGGTGATGCCCGCGGCGACGAAGCGCTGGGCGAGGACGAGGAGCACGGCCGCGGGGATCGACGCGACCACGGCCGTGGCCATGATCGAGTTCCACTCCTGGTTGTTGTTGCCGATGTAGCGGTAGATGCCGAGGGTGAGTGGCTGCAGCCGGCCACCGGCGTCCAAAGTGGACGCGAACACGAAGTCCGACCAGGCCCACAGGAACGAGAACAGGGCCGCGGTCACGAGTCCGTTGCGGCTGGCCGGCAGAACGACGGAGACGAACGACCGCCAGGGCCCGGCACCGTCGATCCGGGCCGCCTGCAGCAGTTCGTCCGGGACGACCGCCATGAAGGACGTGAGGATCAGCACCGCGAACGGTACGGCGATGGTCGAGTCCGCGAAGATCAGCCCCCAGATCGAGTTGGTGATCCCGAGACCGACGTAGATGCCGTAGAACCCCAGAGCCATGATGATGCCGGGGATCATCTGCGCGACGAGCAGGACGAACGCCAGCGGACCGCGGCCGCGGGGCCGGAGCTTGGCCAGTGAGTACGCCGCGGGTGCGGCCAGTACCAGGGTGAGCACCACCGTGCCCAGCGCGATGAGCAGGCTCGTGCCGAAGTACGGCAGTTGTTCGCGCAGTACCCGCTCGTACCCTTCGGTGGTCGGGGACGACGGGAACAAGTCTGGCGGCGACTTGCGCATGTCACGCGCGGGCGTGAGCGAGACGTTGACCATCCAGTAGACCGGGAACAGCATCAGCGCGGTCAGCACCAGGCCGACCGCGGTCCGCCAGGCCGGGCGCCTCATGCCGGCTCCTGCCTGCGCTGCAACCGGATGTACAGCAGACCGGCGGCGAGCGCGAGGAGGATGAGCACGTTGCCCACGGCGGCGCTGGGCCCGAACCGGGGGAGCAGGCTGCCGAACCCGAGTTCGTAGGACCAGGTGGCCAGGGTGCTCGACGAGCCGCTCGGCCCGCCCTTGGTCATGATCCAGATGATGTCGAACACCTTCAGCGTATAGACGAGGCCGAGCAGCAGGGTAATGGCCGAAACCGGGCGCAGCAGGGGAAAGGTGACGTGGCGGAAGGCCTGCCAGCCGGTCGCGCCGTCCAGTGAAGCAGCCTCGTAGACGTCTCGGGGAATGTTCTGCAGGCCGCTGTAGAGCACGACGAGGTTGAACGGGATCCCGATCCAGATGTTGGCGGCGATGACCGACACGAGCGACCAGGACGGCGAGGTCAGCCAGTTGACCGGGCCCGCCCCGACGAGCTGCAGTCCGGCGTTCACCAGCCCGGACTCGCTGTTGAGCAGCCAGGCCCACGTCGACGCCGACACGATCAGCGGCAACAGCCAGGGCACCAGGAAGAGGGCACGCAATGTCGCCGACAACCGGAATCCGCGGGCGAAGAACACCGCCATCGCCAAGCCGATCACGTACTGGAACGCCAGCGACGCCACTGTGAAGACCAAGGTGTTCACCAGCGCGGTCCGGAACAGCGGGTCGCCGAACACCGTGGCGTAGTTGGCGAACCCGACCAGCGGCGCTCCACCGTGGACGAACGTGCGGACCGTGTAGCCGCGGATGCTCAGGTCGACGTTGGTGAGCAGCGGGTAGGCGTAGCACACCACCAGGTAGGCCACCAGCGGCACGAGGAACGCCCAGCCGACGACCTGCCTGCGGACCTCTCGCGAGCGCATCGGCACCTACTTCGCGGCCGCGGCCTGGGCGTCCGCGAGCGCGGCTTGCGGTGTCTTCGACCCGGTCAGCGCGGCCTGGACCGCACCCCACAGGGGCTGCGAGATCCGCGGGTACCGGGTGCCGAGGCCGTCCCCGGTGCGGCCCTTGGCGTTTTTCACCGCGTCCACCCAGACGGCCAGTTCCGGCGCCTGGGCGACCTGCTGTTGCTGAACCGAGGGAACGGCGGAGACGTAGGTGAGGGCGGTGTCCGTCGCGAGCACCTTGTCGGGGTTGGTCAGGCACGCGGCGATGCGCGCGGCCTTGGCTTCCTTGTCCTTGTCGTCCTGGGCGGTGACGGTGACGAACTCACCGCCGGTGGGTGCCGGCGCTGTTCCCCCGGCCCGGGCGGGAATCGGGACGACGCCGTACTCGAACCCGGCCTTCTTCGCGTTCTGCAGCTGCCAGGTGCCGTTTTCGGCGAACGCGTACTCCCCGGTGGCGAACTCCTGCCAGCTGGTGGTCTGGGTGTTGTTCACCACCGAGTTGGGGGCGTACCCCTTGTCCAGCCACGACTTCCACATCTCGAGCGCGGCGGTGGCGGCGGGGGTGCCCAGGTCGGTCAGCGCCGCTCCGGCGCCCCAGAACCAGGGCAGGAACTGGAACGTGCCCTCCTCGGTGCCGATCGCGGAGAACGTGATCCCCTTCTTGCCCGTCGCCTTCACCTTGGCCAGGGCGGAGTCGAGGGAGGCCCAGTCCTTGATCGAGGCCGGGTCGACGCCGGCCGCGGTGAGCACGGTCTTGTTGTAGTAGAGCGCGAGCGTGTTCGCCCCGATCGGCACGCCGTAGGTGTGGCCGCCGACCTGCCCGGCGCCCAGGAGGTTCGGGGACGCCTGGCCGGCGTCCAGCCCGACGTCCTCGTTCGCCTTCAGCACCCCGCCTTCGGCGAGCGTGCTCACCACCGGGTTGTCCAGGACCAGCACGTTCGGGGCGGTGCGTTGCTGCGCGGCGAGCAGGACCTTGTTGGTCAGGTCGGTGGTGTCGTAGGACTGGCGCTGGATCTGCACGCCCGCCTCCGTGCCGCACTTGCCGATCACCTGCGCCCACTCCGAGCTCGCGTCGAACTGCGGGTACGGGTCCCACAGGGAGAACGGACCGGCATCACCGGAGCCGCCGGTGCCGGACGACGGCGAGCACGCGGTCAGGGACGCGGCCAAGCCGAGCGCGGCCAGGGCGGCGGGGAAACGGCGGGAGCGGTGCATGGTGGTCCCTTCCTGCGGCTGCGGTGACGACTACATCGAACCGGTTCGATGCCAGAAGGCGACGTCAACGTAGCCTTCACGTCCTGACGGCGCAAGTACGCGTTACGATCGTCGACGGATCGGTCGAACCGGTTCCTATGCCGAACGGAGAGGTGTGGATGAACATCGGGGAGATCGCCCGGCGCGCCGGGGTGTCGCGCAGCACGGTGTCCTACGCGCTCAGCGGGAAACGGCCGGTCTCCGCGGCGACCGTGCGGCGGATCAACGACGTGATCGCCGAGCTCGGCTACCGGCCCAACGCCAGCGCCCGTGCCCTCGCGGAAGGCCGCACCCGGACGTTCGGACTGGTGATCCCCCCGGCGAGCGCCCGGCTGACCGACGCACAGCTTGGCTTCGTGGCCAGCGTGGTGGAGGCGGCCGCGGTGCACGACCACGACGTGCTGCTCTCGCCGGGCGGTGGAGACCACAGCCGGTCGTTCGACCGGATCGTCACCGGCCGCCGGGTCGACGGGGTCATCCTGATGGAGATCCTCCTGGAAGATCCGCGGGTCGAGCGGCTCGGCCAGGCCGGGCTGCCGTTTGTCACCATCGGGCACACCGAGCATCCCGGCGCGCTGTGGTGGGTGGACGTCGACTACGCGGCGCTGATCAGCCGATGTGTCCACCACCTGGCCGACCTCGGGCACCGCGACGTCGTCCTTGTCAACCGCTCGGACGAGCTCGTCGCCGCGGGCTACGGCCCCGCCCTGCGCGCGGCCGCAGGATTCCGCAAGGCGGCCGCGGAACGCGGCCTCACCGCGCACCACGTGTGCTGCGCCGACGAGCCCGCCGCCGGCCTGACGTGCTTCGAGCGGATCCGGGCCGACTGGCCCGATGTCACCGCCGTGGTGACCATCAACGAGGCTGCGCTGCCCGGTGTGCAGCGGGCGCTGCTGCACGCGGGGCTGAACGTGCCGCGGGACTTCTCGGTCACCGGGGTGATCGCCGACCGCCTGGCGGAGGACTTCCACCCGCCGCTCACGGCGGCGGACGTACCGGCCAGGGAGATGGCCAGGCTTGCCGTAGCGCTGCTGCTGGAGCAGATCGGGGACGCGTCGGCCACGCCGCGGCACGCGCTGCTCGAGCCCGCGATCTCCTTGCGGTCGAGCACCGGTGCACGCCGGTAAGGCGGAACCGGTTCGACCAAGTCTCTCTTGATTGCCCGACTCTCTTGGGCGTACTCTCGTCGTCGCATCGAACCGGTTCGAATCTTTCTTACCGCCCGGTCCGGTCGGAGTGTCGATGGTTCAACGGCGAACTTCCGCACCGCCGCCCACGGCGGTCGCTCCACCGAGCTTTTCCCGCGTCGCCGCCGGCCGTCTCTCCGCTTGAGTCCGGGACCTCCCCACGTCCAAGGAGTCGCAAGTGGACACTGTCCGCACGGCCCGGCGACCGCGTCGCCGCCTCGCCACTCTCCTCACCGGGGCCGCGCTCGTCGCGGCCTCCCTGACCACGGCCACCAACCCGGCCCAGGCCGCCGACGAATCCGTCGGCGTCGACTTCTCCATCGCGGGCGGGGCGCCGACCTACCGGGCTTCGGGCTGGATCTACGGGATGACCGAAAACGCGTCGGGGCCCGCCGACCACTTCTACCGCGACGTGCGGTTCCGGTACATGCGTGCCGGGGGAGCGCAGCTCGACAGCCCGGGTGGCTGGGTGTCGGGCCGGTACGACCGCCGGTGGAACGCGACCCGCGCCCAGTTGCTTCGCACGCGATCCCTCGGCGGTCAGTTCGTCCTGCTCGTCCACGACCTGTGGGGCGCCGACGGTTACCCGATCTCCCGTTTCCCCGGGGACAACGGCGACTGGAGCGACTACGACAGCTTTCTCACGCGGCTGATCAACGACGTCCGGGCGACGGGTGCCCCGGTCGAGTGGGACCTCTGGAACGAGCCGAACCTCGGAATCTTCTGGAACCGCACGCAGTCGCAGTACTTCGAGCTGTGGCGACGCACGTACCAGCGCGTCCGGGCGGCGTTCCCGGACCAGCTGATCGTCGGCCCCAGCTTCGCCGGTGTCCCGTCGACCACGAACACCTGGTGGAACCAGTACCTCGACTTCGTCCGCGCCAACAACGTCGTCCCCGACATCGTCAGCTGGCACTCCCTGCCCGGGGATCCCGTGGCCAACGTCGCGGCAGCCAACGCCACGCTCGACCCGCGGGGCATCCCGCACCCGAGGCCGTACCAGATCAACGAATACGGCGCCTCGAACGAACAGAACCCGGGCGACGGCTCCTGGTACATCGCGCGCCTGGAACGGGCCGGCGCCGACGGCCTGCGCGCGAACTGGGCGAGCACCGGGAACCTCCACAACGACCTCGCCAACCTTCTCGTCCGCGACTCGGCCGGCCGGCACCTGCCGAAGGGCGAGTGGTGGGTCTACCGCTTCTACGGGTCCCAGACCGGCCAGGTCGTCTCTTCGACGCCCAGCGCGGACTACGACGCGTTCGCCACGAAGGCCAGTGGCGTGGCGAAGATCCTCGTCGGCGGTGGCCGGACGACCGGCAATATCGCGGTGAACCTGAACCGGCTGGACACCACGAGCGGCCTCGTCCAGGACAACCAGGTGCGTGTGCTCGTCCAGCGCATCCCCTACAACGGCGGGGGTGCGGTCCAGGGGCCGGTCACGGTGCAGAACTCGGTGGTGAGCCTGTCCGGCAACGCGGCGACGGTCAACCTGCCGCACAGCGCCATCGACGACTCCTTCACCATCACCCTGCTGCCGCCATCGGACGCCGGCTTCCCGTCGGTCGCGGTCGCTCAGCATTCCCAGCAGTGCCTGGACAACGCCAATCTGAACACCGCTGACGGCAACCAGCAGCAGCAGTACCCGTGCGAGGGCGGCGACCAGCAACTCTGGAACTTCCGCCCGGTCTCCGGGGCGGCCGGCACGTTCACCTTGGTCAACCAGCAGACCGGCAAGTGCCTGGACGTCAACGGCGCCTCGACCGCGGACGGCGCTGCCGTGCAGCAGTGGACCTGCCTCAGCGGAGCCGCGAACCAGCAGTTCACGCTGCGCAAGGTGACGTACGGCGGCAACGATTCCCACGACTACCAGCTGGTTGCCCGCCATAGCGGCAAGTGCGTCGACGTGAACGCCGTATCGGCCGCCGCGGGTGCGGTGATCCACCAATGGACGTGCAATCCGGCCACGCAGGGCAGCCCGCTCAACCAGACCTGGCGGCTCTGGGGCCACTGAAGCAAAGCCGAACGGCTGTCGCGGGGCGCAGGGTTCCGGCGGAGCCGAGGCGCAGGCGCTTCGGCTCCGCCGGATTGTCGTGGCAGTACTGGTGCTCGCTGTCGAGGCGGTACTCCGCGTTCACCAGTTCGAGGAGCTCGGCCACCGACGTGTCGCCGGATCGCCGGTCGAAGGTGATCTCGCCGTGCTGCAACAGGTTCACCCGGTCGCTGACGTCCATCACCTGGCCGTAGTTGTGGGCGATGAGGATGATCGCGATGTCCCCTCGCTGCTTCAGTTCCCGCAGCAGGCGCAGGATCACCGCGCTCTCCTTGGCGCCCATCGCGGCGAGCGGCTCGTCGAGCAGCAGGAGCATCGCGTTCGAGCACACCGCGAACTGACCCATCGTCCGCTGCCGTTCCTGCGACGCCGCGAGATGAAACGCCGCGCCGTTGTTCGACTACCATCTGGCGCAGCCGGAAGTGCCGCCGCGAGCGTGTCCGATATCAGGCGGGTTCGCGGGCGAGCCACGGCGGCGGAAGGGGCGACCTGCTCAAGGCCCCGGGCGTGTCCGTGGAACGGATCGGTCCTTGCCCATGCGCAGGATCAAGGCGACCGCGTCCTCCGAGGGGACTGCCGGAGTCAGCACCTCCTGCAAGAGAAGGCCACGTATCGCGGCAACGGTGACGGTGGCCAAAGTCGACGCTTCCTCGGTGTCGAGCCCCTCGCGTTCCGCGAGCGAAGCCAGCATCTTGGTCAGGTCGTCGAGCGAATCGATGAACTCACGAAAGTCCTCTGGGCTGTACGCGGCGAGTCCTACGACATGGAAGAAGCCGCGGACCCGCGACAGCTGCTCCGGGCGGGTGTACGTCCGCCAGATCGCCACGACGAGGTCGTCGAAGGTGCCTTGCCGGGCTGCCTCGAGCAGTGCCTCGTTGTCACGAGATCGCTGCGCTTCGAGCATGGCCGCCAAGACGCCCGGAAGTGAACCGAAGTGGTATCGAAGGAGGGCGTGGGTGGTCTCGGTCCTGGCCGCGATCTCACGAAGCGACACCTCCGGTGAAGGAAGGTCCTCGCCGAAGGCGTCGAGAAGCCGAGCCAGGAGACGCCCGCGTGCGTCGCCCTTGCGTTCCGCGTTTGACAGGATCACTCCCATAGTTTATCCATTGGATAAGAGACTGGCGACGCCGTGTTGCTCACACATGGTCGCAGTCGGCGCCGGTGGAGGGAACGACTCGTGGAACGGTGTCAAGTGGTCGGCGCGACGGTCGTCGACGGATCGGGTCGCGACCCGGTCGACGTCGACGTCACCATCGAAGACGGGCACATCACCCAGGTCGGTGCCTCCGGCGCACACGGCGAGCACCTCGATGCCGGAGGCCTGACGATGACGCCCGGCCTGATCGACGCTCACGTCCACTTGGGCCTGTCGAGCCCGATCCAGCCGCAGTTCTCGTTCCGGATCAGCGCCGCCGAGCTCGCGGCGGACATCTTCGCCACGGCCGGCGCGACGCTCGACGCCGGCTTCACCACCGTCCGGGACACCGGCGGGGTCGACGGCGGACTCGTCACCACGATCGCGAAGGGCAAGGTCCGGGGGCCGCGCGTCCTGTCCTGCGGACCGGTTCAGTGCCAGATCGGCGGGCACGGCTACTACGGAGCCGACTGGGAACCCACCGAGCTGTGGAGCAGCCACCACCTGCCCGGCCTGTGCGCCCTGTCCATGATGTCCGGCAACGCGGACGAGCTGCGGCGCAACGTGCGCGAGGCGTTCCGCCGCGGAGCCTCCTTCCTGAAGCTCTGCGTGACCGGCGGAGTGGTCGGCGCCCACGACCGGCTGACCGACACCCAGTTCACCGTCGAGGAGATCGCCGTCGCTGTTCAGGAGGCCGCGGCGCGGGGCACCTACGTGACGGTGCACGCCCACAACAACGACGGCATCCGGAACGCGATCGAGGCCGGGGCGCGCTGTGTCGAACACGGCACCGATCTCGACGAAGCCACGGCCACCCTGATGGCCACTCGAGACGTCGCCCTCGTGCCCACGTTCGCCGTCGTCGAGCAACTGCTGCACGACACCGCCGGAGCGGGCCTCGACGAATCCACCCGCGACCGGGTGCTGGGTGTTCGTGAGCGGATGACCGAGGCGCTCGCCGTCGCCAAGGAGGCCGGAGTGCGGATCGGGCTGGGCTCCGATCTCATCGGCCCGGCTCAGGACCGCCGGGGCGAAGAGCTCAGGCTGCGCGCGAAGCTCGAAACACCGATGGCAGCTCTCGTGGCGGCCACCAGGACCAACGCCGAGATCCTCGGCCTGGCCGGCCAAGCCGGTGTCATCGCTCCCGGCGCGCAGGCCGACCTCGTGCTGTGGAACGGCAACCCGGTCGAAGACCCGGAGCTGTTCGCCGACCCCGCCAACGCCGTCCTCGTACTCAAGGCCGGCCGAATTGTGAAGGACCTCCGATGAGCACCATGTGGCAGGGCTGCCTCGCCGACACCGACTACTTCGAGCTGCGTTCCAGCGGCGGGCACGACTACGGCGTCTGGGTCACCACACCACCGGGCTACGACCCCGCGACGACGCGAACTCCTGTCGTGTACGTGCTCGACGGCAACTGGGCCGTGGGCATGACGGCTCCGCTCATCGTCACCCAGAAAGACCCCATGCAGCAGCTCCAGCCCTACATCCAGGTCAGCGTCGGCTACGCGGGCGAGGACGCACAGCACTGGGCACGGCTGCGCAACAGAGACCTCGTGCCACCCGGCGAGCCCATCGCCCAGGAGTTCGTCGACGCCGTGGAAACGGGAATCCGAATGGGTTCGATGACCCGCGAGGAAGCCGACGCCTACCTCGCCGAACTGCGCGACGCCCACGCCGATGCGTTCCTGAGCTTCCTCACCGCGGAACTGCACCCGCGGATCGAACGCGACTACGGCACGGCCGCGAGCGGTCACGGCCTCTTCGGCTACTCCTACGGCGGACTCTTCAGCCTCTACGCCTGGCTCACCGGCAGCACACTCTTCGAGAGCATCGGAGCGGGCAGCCCCGGTGTCGTCGGTGAAGACAGTCAGGTCTTCGCACGGCTCGAAGAAATGGGCGACCGCCTGCCTGCCGCCAAGCTTCACGTCACCCTCAACGAACAAGAGCTTCTCGGAGACCTGGCCGTCTACCAGAACCTCGCGAAGAACACGGCCACCGTCCTGCACCACCTGACCGCCCGCGGCGGCGCCGTCACCAGCGCGGTCCTGCGCGAAACGCACGTGACCGGCCTTCAGGCCTCGTTCCTCAGCTACCTCAGGACCTGCCGTGCCCGGTAAGCGCCCGAGTGCCGATGTGGTCGTGATCGGGGCCGGGGTGATCGGTTCGTCGATCGCCCTTGAGCTTGCCCGGGCGGGGCACCGGGTGAACGTGCTCGATCGGGCCCCTGGGGCCGGCCAGGGGTCGACCTCGGCATCGAGCGCGATCGTCCGGTTCAACTTTTCCACCGCCGCCGGGGTGGCGACGGCGTGGGAGGCGCAGTTCGGCTGGCTCGACTGGGCCGGCCACCTAGGGCACGATGTCGGCGATCTCGCGATGTTCCACAAGAGCGGGCTGGTCATGCTGGACGTCGAGGCGGCTCCGCGTACGTCATGGCTTCCGTTGTTCGATGAGATCGGTGTTCCCTACGAGGAATGGGACAGCGCGACCTTGGCCGAGCGCGTTCCGGGTATCGACGCCGGCCGCTATTGGCCGCCGAAGCGGCTCGCCGACGAGGAATTCTGGGAGGACGCGCACCATTCGCTCGGTGGCGTGTACACCCCGGATGCCGGTTACGTCTCGGACCCGAGCCTCGCCGCCGTGAACCTCGCCGCCGCGGCCTCGGCGTGCGGGGCGGAGCTCCGCTTCCGCAGCACGGTGACAGCGGTGGAGAAGGCCGGCGGGCGCGTGACGTCGGTGCGGCTGTCGGACGGCACCCGGCTTCCCTGTGCCGTCGTGGTCAACGCGGCCGGTCCGTGGTCGGGCGCGGTGAACCGGTTGGCCGGCGTGGGTTCCGACTTCACGGTCGGTGTGCGCCCGATGAGGCAGGAAGTAGCGCACGTGCCGGTTTTGGAGAGCTACGGCGGGCCGGTGGTGGCGGACATGGATCTGGGCACCTATTTCCGTGGTGAGGCGGCAGGGGGCCTGCTCGTCGGCGGAACGGAGCCGGAGTGTGATCCGATGCAGTGGATCGACGACCCGGACGCCGTCGACATCCACCCGACGGCCGCGGTCTTCGAGGCTCAGGTGACGCGGGCTGCACGGCGGCTACCCGATCTGGCGGTGCCCAACCGGGCGCGCGGCGTGGTGGGCGTTTACGACGTCGCCGACGATTGGACCCCGATCTACGACCGCACCGAACTCGAGGGCTTCTACCTCGCGATCGGAACGAGTGGCAACCAGTTCAAGAACGCGCCGGTCGTGGGGCAGCTGATGACGGAGCTGATCAACCAGGTGGAGAACGGCGTCGACCACGACGCGGTGCCCGTCCGGTTCCGGGCCCCGCGCACTGGCCTGGAGATCGACCTGGGTGCGTTCTCGCGTAAGCGCAACCGAAACACGGCGAACTCGGGCACGGTGCTGGGCTGAGCAGGGAGCTCGGACGAGGCCGTTGTTCTCCGTAGGCGAGTTGTCGAGCAGCCGTGACGCCGTGCCATGCAGCACTGCCGCGGTGTCTCGGTGTCCTTGAGGAGGCGCCTGTCGAAATGGCGCGGATCTCGGACGGCTGCTCGTCGGCGGTGACGGCTTCGGCGCCGAGTTCACCACGGCGCTGTGCTGGGATCTGGCGCCTCGGTGGCTGGTCCGGTGGAGGCAACGGGTTCAGCGAAGCGGACCGCGCTTGCCCGCCTCGAACAGCTGGAACGACGCACCCGTCCCTTCGCCGTCGCGCCGCCCTGCGCGGACGTCGCCCGCGTCCGCTGGGGCGAACCTGAACTCGTCGGCGGGATCGTCTTCCGCACCTTTACCAGCGCCGGCCGCGCCCGCCACACCGCCTGGCGCGGGCTGCGCGAGGACCGCAAACCCAACGACGTCATCGCCCCGGGTGCAATGCCGGCACCCACGGTGACAAGGCCGACGCCGACAGCAACGGACGCTGCCGAACACCCGGAAGCGGCAGGCACACAGCCGACGCAGTTGGGCGAGAAGGTGACGGTTCAGGTCGAGAACCGGCGGCTGACCATCTCGAACCTCGGCAAAGTCCTCTACCCGCAGGCGGGTTCACCAAAGGCAAAGTGATCAACTACTACTCACGGGTCGCCCCGGCCCTGCTGCTGCATCTGGCCGGCCGTCCCGTCACGTTCATCCGCTTTCCCCACGGGGGTTGCCGGCCAGCAGTTCTTCGAGAAGAACGTCGCGAGCGGTGCGCCCGACTGGCCGACCACCGTCCGGCTGCCCACCTCCGGCAGGCGCTCCGGTCGCGGGGAGGGCGTCATCGAGTACGTGTTGCTGGACGAGCTTGCGGCCCTTCATCACCGGCCTGCAGGTCGGCTGCGCGGGCGTCCCCGCGAACCGTGGCGCGATCGCCTACGACGCCACCGGCTACAACGCCGACACCGTCGTGCGCGCCACCACCCAGGCCATCCTCGGGCTCGGCGGCCGCGGCCTGGCCCAGCTGACGTCGGCCGGTGCATCCGCCGCGGAACCTGCGCCGACCTGCCCGTGACCACGGGGGAGCCCGGCACCGGTGAGTGCCGGGCTCCCTCGGCGGTTCATACGTGCCGGAACTCCGCCGGGCGCTTCCCGGTGAACGCGGCCATGCCTTCCTGCTGGTCGTGCGTCGCGAAGGTCGAGTGGGACAGCCGGCGCGGCCGATCGCTTCGAGCACATGTGGCGCCCGGTGTTGCTTGTTGGCGTGGCCGCCGTGGAGTTGAGATCGATTGTCCGTTGTCTGGGTCGTGTGGTTGGCGCAATACGCGATAGACCAAGGGTTTTCGATCTGAGTGACGGCGTTGTGGTGAGTTCCGTTGGCAGGATCCATGATCCACAGCTGGCCGGTGGCGTGGCGGAATCCGAGCGTTGTCCAGGTGCGGCGTACTTGTTCGAAGGCTGATTTGTCTTTGAGTTGTGCGCGGTCGAGGTTGATGGGGAACGGCAATTCGGTGACGAGCTGCTCGCTCTGCAGGCCACCTGCTTCGACGCTCGTCAGGCACGCCGAAGCGCCGAGGCCATCGACGTCATCGACGATGTGGCGGTGGTCCGACAACTGCTCGCCGACAAGTACGGGACGTCGTCGCCGAGGCCGGGCCTGCACCGCGGTGACGCGCCTGAGGTCATGACCTGCGGCCGGCGATGATGTCCCCGATCGTCGTCAACGCCGGGTTGCCCGGGTCCCAGTACTCGCTGTGCGCCGCGCCGCTCGGGCCGCCCGTCGGGCCCGGGGTGCCTGGGGCGGAGGCGAACACGTCGCCGCCGAAGGGCCGGTCTGCGGGGTTCGGGCCCAGTGCGACGTCGTGGTCCGAGGTGAGCGGGCCGCCCGGCTGGTACGGACCCGGGTTGATCTTGCCGTTCGTGATGCTGATCAGGTCGTTGGCCGCGGTCGTCGAGTGGACGTGCTCGGCGACGTGCGCCTGGTCGACGCCGTCGAGGTGCAGCTGAGCGGCTTGGTCCACACCGACGCCCGGGCTCGCCACGAACACGAGGTCGTCGGCGTTCAGGCCGCCGTCGCGGGCCGCGTGGCCGATCGTCGTCGTGCCGTAGCTGTGGCCCAGCACCGTGTTGTGCGAGGCAGGGCCGACGTGCGTGGCGCGCAAGCCGTCCTGGAACGTCTGCAGGTCGCCCTTGCCGCCGTCGGCGTAGGACTCGTCCCCGGCGTTGTAGAGCTGGTCCGGCGCGTCGTAGCCGACCCACGTGATGACCGAAGTGGACGGTGACCCCGCGGCCTGCGCGGCGTCGTACATCACGTCGGCGCGGTGGACGTCCCCGGTGATGCTGTTCAGGTCCGCCATGGTGCCCGGGACGTACGTCGTGACGTTCGCGGCCGTGTCGGGGTTCCCGGTCGCGACCACGCCCTTGCCGTCCGCGGCCGTGTCGAGCTCCAGCAGGAACGTCGGTGGCCCGCCGCCGTTCAGTCGGTCGCGCAACGCGGTCAGGCCGTTGACGCGGTCCTTCAGAGCGCTGTCGCCGCCGTCCGGGACACCGCCCCCGCCACCCGTGTAAGGGTTGTAGCCCTGGTTCTGGTCGGCTTTGAGAGCGGCGCTCGCGGCGTCGACCTCCCGGTCCAGCGCGGCGCGGTTCAGCGAGTCGCGGACCGTCGCGGGGACGCCGTCGAGGTTGCGGATCGAGTCCGGCGCGTCCTGCATGACCTTCGCACGGTCGGCGTCGGACAGGCCGTCCCACCACCCTTTGACCGTCGCCGGCCCGCCACCCGGCGGCGCCGCGGGGGCCGGACCGTGGTCGGGTGCGGCCAGCGGAGCCCCGGCGCCCGCGGAGACGCGGCCCGCGGCGTCGTCGAGGATGCCCTGCGCGAGGCTCGCCACCTGGCTCGCGAACTGCGCCCGGTAGGCGTCGCTCGCCCCGGCGGGCAGCTTGCCGAGGTTTTCGTAGGTGGCGGAGTTCTGCGCGATGAGGTCCACAAGGGACTGTTTGGCCGCGGTGACTTCGCCGGCGAAGTTCGTCACCCGGGCCGCGACCTGCCGCATCGCCTGGCCGTTGTCGCCGGCCTGGGTCAGCACCCGGTGCGCCCGGGCGAACATCGCGACACCGGCGGTGTCGGTCCACGACGTCGTCAGGTCGGCGGTGTTCGTCCCGGCGGCCCGGTCGAACGTCCCGGCCGCCGACTCCCAGGACCCGGCGAGTGTCCGGACGGAGTCCTCGTTCGTGTCGGGCCACGGGACCTTGGCCTTCACCGCGCCCCACAGGGCGTCGGCGGGTTCGGCGATCGGCATGGCTCCAGGATTCCACCCGGGGCACCGAAAACGCGCCCGGTGGCCGGAAGCGGACAACGGCGTTTCGCCGCCGCCCGCCCGCCGCAGAATGAGCGGGTGACCACAGCAGCGGGCGATCAGATGGGCATGGAAACCGACACCGTCGACCGCGGCGCGCAGGCTCTCGCCGACAGCGGCACGGCCCTCGGAACTGCCTGGCGTGCCGGTGATTCGGCCATCGCCGCGGGCGAACCGGCCATCGGCACCGGCGTGCTGGGCGCGGCGTTCCGTGGCGGCTATACGGGCACGAGCGACGCGGTGCGCCAGTCCGCCGGATTCGTCGCGCCGGACTTCGCCGCGACCGCCGAGGCCGGCCGGTTGTCCGCCGCGGACTACGCGGCCGCCGACCAGCGGGCCCGGGCCGCGATGGCGGCCGGCCGATGAGCGAGTCGCCGGACGGTACCGTCCGCGCCACGCTCGGCGAGCGCGGCGAACTGGTGCGGCTGTGGCTCGACCCCCGCCTCCTGCGGGAGCCGGACCGCCTCGCCGCGAGAGTGCTCGACACCGTGGCGGCTGACGCCGAGTTCGATTTCGAACCGCTGCTTCGGGAACTGGACGGCTTTCCCGCGCTGCGCGACAGTCTCGAGCGGTTCCGCGACGAACTGCCGGGTGTGCGCGAGACGGCGTTCTCGGACGACGGCCTGATCAGCGCCACCGTCACCGGCGACGGCCGGCTCGCGGACCTCGAGGTGAGCCCGCGCGCCTGTCACGATTCGAAAGCGCTGGCGACGGTGATCGTCGCCACCGTGCGGCGGGCCGGAAAGGCGGTCGAGCACAGGAATTCCACGCTCGCGCACGGGCTCACGGCGCCAGCCGGTACCCCACGCGGTGCTCGGTGTGGATGAGGGCCGGCGGCCGGAGCTTGCGCCGCAGCTGCGCGATGACGACGTCGAGGACGTTGGTCGCCGGGGTGGCCATCTCGTCCCAGGCGTGCGCGATCAGCTCGGCCCGCGGCACCGCCTCGCCCGCGCGCCGCGCCAGCAGCTCCAGGACCGCGAACTCCGTGTGCGTCACCGTGAGCAGGACCCCGGCCCGCCGCACCTGACGGCCGCCGACGTCCACTTCGAGGTCGCCGCAGCGCAGTACCACCGGCTCGGCGGGGCGCGGCGCCCGGCGGCACAGGTTGCGGACGCGGGCCACGAGCTCGTCCACCGCGAACGGTTTCACCAGGTAGTCGTCGGCGTGGGCGAGCCCGGCGATGCGGTCGGCGACGGCGTCGCGCGCGGTGAGGAACAGCACCGGCGTCTGCAGGCCGGCCGCCCGCTTCGCCGCGAGGAACCCGACGGCGTCGCCGGACGGCAGCATCCGGTCCAGGACCGCGCAGTCGTAGGTGTTGACCCAGAGCGCCTCGTCGGCGGCGGGCAGGTCGCCGACCACGTCGACGGCGAACCCGGCCCCGCGCAGCGAAGCGCCGACCGCGAGCCGGAGGTCGGGGTCGTCTTCGACGATCAGCACGCGCACACTTCCGGACAGTAGCGCCCCGGCGTCCGGTCAGCCCGCTTCGGCCAGCAGCCAGCCGCGATCGGCGGCCTTGACCCCGGCCTGGAACCGGCTGCGCGCGCCGAGACGCCGCATGATGTCGGCGACCATGCGGCGCACGGTGCGCACGGACACGCCGAGCTCGGCCGCGGCGGACTCGTCGGTGTGGCCGGTGGTGAGCAGCTCCAGCAGCCGGGACTGGCGCTGGTCGAGCGCCTCGTCGTGGCCGCCTTCGATCAGCGGGGTGGCGACCGGCCAGAGCCGTTCGAACAGCTCGACGGTCGTCGTGACCACGCCGGGCAGCCGGAACGCGAGCACACCGGAGGAGCTGATCGCGCGGTCCGCGGGCAGGACGACGAGCGAGCGGTCGAGGACCAGCGCGTCGGTCGGGACGGCCGGAAGGGTACGCACGGAAGCCCCGGCCAGGGCGAGGGCGCCGAGCCGCCGACTCAGCGCCGGGGCCGTCCTTGCCGTGTCGGGCACCAGGATCCGGTAGCCGACGCCGCGGCCGAGGTGTACGTGATCGTTCGGGCGGACGGCGCCGAGCGGCGCGCGGGCCGCAGGGCCGGAGGTGCTCATGACGAGGACTTCGTGGCGGGCGTCCGCCAGCAGGTCGGTGCGGGGCGTGGTCATTCTGCGGTCCCTCCGATCGGGAGCGTGGCGGTGACGCCGGTGAGGTGGTGGCCGTCGAGGCGGTCGAGCCGCCGGCCGTGGCCCGCGCACCAGCGGGTGAGCCCGGGCAGCGCGGCGTCGAGGGCGGCGGGGGAGCGGGCGGCCAGGCGCAGGGTGGCGCTCGTGGTGGTGCCACGCGGGGTGCGCCGGGCTTGCGCCGCGAGGGTGACGGCGACCCCGGGCGGGCGGCTGAGCAGGCCGGCGACCAGACGTTCGGTGACCGGGCCGTCGACCCGGAAGCAGATCTGGGAGATCGGCCCGGTGCGCCAGCGGGTCCAGTCTTCGCGCAGTACGGTCCGGCCGCCGGTGACGTGCGCGAGCGCGGCGATGGTGGCGAGACCGGCTTCGCGGCCGAGAGGTTCCGACGGGACGCCGTGCTGGGTGAGGCCGCGCAGGACGCGGCGGAGGGTGTTGCGCAGGACGAGGGTGAGGACGTCGTCGTCGGCGTGCCCGGCGGTGCGGACGGCGTGGATGCCGAACCACCGTCGCGGCGGCGTGCCGGGTCCGCCGCCGGCGTGGAAGATCGCCTGGACACCGGGGTAGGGGCCGTCGGGATCGGCCGCGGGCAGCAGCGTGGCGGGCGGGACCCACCGCGGGCCGCTGGTGGTGGGCTCGGCGACGGCCGCGACGCCACCGGCGTGCCGGACGACCAGGACGGGGACACCGGCGAGGTCGGTGGCACCGACGCTGACGCCGGGCAGCAGGTGCTCCAGCAGCGCTGCGGCCCGTTCGTGCGGCGGCAGGGCGACGTCGCGGGGGCGGGCGAGGTAGCCGAGGCCGAGCGAGGTGAGTTCGGCGAGGCTGCGGTTCTTGATCTTGAGGGTGCTCCCGCCGGTCACCGCGGCGGCGAGAGCGGCCGCCGCGGTGACCGGCCAGGGCTGGGTGAGGCCGGCGGCGGCGAGAGCGGCGGCGCATTCCCAGCGGACGAGAGTGCCGGCGCGGGGAAGCGGTTTCGCGGATTCGGCAGGCGGCTCGGTGACCGCGGTTCGGGGCGGCGGCGGGGTCGCGGGCAGGGAGAGCGCAGTGGCGTAGCGGAGGGGCGCACCGACCGCGGCCGCGACGACCGGCGGGGCCTGGTCGGTCGTGGGGTGGAGCGGCGCGCCGGCCGCGACCGCGGAGCCGGGCTGCGGCAGGCTCGTGGCCGTGGCAAGCCGGACGCCACCCGCGGCCACGCCACCCGCCGCCGCGGTCTCCGTGGCCTGTGCCGCGCCCTCGACCTCCGGCGGCGGCGCAGCGAGCACCGTGGTGCCCACGGGCCCGGTCATCCCCGGGTTGATCGCCGCCACAACCGCCGGGCGGCTCGAGAACTCAGCGCCGGCCATCCCGCACCTGTCCCTCCGTCGCTCGCCGGAACGCCGCCGTCAGCTCGGGCCCCGGCTCGACCCCCAGGTCGCTCCGGAGCGCCGCCCGCGCGCGGCGGTACAGCCCGATCGCCTCACTGCTGCGACCCCGGTCGCACAGCAGCTCCATCCAGCGGGCCCACGGCGGCTCCCACCACGGGTCTTCGTCCACCAGTCCCCTCAGCAACGCCTCCGCCTCGCGGAACCGGCCCAGCGAACCGTGGACCTCCGCCAGCTCCAGCCGCAGATTCCGGTGCACGCTCGCCAGCCACGTCACCGTCCCCGGCCCGGAGCCCGCGCGGAGCCCGTCGAACGGCGTGCCGCGCCACAGCCCCAGTGCCGCGCCGAACAGAGCCGCCGCCCTTGCACGAGCCCCCACGTCCCGTGCGCGGCGACCCTGTCCGGCCAGCAGCTCGAGGTGGTCGACGTCGAGTTCGCCCGGCTCCACCCGCAGCCGGTAGGCGTGTTCGCCGCGCTCGATGCGGGGTCCGCCGGCGGCGGCCGGGAGCGTGCGGCGCCAGTGCCAGATGTAGGTCTTCAGGTTCGCTTCGGCCGACACCGGCGCGGCCTGTTCCTGCCAAGTCGCCGCGATCAGCTGCTCGACGTCCACCCATTCGTTAGCGTGGAGCAGCAGCGCGGTCAGCACCGCCAGCGGCTTCCGGGCGCCGCGGACCCCGCGCACCCGGACCGGTCCGAGCACCGAGAACAGCGGGGGAAAGGACACTGTGGACAATGGCCCGGTGGACACCTCGGTCAGCGTGGTCGCCGTCATCACCGGCACCCCCCTCGTGGTCTGCGGTGTTCAGCTTGGGCGATCCGACATGAGGATTCGATGACAACGACCCGGGTGCTGGTCGTCGAGGACGACGAAAACCTTCGCTTCGCGGTGGCCACCGAGCTCACGGCCGGTGGTCTCGCCGTCGCTACCGCCGCCGACCTGGCCGGCGCGGACGCCGCTTTGCGCGAGACCGACGTGGCCTGCGTCGTCTTCGACCGGATGCTGCCCGACGGCGACTCGCTGCACTTCGTCGACCGGCTGCGCCGCCGCGGCTGGGCCGTCCCGGTCCTGTTCCTCACCGCTCGCGACAGCACCCAGGACCGCGTCGACGGCTTCGCCCACGGTGGCGACGACTACCTCGTCAAGCCGTTCTCCCCGGCCGAGCTCGCCGCGCGCGTGCACGTCCTGTGCCGGCGTGGCGGGAATCCCCGGCCGTCCGTGCTGAGCGTCGCCGACCTGGAGCTGGACAGCGCCCGCCGCGAGGTCCGCCGCGCCGGCGTGCTGCTGACGTTGTCGGACAAGGAGTTCGCCGTGCTCGAGGTGCTGCTGATCCGGGCCGGGCAGGCGGTCGGCCGCGAGGAACTGCTCGACCACTGCTGGGACGGCTCGGCCGACCCGGTCGCCAACGTCGTCGACGCGGTCGTCAAACGCTTGCGCGCCAAGCTGCGCGAACCCGGCCTGATCCACGCGGTGCGCGGCACCGGCTACCGGCTGGCCGTGGAATGACGCGCTCCTCGGCCGACCGCCTGCGCCGTCTGCGCGTGCTGCTCACGATCCTGTTCACCGCGATGAACACGGTCGGCCTGGTCGTCGTCGCCTGGCTGGTGCTCGCGGCCGACTCGCGGCAGCGCGAACAGCACCTCGACGACGAGCTGTACCGCGTCACCTCCGTGGTCAAGCGGCTGCTGCGCGCCGACGGCCCGGACGGCATCAGCGCCGCCGGTGCCGACCGCGACGAGGTCAACGACGCCTGCCCGCAGTTCGCCGTGCTGCCCGGCGGATCCGGGACGTTCCCGGCGAAGCTGAGCGGCCGCCCGTGCGTGGCGGTCGACGTCGACGTGCTCAACGGCTACGCGCAGCAGGCCATCGAGCAGAGCAAGTTCCTCTACGGCGGGATCGACGCCCCCGACGGCAGCCCGCTGCGGATACGCGTCGACCCCGTCCGGGCCCAGTCCGGCCGCTACGCCGGCGCTGTGGTCGCGGTGACCGACGCGCGTGCCGAAACGGACGCCCACGAGCGCGAGGTGCTCTGGGTGGTCGGCGGCGCGGTGGTGCTGGCCGGGGCGCTCGGCCTGACCGGGTGGGTCCTGTCCGGCCGCGCGATCCGGCCCGCGGCGAGTGCCCTCGAGCAGCAGGAGCTGCTGCTCGCCGAGACCGCGCACGACCTGCGTACGCCGGTGGCCGCGCTGCGGGCCCTCGCCGAGACGGCGCAGCGGCACCCGGCCGAGTCCGCCGAGCTGCTGCCGCGCACGGTCGCGCTGTCGGCCCAGATGGGCGAGATCATCGACGGCCTGCTCGTGCGGGCCCGGCTCGCGGCGGGCGTCGACCGGCTGACCGTCCAGCCGGTCTGGCTCGACCAGCTCGTCTCCGGGGTGGTCGAGGACACCCCGGCCGAGGGCGCCCGCGTCGCCGTCACCGCCGCGCCGTGCACCGTGCTCGTCGACCCGGCGCTGGTCCGCCGGGCGATCGGCAACCTCCTGGACAACGCCCTGCGCTACGGACGGCAGCCGGGGGAGCAGGCCGTCGTGCACATCACCGTCGCCGGGGGCCGGGTCACCGTGGCCGACCAGGGGCCCGGCGTCGACAGCACGACGGCGGAGGAGCTGTTCGACCGGTTCCGCACCGGCAGCGGCTCCTCCGGGCTGGGCCTGTCGATCGTGCGCTGGGTCGCGCAGGCCCACGGCGGCCGTCTCAACCTCTACAACGCCGACGAAGGCGGCGCGATCTTCGAGCTGGAACTGCCCCTGGCACCCGAGCGCCACTGAGTGTCACGGAGCCCTCCGCCTGTTCGCGTGCCTGAGGACTCTGCTGGGGTGCGGAAATGGACCGGAAATGTATCGGGTGCCGTACACTCCGCCACGTGAAACTGGGGATCGAAGGGCGGTTTCCGGGGGGCAAAAAACTGCGTTCCCGGATTCCGCTGGTACTCGTCGTGGCGTTGTGTGCCGGCGGCGCCGTCGTGGCGCTGACCGGCAGGACGCCGTCCGCCGGGGCGGATTTCCTGCCCGCGGGGCACTGGTTCTACGACTCGGAAACGCAGTCCGCGCTGCACATCGACGGCTCGACCGCGCAGATCGACTCCGCCGGCCAGGTGCCCGGCCGCCCGGGCAGCCAGGTGCTGCAGGGCGACACCAGCGGCTACGTCGTCGGGCAGGACGGCGGCATCACGATGTTCGACCAGTCCACCCTGGCCGCGCAGCCGCCGCAGACCGCTCCCGACGACGAGCGCGGTCTCGCGATCGAAACCGCCGGCGGCCCCTACCTGGCCTACCGCAACGCGGGCAGGATCGCCCGGCTCGGCGGCGCGGTGCAGCTGATCGACGTCGAGGGGCCTTTCGGCGACCCGGTCGCGATGGCCGACGGCACACTCTGGCTCAACCGCACCGACACCGGGCAGCTGTGCCGGCTGCGCAAGGACGACTCGTCGGTCGCCTGCCCCGCCTCGGCCCAGCCCGGCGACACCGGTGGCATGACCCTCGTCGGCGGCAAGCCCGTCTTCGTGAACACCCACGACCGCACGCTGCGCACCGTCGGCGACGACGGCGAAGGTGCCGCGGTGCCGCTGGACGTCCCCGTCTCGGCCGCGACCCGCCCGGCCGCGGCCGACGTGCAGGGCCGCGTCGCGCTGTTCGACCCGGAAAGCAAACGCCTGTACCTGGTCGACCCGGCCGGGTTCGACCCGGCGAAGCCGCGCGAGCGACCGATTTCCGCGCAGTTGCCGCCGGGCGACTACGACGGCCCGGCTTCCACCGGCGACGTCGTCGCCCTGGTCGACAAAGCGGGCCGCAGGCTGCTCACCTACGACCACACCGGCGCGGCCCGCGACACCAAGCCGATCCCGGCCGAGCCCGGCACGCCGAAACTGGTGCAGGGCGGCGACTCCCGCGTCTACGTCGAGGGCGACCGGGGCCGGCACGTCCTGGTGCTCGACCACGACGGCCGGGTCTCCGACGTCCCGGCCGCGGGCCGCCCGCCGACCACGAGCGTCCCGCCCAGCCCGCCGCCGCCGGAGACCCCGCCGACCGGCAGCGCGCCGCCGGTGCGGCCGCAGCCGACGCAGCAGCCGGAGCGGACGGTCGTGCGCACGGAAAGGCCGCCGCCGACCCCGAAGTCGACGCCGAAACCGCCACCCGCGCCGCCGCCGACGGTCGCGGCGAGCCCGCCGAGCGCGCCCACGCGGGTCTCCGCGAAGGCCGGGGACGGTTCGGCGACGGTCAGCTGGGGCGCGGCCGCCGCGAACGGCTCGCCCGTGACCGCGTACAAGATCACGTGGACCGGCGGCGGCAGCGGCTCGGTGACGATGATCGCCTCCGCGCGCTCGACCACCGTGCAGGGCTTGGCGAACCGCAAGGCGTACACCTTCACCGTCCGGGCCGTCAACGAGGTCGGCGAAGGCCCCGGCGCGTCCAGCGGCTCGGTGACGCCGGCCGGTACCGAGAAGCTGACGCTGTCGCGCGGCGGGCAGTGCGCCCCCGAGTACGACCGCGACGGCTGCGCGAAGATGCACGTCGTGCTCAGCGGGTTCGCGCCGGGCACGCACGTCGACGTCGTCCCGCACTCGACGGATTCCGGCTACAGCAACGGAGGCCACGGCGTCGACACCGACTCCAGCGGGCGCGCGGCCTTCAGCGCGTTCGACTACTACGGTGTCGGCAACACCGTCTGGGTCACCGCGAGCGTCGACGGCTCGGCCGTGACCTCGAACCGTCTCAAGTGGACAGGAGGCTGATAGTGCCGACACCGGCCGAGGTGTACCAGCTGATCGCGCGCAACGTGCAGACCGTGCTGCGCGGGAAGCCGGAGGTCGTGCGGCTGGCCGTCGCCGCGGTGCTGGCCGAGGGCCACCTGCTGGTCGAGGACGTGCCCGGGCTCGGCAAGACGACGCTGGCGCGGTGCCTGGCCCGCAGCATCGGCGGCAGCTACCACCGGATCCAGTTCACCCCGGACCTGCTGCCCGGCGACATCACCGGTGTGCAGATCTACCACCAGCGCGAGGAGGCGTTCCGCTTCCACCCCGGCGGGATCTTCGCCAACGTCGTGGTGGCCGACGAAATCAACCGCGGCACACCGAAAACGCAGTCGGCGCTGCTGGAGGTGATGTCCGAGCGCACTGTCACCGTCGACGCGGAGCGGCACGAGGTGCCGACGCCGTTCATCGTCGTCGCGACCCAGAACCCGATCGAGATGGAGGGCACCTACCGGCTGCCCGAAGCCCAGCTCGACCGGTTCCTCATGCGGCTGACGGTCGGCTACCCGGACCTGGCCACCGAGGTGCTGGTGATCATGAGCGACCGCGCGGGCATCGGGCCCGACGAGCTGTCGCCGGTCGTCGACCTGGAGACGCTGCGGGCGGCGATCGCGCAGGTGCGGGCGATCCACGTCGACGGCGCGGTCTGCGAGTACGCCGCCCGCATCGCCGCCGCGACCCGCACGCACGTCGCGCTGCGCCACGGCGCCAGCCCGCGCGGCAGCATCGCACTGATCAGCACCGCGCAGGCGATCGCGGCCACCTACGGCCGCGGTTACGTGACCCCCGACGACGTCAAGGAGGTCGCGCGGCCGGTGCTGGCCCACCGGCTGATCCTGACCTCCGACGCCGAACTGACCCAGCGCAAGCCCGCGGACATCCTCGACGAGGTGCTCGCCGCGACGCCGGCCCCGACCACGCGCACCCCGGCCGCCGGGACCCCGGTGGGCTGATGACACGCCCGACCGCGCGGGGCACCGGACTGGTGGTGACCTCGGTGGCCCTGCTCGCCGCGGGCCTGGCCGGCGGCTGGCCGCTGCCGCGCGCCCTCGGCGCGGCCGGGCTGCTGGCCGTCCTCGGCGCGGTGCTGGCCGGTGCCCGCCGCGTGCGCGTCTCGGTGGCCAGGGAGGTCTACCCGGACCGCGTGGGCCGCGGTCGCCCGGCGTTCGCCCAGCTGCGGGTTCGCAACGCCGGCACCCGGCGGCAAAGTGCGTTCACCGCCGGCGACCGCGTCGGCGCCGGGACGCACGAGGTGCGCGTGCGCGCACTGGCGCCGGGGACGGAGTCGGTGCTGCACTACGAGCTGCCCACCGGGACCCGCGGCCGGCACCAGGTCGGGCCGCTGACGCTGGAACGCCGGGACCCGCTCGGGCTCGGCCGCGCCGGGATCACCACCGGCGACACCGCGACGCTGTGGGTGCACCCGAAGGTGCGGCCGGTGCTGCTGCCGGTGGGCGGCCACCCGCGCCACCACCACGAGGGCGTCACCACCGAGCTGTCTCCGCACGGTTCGCACGACTTGCGCGACGTCCGCGAGTACGTGCCCGGCGACGAGGTCCGGCACCTGCACTGGAAGGCGACCGCCCGGACCGGGCGGCTGATGGTGCGCGACTTCGTCGACCCGGAGCAGCCGCGCTTCACCGTCGTGCTGGACACCCGGTGCCCGCCGGGGCCGCTGTTCGAGGAAGCCGTCGACGTCGCGGCGTCGCTGCTGGCCGCGGCCGCCACGGCCGGGCACCGGTGCCGGCTGGTGACGCCGTGCGGCGTGGATGTGGCGACGCTGTCGGGTTCCCCGGCGGTGCGGCGGTTGCTCGACGAGCTGTGCGTCCTGACCGGAGGTGCGACGCCGGACTCGCGGTTGCTGCCGGAAAGCCGGGAACGCGGGGGCATCCTGACCGTCGTGGCCGCGGGCCCGCTGGACCTGGCGCCGGTGGCGGCGGTGCGGTCCCGGTACGCGAGCACGGTCGCCGTGATCCTGGGGGCGTCGGCGCCGCCCGCCGGCGCGACCCGGGTGCTGCTCGCGCCGGACGCCGTCAGCGCGTTGCGGCGCTGGACCGAGGTGGTCGCCTCGTGACGCGGGCCGTCGTCCTGCTCTTGACCGCGCTGCCCGGGCTGCTGTTCGCGCCGGTGTTCGGGTTCTGGGCGCTGGTCCTGCCGGTGCTCGCGGCCGGTGTCGTGTGCTTCGGCGTCGCGGAACTGTGCGATCGCCGGCGGGCGCTCCGGCCGTGGCGTCCGGTCATCGCGGCCGTGCTCGGTCTGGTGGTGGTGCTCGAAGTCGTGCTGCGCGGGACGGTGTCGCCGGGGGAGGCGCTGCACGCGCTCGTCGCCGGGGTCACGGACTCGTGGCGGCTGACCCTGCAGACGACGTGGCCGGCGCCGGCGGACCCGGCGCTGGTGCTGTTCGTGCCGCTGCTGGTGCTGGCCGCGTCGGTGCTGGCGGTCGAGCTGCTGGGGCGGCGTCCCCTGCTCGCGTTGCTGCCTTCGCTGCCGGTTCTGGTGCTCAGCCAGGCTTTCGGCGCCCTGACGGGCGCGACCGCGCTGGTGGTCGGGGCCGCCTACGCCGCGCTCGTGGTGCTGCTGCTGGTGCTGACCGGGCCGGATCGGCCGTCGGCGCCGTCGCGGCTGGGGGCCGTGCTGCTCGCCGCGGTGCCGGTCGTCGTGCTCGGCGCGGTCGGGGTCGTGGCCGGCGGGGTCGCCGACCCGGCCGGGACACCGGCGTTTTCGTTGCAGGACAACCAGCCCGCGCCGCTGCCGCCGGGCCGGGTGGCCAATCCGCTGACCGAGGTCGCGGGCCGGCTGCTGCACCCCGAGGTGCCGGTGTTCCGGTACTCGAGCGGCACACCGGTCGACCGGTGGCGCCTGGCCGTGCTCGACCGCTTCAACGGCGTCACGTGGTCACCGGGCGGCGAACCGCGGCGGCTCGGCGCGCCGCTGCCCGCCCCCGCGGCACCGCCGTCGGACCTGCGGACCGCCGACGTCACGGTGTTCGGGTCGCTCGGCCCGTGGCTGCCGAGCCAGCCGCTGGTGTCCGGGGTGGACGGGGTGACGCCGTTCGTCGACGCCGCATCGGGGCAGCTGCGGTTGCCGGGCCCGGCCGACGGCGCCGCGTACCGGCTGCGGTGGTGGGAACCCACCGGGCAGGCCGGGCTGCTGGGACGCGGAGTCGACCCGGCCGCCGCCCGGGACGTCGGCGACGTCGGTGCGGTGCCGCCGGAGGTCACGACGCTGGCTCGCGGCGCGGTACGGGACATGCGGCCGTCGTTCCAGACGGCGCTGCTGCTGGAGAAGTACTTCAGCGACAACTACCGCGTGGTGCGGGCGGGGGAGCGGCTGCCGACGGGCAGCGGCTGGCCGCAGCTGAAGCGGTTCCTGCTGGAGACGCACGTGGGCACGAGCGAGCAGTTCGCGGCGGCGTACGTGGCGGTGGCGAAGCTGCTCGGCATCCCGGCCCGCGTCGCGGTCGGCTTCCGGTCGCCGGCCGGCGCGGGCCGGGACGTGGTGGTGCGCAACGCGGACGTGCTGGCGTGGCCGGAGGTCGCGGTCGACGGCGTCGGCTGGGTGGCCCTGGACCCGACGGGAGCGGCGGCGGCCTCGGGCGGCCTGGGCGACACGACGGCCCGAGCCCGGGCGGCGCTACCCCCACCGGATCAGGTGACCCCGCCCCGGCTCCCGTCTTCCGGCACGGGCGCTTCGGCTCCCGACACCGGGCTTTCGGTGCCGTGGCCGGTGTTCGCGGTGCTTTTGACGGTGCTGGTGGTGCTGTGGCTGGTCGGCGTCCCGGCGGTGGGGGTGGTCCGGGCGTGGCGACGGCGACGCCGTCCGGGGTACGCATCGGTGGCGGGCGCGTGGGCGGAGGCGCGCGACCGGCTACGGGCGCACGGCGTGGTGCTGACGCCGGGAATGACGGTCCGGGACGCGCTCTCCGCGGTGGGACCTTCGGCGCCGGCCGGGGTCCGGGAGGGGTTGTCGGAACTGGCCGGCGCGATGGACGCGGCGATGTGGACCGTTTCGGCCTCCGACGAGCGGGAACGCGCGTGGGCGGCGGTCCGGAAGCTGCGCCGCGGCTTGGGGAAGGCCCGCCCGGGGCGGCGGGTGCTGGCGTGGTTCGACCCACGCGGGTTGCGTCCCTCCCGCGCTTGACCGAAAGCCGTGAATGGCACATCGAGGGACTTCAAGTCCCTCGATGTGCCATTCACGGCTTTTCGTGCCGGGTGTCGCCTGACCGGTTCCGGCCAGCGCGCCCCGGCTGCCGCGCACCGCCGCGACGATGGCGTGATGAGCCGAACCCTGCCCGCGTTGGCCGGTGTCGTCGCCGCGGTGCTCGTCTCCACCGCGCCGCCCGCGGTTGCCGCGCCGCCGGCCGGGGCCTGTTCCACCGCCGAAGGTGCCCACCCCGTCGTCACCGAACTGCCCTGGGCGCAACGGACCCTCGACCCGCGGCGGGTCTGGCCGCACAGCACCGGGGCCGGGGTCACCGTCGCCGTCGTCGACTCCGGGGTCGACGCCGCCCATCCGCAGCTCACCGGGAAAGTTCTGCCGGGCAAGGACTTCTTCCTCTCCGGCGATCTCCCCGGTGACTTCGACTGCGCCTCCCACGGCACGGCCGTCGCCGGGATCATCGCCGCCGCGCCGCAGGCCGGCGTCGGCTTCCAGGGGCTCGCCCCGGGCGCCACGGTCCTGCCCGTACGGATCACCGACCGTGACCTCGCCGACGACGGCCGCCCGACCCCGATCGATCCCGTCGTCCTCGCCCGGGGCATCTGGTACGCCGCCGACTCCGGGGCCAAGGTCATCAACCTCTCGCTGTCCGGCTACGCCGACGACGTGGTCGTGCACGACGCCATCCGGCACGCCCAGCAGAACGACGTCCTCGTCGTCGCGGCCGTCGGGAACCGCAGCTCCGGCCCGTCCTACCCCGCGATGTACGACGGCGTCCTCGGCGTCGGCTCGATCGACATCGGCGGCCACCGGGCGCAGGGCTCACAGGTCGGGTCCTATGTGGACATCGTCGCGCCCGGGGCCGGGGTGCTGAGCACGACCCGCGCGGGCGGCCACGACTACTTCGACGGCACCAGCTTCGCCGCCCCCTTCGTCTCCGCCACCGCCGCGCTCGTCCGCGAAGCCGAGCCCGGACTCAGCGCCGCCCAGGTGGCCGGCCGCCTGATCGCGACGGCGACCCCGATGCCCGGCGGCGCGGGCAGCCTCGAGTACGGCGCCGGCCTGGTCGACCCCTACCGGGCGGTGACCGAAGGACTTACCGCCCGCCCGGCGGCCCCGCTGCCGTCCGTCGTACCCGCGGCACCGGATCCGGCGGCCGAAAGCGCCGCGGCCTGGTGGGCGCGCCAAGGCACCGCGGCCCGTTCCGGAGTCGCTGCCGCCCTGGCCGCGACGCTCCTCGGCACGGTCGTGCTCGTGGTCCTCCGCCGGGGGAAACGACGGCGGTGGACGCCCGCCCGGGCCCGCCCGCTGCCGCCGCGTCCCGACCGCGAGCCGGTCGCCGCCGAACCCTTCCTGCTGCCCGGAAGGCACTGAAAAGGGCGGCCCCGAACCGGGACCGCCCCTTTCCCCCAGCCTCAGATCGACGTGCTGCCGACCCGGGCCTTCGCCGACGCCAGCGCCTGCTGCAACTCGGTGTTCGTGTTGTCGACGCCGCCGCGCAGCGCCTCCAGCATCTGCTGCTGCGCCTGCGAAACCTGCTGCCAGGCGGCACTCACCTCGGTGAACTGGCCGCCCGCCTGGTCCTGCCAGCCCTCGGCGGTCTGGCCGGACATCGTCTGCCAGGTGCTCATCTCCTGGTCGACCCGCCCGATGGTGCTGCGGATCTGGTCGGTGAGCCCGTGCAGCTCGCTGAAGTTTCCCTTGATCAGCACGAGGAATCCCCTTTCCGTGGTCAGGCCCGCAGCGCGCCGCCGAAGGGGCTGTGCCCCTGGGCGGACTCGATGCCGGCGCGCGCCGCGTCTTCGGCGCTGAGGTAGGTGTTGGCCGAGAACTGCGTGTTCTCGCCGAGGTTGCCCAGTGCCGCGGTCAGCCGGGTGATGCCCTGGTCCCACTGCTCGTGCGCGCGCACGAACGCCTCGTAGGACGTCCCGACCCACTGCCCGTGCATCGCCCCGACCACCGGGAGCAGCGACGCCCGGTGTCCGTTGATGCTGTCCGCCACCGAACCGGCGGTCTTCGCCGACTGCTGGAGGACGTCCATTTCGCCGTGTAGCTGATCCTGCATGCTCGCCACGCGCGGCTCCTTTTTTCACCGGAATAGCCGTTTCCGGCCCGACGCTAGGTGCCCCGCGGCCCGCGTGGCCCCGTCGCGGCACGTTCCTGCCACGCCACCCCACGCCGCCCGGGCAGCCCCGACGATGACGGCGTGGCGACGACCTTGGTGCACCGCGGCGACCGGACGGCCGGGCCGGCGATGCCGTCCGGCGAGGTGGTGCTGGAAGCACCGCCGGAGATCCCGCTGCCTTCGGGGCGGACGTGGACGCAGGCCCTGATGGTCCTGCCGATGGTGGCGATCATGGGCGGCACGCTGCTCGGCTTCGGCGGGACGGCGAGTGCGCTGCGGTACGTCGTGCTCGGCCTGTTCGGTGTCGCGATCCTCGGCATGCTCTGCGCGGCCTTCCTCAACGGCGGCGGCGTGAGCAAGCGCGAGATGGCGCACGCGCGCCGGCTCTACCTGCGTGGCCTGGCCCAGCACCGGATGCGCGTCACCCGCACGATCGATCGTCAGCGGGCCGCACTGGCCCACCTGCACCCCGAGCCGGAGACGCTGTGGTCCCTGGCCGCCGGGCCGCGGCTGTGGGAACGGCGGCCCGCCGACCCCGACTTCCTGGTCGCCCGGATCGGCCGGGGCCCGCAGGGCCTGGCCACCCCGATCGTCCCGCCGGACACCGTGGCGCTGGAACGCCTGGAGCCGCTTTCCGCGCTCGCGCTGCGCCGGTTCGTCACGGCGTACACGACCGTCGGCGGGCTCCCGCTCGCTGTCTCGGTGAACGGCTTCGCGCGGCTTCACCTGACCGGCGACCGAGACCGCCGCACCGCGCTGGCCCGGGCCCTGCTGGCCCAGCTGGCCGTGCTGCACGCGCCCGACGACGTCCGGATCGCCGTCTGCGCCGCGCCTGACCGGCTGCCGGAGTGGGACTGGGTCAAGTGGCTGCCGCACGCGCTGCACCCGGACCGCACCGACGCCGTCGGGCCGCTGCGGCTGGTCGCCCCGGCCGCCACCGCGCTCGAGGCGATGCTCGACGACCTGCTCGCCGGCCGCCCGCGGTTCGACCCGGACGGCCCCGGCCGCGCCCCGGCCCCGCACCTGCTGGTCGTCCTCGACGGCGGCGACGTCCTGGGCTCCGATCATCTGATGACCGGCGGCGGCGTCGAAGGCGTCACCGTCCTCGACCTCAGCTCGCCCGTGCCCCGCGCGCTCGATCGGGGCGCGGCCGAGCTGAGCGTCCGCGCGGACGGGACGCTGGCCGCCCGGACCACGGGCGGCACCGAAGAACTCGGCCAGGCCGACGCGGTGGCGCCGGCCGCCGCCGAAGCGCTCGCCCGGACGCTGGCGCCGTTGCGGCTGCCCAGCGGAACCCGCGGCGAGCAGCCGCTCAGCAGTGAGCTCGGTCTGGAAGACCTGCTCGGCCTCGGTGACCCGTTCGCGTTCGACCCCACCGGCACCTGGCGGCCGCGGCCGAGCCGCGACCGCCTGCGCGTCCGGTTCGGGATCACCCCGGACGGCACGCCGGTCGAGCTGGACCTCAAGGAGTCCGCCCAGGACGGGATGGGCCCGCACGGCCTGCTGATCGGCGCGACCGGGTCCGGCAAGAGCGAGCTGCTGCGCACCCTCGTGCTGGCGCTGGCGATCACGCACCCGCCGAACCAGCTCAACTTCGCGCTCATCGACTTCAAAGGCGGCGCCACCTTCACCCGCCTCGACGGCCTCCCGCACACCAGCGCGGTGATCACCAACCTCGCCGACGAGCTGCCGCTGGTCGACCGGATGGCCGACGCGATCAACGGCGAGCTGATCCGCCGTCAGGAACTGCTGCGCGCGGCCGGGAACTTCGCTTCCCTGCGTGACTACGAGAAGGCCCGGCTCGCCGGGGCGCCGCTCGCGGAGGTACCGACGCTGCTGGTGGTCTGCGACGAGTTCAGCGAACTGCTCTCCGCCCGGCCGGACTTCATCGACATGTTCGTCCAGATCGGGCGCGTCGGCCGGTCGCTCGGTGTGCACCTGCTGCTGGCGAGCCAGCGTTTGGAGGAGGGCAGGCTGCGCGGGCTCGACGGCCACCTGTCCTACCGGATCGGCCTGCGGACCTTCTCCGACATGGAAAGCCGCGCGGTGCTGGGGGTCACCGCGGCGTTCACCCTGCCGCGCGCGCCGGGCCACGGTTTCCTCAAGTTCGGCACCGAGGTCATGACGCGATTCCGCTCCGCCTACGTCTCCGGCGTCCACCGCCCCGGCACGACCGGCGCTGGGCCTCGCGAACACCAGGCCGCCATGCGCGAGTACACGACTTCGTATGTCGCACCCGAAATGACGGATGAACCCGAAGCCGAGGAAGACCTCGACGACGCCGTCGGCGAAAGCCTCCTGGACATCCTGGTCGACCGGTTCACCGGCAAGGGCACGCCGGCGCACCAGGTGTGGCTGCCGCCGCTGCGCGAGTCGTCCACTGTGGACGATTTGCTCGGGACGCCGGTGGTGGACCCGGTGCGCGGGCTCGTCGCCGGACCGGGGCTGGCCGGGAAGCTGCGCGCTTCGGCGGGGATCGTCGACCGGCCGCTCGACCAGCGGCGGGACCCCCTGGAGCTGGATTTCTCCGGCGCGGCCGGGCACGCCGTGGTCGTCGGCGCGCCGCGGTCGGGCAAGAGCGTCGCGCTGCGAACGATCATCGCGAGCCTGGCGCTGACCCACACGCCGCGTGAGACACAGTTCTACTGCCTCGACTTCGGCGGTGGCACGCTCGCCACCTTGCGGGGTCTGCCGCACGTCGGCAGCGTCGCGGCCCGGCAGAACGCCGGCGCGGTCCGGCGCACGGTCGCCGAGGTGGCCGGCGTGCTCGCGGCCCGCGAACGCCGGTTCGCGGAGCTGGAGCTCGACGGCATGCCCGAGTTCCGGCGCCGCCGCGCCGCCGGCGAGTTCGCCGAGGACCCCTACGGCGACGTCTTCCTGGTGGTCGACGGCTGGCTGACCCTGCGCAAGGACTTCGAGGACCTCGAGGAGGTCGTCGCCGGGATCGCCGCGCGCGGGCTCGCCTACGGCGTCCACCTGCTGGTGGCCTGCTCCCGCTCGTTCGACCTGCGCCCGGCCGTGCGCGACCTCTTCGGCGGGCGGCTGGAGCTGCGGCTCGGCGACCCGGTCGACACCATGGTCGACCGGGCGAGCCAGCTGCTCGTCCCGGAGAACGCGCCCGGGCGCGGTGTCACGAGCGGACGACACCAGATGCTGACGGCCCTGCCCCGGATCGACGGGCGTGCGACCGCCGACGACCTGCCGGCCGGCTCGGCGGCGCTCGTCGAGGCCGTGGCGGCGGCCTGGCGGGGGGAGCCCGCGCCGAGGGTGCGGCTGCTGCCGGGCGTGCTGCCGTACCCGGAACTGTCTACTGTGGATGACCCGGCGACGCACCGGCTCGCGGTCGGGATCGCCGAGCAGGACCTGGCTCCGGTGCGACTGGACTTCGCGGCCGACCCGCACCTGCTGGTGCTCGGTGACGGCGAATCCGGCAAAACGGCGTTCCTGCGGCTGCTGGCCCGCCGCATCGCCGGGGCGTACCGGCCAGAGCAGGCCCGGCTGATCGTGGTCGACCACCGGCGCGGGCTGCTCGGCGACCTGTCCGAGCCGCACCTGCTCGGCTACGGCACGGACCCGGCGTCGACGGCCGGCTTGCTCGCCGAAGCGGCTCGCGGCGTCGCCGAACGGCTGCCCGGCCCCGACGTCACGCCCGCCCAGCTGCGGACGCGGTCGTGGTGGCACGGACCGGAGCTGTTCGTGCTGGTCGACGACTACGACCTCGTCGTCAACCCGGCGGCGAACCCGTTGCTGCCGCTGCTGGAGCACTTGGCCCAGAGCCGCGACATCGGCCTGCACGTCATCGTGACGCGGCGGACGGGCGGGGCCGGGCGCGCGTTGTTCGAGCCGTTCCTCACCCGGCTGCGCGACGTCGGCACCCCCGGGCTGCTGCTGTCCGGTGACAAGGAAGAAGGACCGCTGCTCGGCGGGGTCAAGGCCGAGCCGCTGCCCGCCGGGCGTGGCCGGCTGATCGGCCGCCGCGACGCGCCGAAGCTGCTGCAGCTGGCCTGGCTGCCGCCGGCCGATGTGACCACAGTGGACGAAGGGAAACCCTGATGGGACAAGACATCCACGGCCTTACCGATGGCCTGGAACAGTTCTCGCCGCCGCCGCCGGACCCAGGTGTCGCGGCCGCACGGCCGGGTATCGCCGGCGGCGGCCTGCTGGAGACGGCGGAGCTGACGGCCGCGGACACGGAGTCGGCGACCGCGCTCACCGGGTACGTCCAGCGGGCGCACGACGAGTTCGTCGCACTGGCCGGGATCGCCCGGGGCGCGGCGCAGGACTACCTCGCCGGCAACGCGGCCGGGGCCCAGGCCCTGACCGTGGCCGGCACCGGACTGGGGGACTGAGCGGTGGGGTACGGATCGCTGCCGTTGGAGCAGCAGCTCGCGATGGTGCAGGTGGAACAGGGCAACGTCGGCGCGTTCGGCGAGATCGGCCGCAAGTGGCAGGCCGCGCAGACGGCGTTGGAGACCGCGGAGGGGCAGCTGGCCGAGCACGCGAGCCGGGTTTCCGGGGCATGGCAGGACGACGCGGGGCGGACCTTCCTCCGGCGGACCGACGCCGGCACGACGTCGTTGCGCACGCACGCGCAGTGGATCGCGGCGGCGGCCCCGTGGACGGCCCTCGACGCGGCCGCCCAAGCGGTGCCGATGGTCACGCGGTACGTCGCGCAGTGCCTGGAGCAGGCGCGGCAGATCCAGGCCGCGGTGGCTCAGGCGGGAGGTGCGTCGGCGGACTCCCAGGTGAAGCAGCTGCAGGAAGCGGCCGGCGCGAAGATGGACGAGCTGGGGCGGCTGTACGTGGCGGCGGCGCAACGGCTGCGTGCGGCGGCGGGGGAGAGTGCCGCAGGCTCGGGCGGTGGCAGTTCCGGCGATGGCGCGGCCGCCGGTGGTGGTGCTACCGGTGGTGGTGCTGCCGGTGGTGCCTCGGCGAGTGCTGCCGACGCGGGTGCCGCCGGGGCGGGTGGTGCTGACGCGGGTGGCGCCGAGGCGCAGGCGGCCGCCGGTGGTGCCGCCGCAGCTTCCGGCGCGGGTGCTGCCGGTGGTGCCGCTTCCGGCGCCGTTGGCGGTCCCGGCGCGGTGCCCACTCCCGAAGCCCCGCCGGTGCCGGATCTGCCGTCGCCGGTCGCGCCGACGTTGGCGGGGCTGGAGAGCGTCGCGCCGCCGGTGCCGCCCTCGGTGACGCCGGTCGCGCCATCGCTGCCGTCGGCGGCGGGAGTGCCGAGCCCGGCGCTGGGCGGTCTCGCCGGATTGGCCGGCTCGGTCCGTCTCCCGGGAGCGACGGCGATCCCGCAGGCCGCGGTACCCCGCGCGACGACGGTCACCCCGGCCGCCGCGACCGCCCCCGGGGAACCGATCGTCCCAGGCGTGGCTTCGGGGGCGTCGGCACGCCCGGCGTCGGGTGGGTTCCCCGGCATGATGCCGCCGATGTCGGGCGCGCTCGCGGGCTCGGGGCAGCGTCCCGGGCCGGGCCGGGCGGAGAACCGGTTCACGGGCCGCGGCCCGGTCCGCAGGCAGCCGCCGGGGGTGCCTGAGCGGCTCGGCGGCCGGACCCGCGGCGACCGCCGTCCGGTGCCGGCGGAAGAGCCCCGCTGGTCCCCGGACAAGCCTCGTCTCGACGACGAACTGTGGGAGGTCGCACCACCCCCGTCCCCGTTGCGGTCCGAGCGAGGCTGAGACGGGAAAGGCCCGCCCCGCACGTGTTCCGGGGCGGGCCTTTCCCGTGGAAAGCGCCGCTCCCGGCAGCCCGAGGCGCGGCCCCGGATGCCGCGAAGGGCACCCTCATGGCCGTAACGTCCATGAGGGTGCCCTTCACGACCGTCTCCCCGGTCAGCGGCTCAGCGCCGCCTGCTCCACCAAACCCGGCCCCACCGGGACCCGCGCCAGCAGCTCCGCCGGAATCCGCACGGGCGTCACCGCGCCGTACCCCAGCACCTCCATCGTCCGCCTGCTCGCCAGCGGGTACGCACGCCCCGCGTCCGTCACCAGCGCGAGCGTGCCCGCCGGGGCCGTCCGGCTCGGCATCGCCTCCACCAGCGCCGCCATGCCCGGGGGGACCACCACGCTGTCGGCCAGCGCTGCTCCCGCCGCCGTCCGGCCGGCCGTCACCGTCATCGGGTCCGGCGGGGCCAGCGCCGGGTCGAGCACCACTGACGGCGCCTCCGCCCCCGGCGTGAAACCCAGGCACACCGCGGCACCCGTGGCGAACTCGGGCAGCTGCGCGGGAACGTCACCGGGCTGCCGCGCCGGCGACGGGGACCGGTGGGCCTCCGCCAGGTCGAGCGGGCTCAGCGGGACGGCGTCCGGCTGGGCGTTCGCATACGCGGCCGCGGTCGGCGGGTACGCCCGCTGGATGTCGTACTGCAGCGGCGTGATCGGGCGCAGCCGCCCGGTCTCGGCCAGGTAGTACCCCGTCGTGCCGCTCGTCCGGACAGCCAGCAGCTGACCCGCGCGCAGCTCCGGCCGCCGGGCCACCGCCGTCGACGGCCTCCCCGCGTCCGGCAGCGGAATCGGCGCGATCGCGCCCCCGGCCGGCAGCAGATCGCCCGCCGCCGGGCTCAGCCGGACCGGCGACGCCGAGCGCAGCGCCAGCCCGACCGTCACCGCGTCGGCCGCCGCGATCCGGTGCCGGAAACCGCCGGCCACCAGGTACCGCTCGCCGGTGTCCGCGGACTCCGCCAGCAGCGCCCGGTCGCCCAGCGGCGTCCCCCCTGCGGGCGAGCCTCCGGCGAGCAGCACCGAACGGCTCACCACGCTGCCGTCGGCGCCGGTCTCCGGCCGCGAGCACAGCGACCACTCCGGGCCGAGCAGGTGGTCGGCCGCGGGAAGCGCTTCCGGCGCCCCCGCGATGCCGATCAGCGGCCCGCGCGGCACGCCGTCGAGTGAGTTCCGGGACACCTGCACGGTCTTCGCGCTGCCCGCGGCGAGCACCGCCGACGTGTAGTTCGCCGCCGGGTGCAGGCGGCCGGCGACGTAGACGAACCGCGTCCCCGTCTCCTTTTCCACGATGACGGCGTCCCCGGCCTGCCAGGACGTGTTCCCGCCGGGGACGAGCAGCCCGAAGACGCCGAACCCGGCCAGCAGGAGCAGGGACAGCCCGATCCCGGCGAACGCCGCGGTCGCCGGCCGCCGGAACCGCGGCCGCTCCGGGTCGGTTTCGCGGGCGGCGAGCGCGGAAACCGTGCGCTGGACGAGGAACTGGTGCGCGTGCAGCTGGTCGCGAGGGGAGGCCACCTCAGCCCGCCAGCCCGCGGAGCACCGCGTACAGGCCGAGCACCCAGCACAGCAGCGGGACCACGGCCACGACCACGAGCACCTCGACGATCTCACCCCACCGCGCCAGGTACGGCGTCGGCGTCCTGGCCGCGTAACGCAGGCCGGCCGGGACCACGACGACGGTGGCGGCCGCGCACACCGCGGCGATCGTCCACGGCTGCCCGCCGCCGAAGAGGGCCAGGCTAGCCAGGCCCGTCGCGCCGGCCAGCAGCAGCGGCACCCGGTGCCGCACGATCGGGTGCAGCCGCGCCCGCAGCAGGAAGCCGGCGGTCAGCACGGCCGTGAAGACGACGCCCGCGGTGCCACCGTGCCCGGCCCACCACACCTGCGCCGGCGCGGCGGCCGCGGCGATCGCCCAGAGCAGCCCGGTGAGGATGCCGTCGGCGCGCACCACCGACGCGTAGACCGCGCGCCGGGCCGGGTGCGGGGTGTCGCGCAGCAGGTCGGCCGGGCCGCGCGGGAGGACCGGCAACGGCAGCCGGCCCAGCCGGACCGCGAGCGCAGGCAGCGGGGGCGAGCCGACCAGGGCCGCGGCCGCGACGATCGCGGCCGCCTGCGGCCCGGGCACGACGTCCGCCGTCGCGAGCCACGCCCCGAGCGTTCCGGCCAGGCCGGCGACCGCCCCGGCCGTGAAGACGGCCGCCCGGTCGGCCACGCCCATCAGCCCGGCGACGGCGGCGACCAGCACGGACGCGCACCCCGCGAGCAGCTGGGGCGCGCCCGGCGGCTCGCCGGCGGTCAGAGGGGCGCCACCGGCCGGCAGGAGGGCGCCACCCACGAAAGCGAACGGCCACGCCGTCACCGCCAGGATCGCACCGGCCCCGCTGTCGCCGAACGCCCGGGCGAGGCCCGACCCGCCGGCCACCAGCGCGACCGCCGCGAGCAGAGCCGCGACCGCCGGGCCGACGCCAGGGCCCGCCGTGACGAGCACGGCCAGTGCCACCAGCGCCGCGAGTGAACCGGCCGCCAGGCCCGCGGCCCGGGTGTGACGGGCCTGCCAGGTGCCGCCGAGACGGGCCGACCCTTCGGCGATCACGTCGGCCAGGTCGTCGTACTCCAGCTCGGGCCAGTCGACCTGGGCCGGAACCAGGTGCAGGACCTCGCCGTCGCCGACGCGCTGCGCGGCGGCCGTGCGGGCGGGGTCGAGCCGGCCGCCGTCGCCGCGGCGCAGCAGCCACCCGCCAGGCGGTTCGTCGGCCACGCCGGCGTGCCGGAGCAGGCCCGGCAACAGCTCGGCGAGCGGCGCCCGTTCGGGCAGCGCGAGGTCGATGCGGCGGTGCGGCGTCGCGACCGTCACGCGGACCAGGCCGGTCGTGGTCATGGTGGCCTTCCTCGGTTCGGCTCGCGGCAGGTAGCTGCCGTGGGCACCCGCGGACTGGCGCGGGCGGACCTACTATGGATCGGCCGGGCCACGCGGAGGGCGGGGCGGCAGGTTGCGGACAGGCGGGGGTCATGACGGGAACGACGGGCGGAGACGCGTACGCCGGGGTCTCGTCACGGGTGACCTTCGCCTACCGGCCGCTGCCGTCGAAGTTCGACAAGCGCACCAAGGCGGCGTTCGACCGCGAGCAGGCGGCGGTGCGGCACATCCCGTCGGTGCTGGCGATCGACGCGGTCGAGACCCGCTCGGACGGCAGCCAGGTGCTGCGGCGCGAGCAGTGCCCGCAGTCGCTGGCCGAGCTGGTCAGCCGCGGCGGTCCGCTGTCCGCGGCGGACGCGGTCGTCCTGGGCCGGACGCTGGCGACGGCGCTGGCCGGCATGCACAAGGCGGGCGTCGTCCACGGCGGCGTGAGCCCGCACAACGTCCTGTTCCGTGCCTCGGGTGAGCCGGTCCTGGCCGACGGTGGCCTGGTGCTGCGGCACACGTTCCCCCGCGATCCGTTGCACGCCATCGAGTTCCGCGCGCCCGAGGCGGCGCGCACCGAGGTGTTCGACGAGGCGAACGACATGTACGGCTTGGGCGCGGTGGTGCACTTCGCGCTGACGGGCGGTTCGCCGCACCCGGGCAAGCTCGGGGAGCGGCAGGGCGAGCGGGTGCTGCGGGTGCTGCGCGAGCCGGTGCCGGCGATCCACCGCGAGGACGTCCCGGTGGCCCTGGCCACGACGATCGGCCGGCTGCTGGCGGCCGACCCGGCCCGCCGCCTGACGGACGCGGTGGAGGTGGCCCGCCGGCTGGCGACGGTGGGATCGGTGCCGCCGGGCTTCGACGACTTCGCTTCGGGGCCGGTGCCTCCGGTGGCCGGTGGGTACGGGATGGTGCCACCGACATCCGCCGCGCCGCCGGGAGTGGTCACGCCGGCGCTCGCTGTGGCCTCCCCACCGCAGGTACCCGTGCCGACGGCGACGACTTCTGCGTGGGCGAAGCCAGGCGCAGGCCCGGTTCCCCATTCGGCGCAGCCGGGTGCGGCTCCGTCGGCTGGGCCGTCGGCCGCGTCGCCGGTGCCTGCCGGCGACGTTGTGCTGCCAGGTGCTGTCGTGGCCGCAGGCTCTGCTGACGCCGCGGGTGCGGCTCGGTCGACCGGGCCGTTGCCCGCGGCCTCGAACCCTGTCGTGGCCGCAACCCCGGCCGCGCCCATGGCACCGCCTTGGGCGCCGCAAGTTGCCGAGGCGACCCGCGTTCCCCTGGCCTCCTTCGACTTCCGCGGCGTCAACCCCGGCAACCGCCGCAGCCGGCGGAAACTGCTCGTATTCGGCGGAATCGCCGTTGCCGTCGCGGCGGTTGGCGGTGGGCTGATCGCCGTCCTCGGCAGTGGGTCCGTCGAAATGGCGCAGCCCGCCGAAACCCAGCCCGCCGCTCCACCGCCTTCCTCGCTCGTCGCCGCGCCCGCCACCGCTCTCGAACTGCTCCCTCCCAAAGACGCCAGCGACAGCGTCGAGCTCACCTGGCGCAGCTCGGCGCCCATGGACTACGCCGTGGTCGTCGCCGCCGAAGGGGACCAGGCGCGGGTGGTGCCCGCCGGGCGGCAGCTCAGCCTGACCATCCCGGTCGAACCCGGGAAGCGGTACTGCTTCCTCGTCCGCGCCGCCACCGCGCGCGGGGTCTACGAAAGCCTGCCGAAAGCCATCCGCGGCGCCACCTGCACCCGCTGAACGCGCGTGGCCGGACGCGGCCGGCGGCGCCGAGGTCACAGCACCGAGGTCACGGCGCAGCGGGCGCGAACGGTCCGCCGCCGTTGCCTTTCGTAGGTGCTGCTCAGGGACCTGTGGTCACCGGACCCCGGCGATCGGCGACCGGCACGACTGCCTGCTACAGGGGAGCGTCGCCGCGGGTGCTGAGCGCCACCAGGGCCGCCGACTACGTCCGCCAGCGCCTCGGCGGCGGAACCCTTGAGCCGAACACGGCCGGTGAGATCGCGATGCCGGTGCAGGGCCCCTTCGCGAGCCCAAGGCGCAGCGCGACGCCGCCGGTGCTGGCGGCACCGGTTCGAGGGTGGCGTGGGCGAGTCCGGCGTTGATGTCCGGTTCGCGGATGTGGACGCCGTGGCGGCGGGCGTCGGCGACCAGAGACTGCGAGCTGTAGCAGCCCAGCCGCGACGTCACGTGGGGAAATGGGGGTGGTCAGCGCGCGGCACTGCCCGCCGACCGTGGTTTTGGTCGATGTCGCACCGCGAAGGCCGGGTCGACCGTCTGCGCCTGTTCCTTTCGGCGAACTGACGACCACTGCCGTGCGGCGTGGCTCCGCGCAGCACGCGCGCAATCCGACCCACTCATTCCCTTTCGCCGCGCGGTTTGCGGGTCGCCCGGCCGGGATCGGCGCTTCGCCGCCTGCGCGGCTTCAGCCGTTGCGCACGATTCGCCAGCGGGTGGCGGCCGCGCCGTTGTCGGGGCCTTGGACGGCGAACGCGCCGGTGGCCGTCGAGTTGTTCTCGACGGTCAGCAGCTTGCCGCTGTTGACGTTGCGGATCTTCGCCGTCCCGTCGCCCTGGTCGAGGACGGTCCAGCGGTGGTCGGCCGTGCCGTTGTCCGACCACTGCAGGACGCGGGCGTTGTCCGCCGTCGACATGTCCAGGACGCCGAGCACCTTGCCGCTGTTGGCGTTGCGGAACCGGACGGCGGTCCCGTCCGTGATGACCTCCCAGTTGTGGTCCGCCGTGCCGCTGTCGGACCACTGCAGCGCGCGGCCGCCGTCCGCGGTGGACATGTTCTCGATGCCCAGCACCAGCCCGCTGCCCACGTTGACCAGCCGGCTCGTCGTCCCGCCGGAGCCGCCCCCGGTGTTCCAATAGACCGTGTAGTTGAAGCCCTGCGCGTCGTGGAACGGCACCAGGTTGACCGACGAGCCGTTGGCCTTCGCGCTGAAAGCGAGCGCGGTGGTGCTCGTCCGCGTGACCGAGTTCGGGTCGAGGGACGGCAACGCGCCGAGCGTGCTGCTGCCGTAGTTGCCGGCCAGGACCACCGGGCCGTAGGTCACCGCGGCGACGTTCGCGTTGTCGTTGGCCGCCTTCAGGGCGACCTTCATGGGCAGCCGGACGGTGACCGTGTCACCCGAGGCCCACGACCGCGACAACGTCGCGTAACTGCCGGGGGTGGTGGTCACGTTCTGCGCGACGCCGTTGACACTGACGGTCGCCCCGGTCGTCCAGCTCGGGATGCGCAGGCGCATGGCCCAGGCGCCGCTCACGCTGCCGGTGACCGTCAGGGTGGTGGTGTCACCGGCCGGGTACGACGTGGTCTGGGTGACGGTGATGCCGCGCTGGGTCCAGGTGAGCACCGAAGGCAGGAACAGGTTCACGATCAGCGTGGTGTCGCTGTAGAAGTAGATCGAATCCGCCAGCTTCGTCTGGGTTTCCAGGCCGCTGCCCTGGCAGCACCAGAACGAGTTGTAGTCGGTGCTCCACGTGCCGCCGCCCCACGCCGGGCCGAGACCGCGCCGGCCGCCCGGGTTGAGGGAGCTGAAGTAGGTGACGTGGCCGTGGCTGTCGGCCGGGTTCTGCTGGCCGATCATCTGGTTGAGCAGCGCCCGCTCGTAGTAGTCGGCCAGGTCGGCGCGATCCGGGTAGAGCGCGATCAGTTCCCGGGTCAGCTTGAGCATGTTGTAGGTGTTGCAGCTCTCGCACGTGTCCTGGTTGAGGTACCCGGCGATGGCGTTGGGCGCGCGAAAGTGCTCGGCCTGGCTGTTGCCGCCGATGGCGTAGGTGTGCGCGCCGACGGTGATGTTCCACGCGTTGGTGGCGATGTCGCGATAGCGCGTGGTGCCCGTGGCCTTGTACTCCCGCGCGGCGCCGATCCACTTGGGAATCTGGGTGTTGGCGTGCAGGCCGCTGAGCTGATCCCGGTTCGCCGCCAGCGGGTCGAACACGGCGGCGTGGTCGAACCGCTGCGCGACGGTCAGCCATCGTGCGTCGCCGGTGTACTGGTAGAGGTCGGTCAGCACCGCGTTCATGCCGCCGAACTCGGTGCCCAGCACGGATTGCTGCTGCGCATAGCTGAGCCGGCCGGTACGCCGGTCGACCCACGCCGCCAGGCTCAGCAGCACGTCACGGGCTTGGGTGCTGTCGACGTACCGCCAGACGTCGAGCAGGCCCGCCATCGTCTTGTGGATGCAGTAGTACGGCACGTTGCCGTTCGACAGGCGCCCGGCCTCGAGGTTGTCGAAGTCCGACTCGGGGAAGCCGGACAGGTACCCGGCGGTGAACCCGGCGGCGCCGTTGTTGGCCTGGCACTTGGCCAGTTCGGCGACCATGGAGGTGGCCTTGTCCCGGCACGTCGTGTCCCCGGTGACCGCCCACAGCTGCGCCCACGCCGTGAGGAAATGCCCCTGCACGTGGCTGCGGAAGGGGAAGTTCGGCGCGTCCCAGCCGCCGTTGGTGGCGGCGCCGCCGGTGGAGAGCCGGTGGTTGGCCCGGAAGTTGTAGAGCAGCCGGCCGACGTCGACGAACCGCAGGTAGTTCTGCGTCCGGTTCTGGTTGTCCAGCCACCGGCTCGCGGTCAGCCGCACCTGGCCGAGCTCGAACGGGAACGCGGACACCCCGGCCTCCGATCGGACCGGACCGGTGGCGGCGCCGGCGGCGGGAGCCCACCCGAAGGCGGAGCCGGCCGCGGAAACGAGGGCGCCGGCGCCGGCGGCTTGCAGCAACCGCCGCCGGGTGAAGGATGAGGTCACCGGATTCTCCGTTCGGCCGGCATGGGAACGGAGGCGGACGTTAGCGCCGACATCCGGGTCTGTCACGTACTGCGCGACCGCTCGTGCTCCTGCGGGCCAACGATTACCGGCTCGTTCGCTGTTCAGGCGTAGTGACCACGGCAGGACAGGTCCGCAGCGGCGGGTGAAACTTACCCGGGCCGAAGCAGGCGCTGACCGCCGCACGCCCGCCTCCGCTCCGGCAGGCGTGCACGGTCCGCGGGACCGGCTGTCGATCCCGCTCACCCCGTCGCTACTTCGTGGTCGACGTCCGCCCTCCGCGCGCCGGCGCGGGTTCACCCGGTGCCGCGGGGCAGACGCCGGCGGCGAGCCACTTCTCACGCAGACCGGCCGGGATGGTCAACGCGGTCGGCTGCCCGTCGGTGAGCGTGCGGACGCTCCCGCCCAGCAGCAGACTGCCCGCCTTGTCGAGGACCGCAGTGGCCAGGCGGCTGCGGTCCTCCGCTCGTTCCAGCACCCGCATCAGCCGCGCGCCCGCGCCGACCGCCCGGCTCCAGCCCCGTGCGCGCGGCACCTCGAGCCAGTCGGCGACCTGCGGGGTGACGACCTGGCGGACGACCGCGGCGGCCACGCCGTCGAACGCCTTGCCGGGAATCATGTGCTCGTAGAGGTCGAGGAGGTTGCGGGTGAGCTCGATTCCTTCGTCCGACGGCCCGTAGGTCGCCTCGACGAGTTCGGCGTTCAACGCCTGCGCCTCGGCCAGCGTCTCGGGTATCGCGTCGGCCGGGATGCCGAGCATCGCGCCGGTCACGCGCCAGACGTAGTAGTAGTTCTCGGCTTCCCGCTCGGTCACGGAGATCCCGATCCGGCGCATGCCGTCGATGACCTGGACCGAGAAGATGAGCAGCGCACCGAGTATGTCCTGCTGGCACAGGGGAACCCCGTCGGCGGCGACGTCCCATTCGCCGGAGTGGGTGATGAAGTAGCGCACGGCGGCGTGGATGAGCCGGGTCTTCTGGATCGTGGGCACGAACCCGCCGCCCGAACCGAACGGGGCGGGACCCATCATGTTCAGCACGAACTGCGAAGTTTCCGACAGCCGGCGGTGCGGCTGGTTGAGCCGGTGGGTCAGCGACAGCACGCGCGACGCCCGCGGCTGGGCGTAGCAGTTCACCATCGCCCCGAACGAGAGTACCGACGCGACGTGCACGCCGTCGTCGACGAAGAACTCGTAGGCGCTCGCGACCCGGTCGAGGTCGGCCCAGTCCGGCGGATTGTCTGTGGCGATGAGGAAGCGGCGCACCGATTCCGGCAGGGTGTCGGGGATGGGCTGGTCGTTGTCCCGGAACTGCGCCAGGACTTCGTTGACCGCGACGGTCGTCCCGCTGGCGACCAGTTCGGCGACCACTGCGTCGGCGAGTGGGTCGCCCAGAAACTTCAATTCTTCGAGCGGGATCGGTCTCGGCGTCCCGTGGATCTCTGTCACCGACTTAGTTTCGGTCGGGAACAAACCGGGGGTCAGCGCCATTCAGGCAGAACCGGTTCACGAACCGGTGACAGCGCTGGTCACGGCGCGTGCGCTCCATCGTCCCTCGGCGACGTTTTCGGAAGCAAGCACTCCCGGCGTCAGCTGATGCGATAGAGATGCCCGTCCTGGACTGCGAGCACGGCGAGGAGGCCACTCGTAGGGCCCGCTGTTGCTTGCCAGCCTGTCGCGCCAGGTGCGGCCGTCGCGGTCTGCCCGGCCGTGAGCGGAAGGCCGCTGATACCGCCCCCTGTGACTGTGCCGGTCTGGTCGGTGATGAGGACGCAGTCCGGTGGGGTTCCGTTGATGGAGACCCAGCCGGTGGTGATGGCGCCGGGGTCGGTGGCGGGAGCGTCGAGCGCTCCGTGTGCTGTGCCCGGGCCCTTGTCGGTCAGCGGTTGGGCGGTCGCGAGGTCCAGGTGGCTGCCGAGTTCGGGGCCGTGGCAGCCGAGGGTGAAGGCGTTGTTGAATGGGTAGGCCTGCAGCGCGCGAGCGGCAGGAGCAGCCGCGCGCTGAATGTGCAGACCCTCCAGTGCTGCCGGGGCGTCGACGCGTAGGGCGATCGCGGCGAGATTGAGTGGAGCGTAGCTGCGGCGGACCTGGTCCGCTTTGCCTCCGCCGATCGCGTGCGTGATCAAGGACAGCGCGACGACACCGACCACGAGATAACGGCGCGACCACTGTGGACGGTGCGCAGCGGCCAGCACGACGAGGGCGATCGTCGCCAGCGCGGCGACGAGGACGTAGCGGCTGATGAGCCCGACGTTGCCGCCGGGGACATTGGTGGTGGTCCGTCCGAGTGCGAGCATCAGTGCCAAGGCGAACGCGTAGAGCGTCAAGCCGAGCCAACCCGCGTCGCCGTCCACCGTGCGGTGACGGCGGTTGTCGAGCGTCCGGCTGAACAGCACAGCGAGCAGGGTGATCGTGAGCCCGCCGGCGATGACCGCGACGACGGCGACGTCGACCGACCACAAACCGCCGACGGCGGCGGCGATGACCGACAAACGTCCGTCCGGGTCGAAAGCGGCCGTCGCGCCCGACTGCGCCCCGGCGGGTTTGGTCAGCCACCACGCCGCGATGATGACGACGCCTGCCACGGCGGGGATCACGACGCGAAGCCGGGATTCCTTGCGCAGCCAAAGGATGAAGGCGATCACGAACCAGATCGGCAATGCCGCACCGAAGCTGAGGCACCCGAGAACCGCCGCACCCGAAGCGATAGCGATGCGGCCGCGGTGGGCACAGGCGATCGCGACCGTGCAGAACGTCACCGCGGGGACCCAGCTGATGCCGTTCGTGCTCTGCAACCACAACTCGGTCGCGTGGGAGCTGAACAGCAGCCACGTCATGGCCGCGGTCAACGCGCCCCGGGCTGTCGGGGAGAGCTGCCGCGGCAGCATCGACCGCAGTGCCAGCACGGCGGCGACGAGCAGGGCGATCGTCAGGACCGTCAGGACGCGGTTGTCGCCGCCGAACCACGCCGCATCCGCGTAGAACAGCAGCGACGGCACCACGAACGGCTGGTCGAGGTGATACGTGAACACCTGACCGAGCAGGAGGCTGCCGTTGTCGTCGGTGATCTTGGCGAAGACGTGCCAGTAGTCGAGCAGCACGTGCATCCGCGGCGCGCGCACCGCGGCCAACAACGCCAGGCCGACCGGTACGGCCGAGAACAGCCACCACGCGACGACGCCCGGCCGCCACGACGCGCGGGCGCGGACCGGTGCGGCGATGCGCGGGATCGGCGCGGTGACGTCCGGCTCGTGGGCGTCGGCGAGCGCTGGCTGAGTCATGGATCTCCTGCAGAACGGATGGCTGCGGCCCGGCGACGGCGGGACCGGCAGGCATCGTAACCGGCGGTCATTCGGCTCCTGCAAGGCGGTGACCTGGTCTTTTACGGGATCGGTGATCGTTTGGCAACTGTAAGCCTCGTCTCACCGAACCTGTGTAACAGCTGTGAATCCGCTCCGATGATTGCTGCGGGTGAGGGACGAAGACTTCCCGACCCCTGGGCAGACCGGGCACGACGTGCGCGGCGAGCCGGGCAAGACCCCGCGGCGGCAGCTGTGTCCCGCGGGGCCATTGGGGGCGACCACGGCGGAGTGCCGCGGTCGCCGGGGGAGGAACTGGCGTGCTGCGTTTGTCGCGTCCTGTCCATCTGGTCCGCTGGGTCAGGGCACTCGTGCTCGTCCTGACGATGACCCTGCTCGTCGGCAGCACCGAAGCCATCGCGGCACCGCCGCGGCTTACGGACGCGCCCAAGCCGATCGACCCGCGTGACGTCGGTTTACTGCCGTCGGCCGCGCCCACGCCGGTGGCGCCGCAGGCGCCGTCGAAGGCGGATTTCGCGGCGCAAAGCCGGTTGGACGGGGGATCGGGCACGCACTTCGACCCGCAGCGCTCGACGCCGGTGTCGCGGACGACGTTCACCACCGAGTACGTCAACGCCGACGGCACGCACTCGGTGCGGCAGTCGAACCAGCCGATGAACGTGCAGGACGAGCGCGGCCAGTGGCAGCCGGTCCAGACCACCCTCGAAACGGACCCGGCGACCAAGCGCGCCGACGCCGACAACCACCCGCTCAGCCCATCCCTGGCTACCAAGGCCAACGACGCCGCCGTGTTGCAGGTCGAGTCCGGCGGCCACACCGCCGGCCTGGCTCTGGACCAGGCCGCCCCGACCACGGCCGCGGTGAACGGCGACTCGGTCACCTACCCCGAGGTCGCCGTCGGTACGGACCTGGACTACGAGGTCACGCCGGGCGCGGTGAAGGAGACGATCAAGCTCAAGCGGCCGCCGGCCGACGGGCGGTCGTCGTGGAAGTTCAAGCTCACCACCGGTGATCTGACGCCGAAGCTGGAGAAGAACGGGTCCGTCACCCTGGCCGACAAGGCCGGCGCGGCGAAGATCGTGCTCCCGCCGATCGAGACGTGGGATTCCGCGGGCAACGGCGAGACCGCGCCCGCGATGACCGGCGGCGTGTACATGCTGGAGAAGGCCGGTTCGGACTGGTGGCTGACCGTCGCGGTCGACCCGAACTGGCTGCGTGACCCCCAGCGCGTGTACCCGGTGTCGGTCGACCCGACGTTCACCTACGGCGTCACCGAGTCGCACTCCTACCGCTCCGACGGCACGAACTGCGACGCCTGCGGTCTGCGGATCGGCAACAGTCAGGCCAAGGGCGACACGTATAACCGCAGCGTCTTCCACATGGACTACTCGCCGTTGTTCGGCAAGACCGTGGTCGGTGCGCGGATGGACCTGACCCGCAACACCAGCGTCGTCGGGTCGCTGAAGACGTGGAACGCGAACCTATACCACGCGTCAGCGTTCAACTTCAACGGCGTCGGCGGCTACATGACCAGCGCCCTGGTCGGCGACGTCGGCAGCTTCGTCGGCGAAGGCATGACCGGGTTCATCCGCGAGCGGGTCAACGCCCGCGACGGCAACGTGTTCTTCATGATGATCGGCGCGGAGAACGCCGGCACGTGGACGTACAAGAACCTCAACGCCACGCTCACGGTGGACACCGGTTCCCCGGCCCCGGCACCCACGCTGGTCGGCCCGGCGGACGGCACGGTGTCGACGTCGCTGACTCCGACGTTGTCGGTCAACCCGGTGACCGACCCGGATGGCGAGCAGGTCAAGTACTGCTTCCGCATCGCCACCGGCGCGGACGCCAAGTCCGGTGTCGTGGTCGAGTCCGGCTGCCTGACGACGCCGACGTGGACGGTCCCGGCAGGGATTCTGCAGGACGGCGTCGCCTACACGTGGCAGGCGATGACCTACAGCGGCACCACGACGATCACCCCGACCTGGGTCGGTCACTTCAAGATCGACCAGCGGATCGGCGAACACGGCCCGTCACCCACTGACGACGCCGGCCCGGTCACGGTCAATCTGGCCAACGGCAACGTCTCCACCGACGAGCAGACCCCGTCGTTCACGACCGTCGGCGGTAACGCCGGCCTGAGCTTCGGGTACAACTCACAGCAGGTGGAGAACAAGGGGCTCAAGGCGTCCTACTTCGTTGACCTGTCGCACAACGGCCTGATCAGCGACGCGCAGCAGCCGGTGCTGGTGCGCACCGAGCCGCAGGTGAACGTCGACTGGGGGACCGACTCGCCGTTCGTGCCGGCGTTACCCGCGGACTGGTTCGTCGCCCGCTGGGAAGGCTTCTTCCAAGCCCCGGTCACCGGGACCTACCAGTTCGCCGGGGTCCACGACGACGGTGCCGTGGTCTGGATCAACGGCGGCAAGGTCTACGACGTCGGCTCCCCGAGCGACCTGAATTGGACCCAGGCCACCAGCGTCTCGCTGACCGCGGGGCAGCGGGTGCCGATCAAGGTCGAGAGCGCCGAGGTCACCGGCCCAGCCAGGATGCGGTTGTTCGTCCGCACGGCCGACAACACGACGGTCGCGCCGCAGATCGTCCCGGCCGATTGGTTGTACACGTCGGACTTGCCCGTGTTGCCGCAGGGCTGGACACTCTCCGCGGACCTTGACGGTGACGGCTCGAGCTACACCGAGGCCAAGGTCACCGACCAGAACATCGTGCTGACCGACGCGACAGGTGCCAAGCACACCTGGACCAAGAAGAGCACCGGCGGTTACACACCACCCGCGGACGAAGACGGGGTCCTAGCGCTCGACGCGGCTGGCAAGGTCACCTTGACCGACGGCGGCGACCTGTTCGTCTTCCGGAGCGATGGCAAGCTCGAGAGCCAGTCCGCCAGCACCGATTCGCGGAAGCCCGCGGCACTGCAGTACGTCTACGACGGCGCTCCGTCGCGGCTGCGCGAAATCAAGGATCCAGTCTCCGGCCGCTCGCACGTCTTGCACTACAACCGTGCCGGCGACGACTGCTACGGCGGCGTCACCCCGCCACCGGGTGCCCAGACGCTGCCGCCGTCACAGATGCTGTGCCGCGTCAGTTACTGGGACGGCACCGAAACCAGGCTCTGGTACGTCAACGGCCGACTCGGCCGGATCGAAGACCCGGGCTCGGAGAACAGCGACTACGGCTACAACGCGGCAGGCCTGCTCGCCGGCGTGCGGTCGAGCCTGGCCAACGACTGGATCGCCGCGGACCCGGCCAACCGCAAGGTCAACGAAGGCGACCTCACCACGAACATCACCTACGACACCGGCGCCAAGCCGAAGGTGACCAACGTCAGCTCGGCGGTCGCTGCGATCGGCAAGCCCCGCGAAGGCAACGGCTACCGCTACGACCCGGCCAACCGCACGACCTACGTCGACACCGCGGGGTTGTCACCGGCCGTTGGTTTCTCCGGCAAAGTCACCTACGACGACGCCGATCGCACGCTGTCCACAACAGATAGCGCGGGTCGTGTCTCCGCGCAGGAGTGGGGGCCCAAGGACCTGTCGTTGTCCACGACGGATCCGGCGGGTCGCAAAACCACGACCGTGTACGACTACGCCGACCGTCCGGTCGACTCCTACGGCCCGGCGCCCGCTTCCTGTTTCGCCGGGCAGCTGCCGAGCGGGACATGCCCCGGCGGCATGGCGCACGGGCACAACGCCTACGACGAGGGCATCAACGGCCTGGCCGTGTCGTGGTACGACAACGACAAGCTCTCCGGCGCGCCGAAGACCTACACCACGGGACTCGGCACGGCCGACGGCTCGCTGGTGAAGAACTGGAACAGCGACGCGCCGGGCAGTGGCCTGCCTGCGGACCACTTCTCGCTGCGCGCGACCGGCGACATCGTCTTCCCTGCGGCCGGGGACTACACCTTGCGGCTGCTCGCCGACGATGGGGTGCGGGTCTGGGTCGACGATCAGCTGGTCGTCGACGATTGGATCAACACCACGGCGAAGTGGCGTCAGGGCGTCGTGCACGCCGACGCCGCCGGGCAGGCGAAGCGGATCCGGATCGACTACTACGAGTTCGACCTCTCCGCCCAGCTGGAGTTGCACTGGACGACCCCGTCCGGCACCCAGCAGCCCGTGCCCGGCACACAGCTGCGGCCGCGGTACGGTCTGAAGACCTCGACTACGGCGTCGGAGTCCGATGGCGTCGCGGACAAGGTCGGCGTCACCAAGTTCGGCGAGAACGGCCTCGATCCGGCCTATGGCCTCGCGACATCGGGACAAGCCGACCCGAGCGGGCTGAAGGTTGCCGGATCGGTGTCGTACGAGCCCCCCGGGACGGGCTACCTACGCAAGACCGGCAAGACCATGGCGACCGGCGCCAAGACCGTGTACGGCTACTACGGCGACGCCGAAAGCCATGTCAACCCGTGTGATCCCGGCGGTGCTGCGGTCAACCAGGGCGGGATGCCGAAGCTGATCACGTCCACCGCGCCCGCCGCCGGCCCGGCCCGGATCGACGAGCAGGTCTACGACGCGTCTGGACGGGTGGTCGCCGAGGCGAGCAGTGGCGCCTGGACGTGCACCAGTTACGACAGCCGTGACCGGCCCCTGCAAGAGAAGGTGCCTGCGAGCAAGGACGCGCCGGCTAGAACCGTGACGCACGACTACGCGGTCGGTGGTGACCCGCTCACGTCGTCGATCAGCGACGACAAGGGCACTGTCACCACGGTGAGCGACCTGCTCGGCCGAGTCGTCGCCTACACCGACGTAAACGGTGTGCGCACCGGCACGAGCTACGACCAGGTCGGGCGGATCGCGTCGTCGACGGTGACGCCGCCGGACCCGGCGGATCCGCCGCGCACCGTGTCGTTCACCTACGACGACGCTGGCCGGGTGCTCACCGAGAAACTCGGCGAGCAGGTCCTCGCGTCGGTCGGCTACGACAACGCGGGCGAGCTCGCGTCGGTGACCTATGGCAACGGCACCTCGCTGGCGTCCATCACGAAGGACAACGGCGCCCGGCTGCTCTCGCTGGGCTGGAAGACGAGCGACGGAAAGGACGTCGTCTCCAAGGTCGGCCGCACGTCGGCGGGCACGATAGTCGACGAGTCCCTCGCCGGGACCGACGCTCGGCCGAACGCGCCGAACTACGTCTACGACGGGCTTGGCCGATTGGCCGAGGCCTATGTAGCGGGCCACCATTACACGTACGACTTCACCTCGAGCGCTTCGGCCACGTGCCCGACTGGGACCCAGGCGAACGCCGGGCTGAACACCAACCGGATGCGACTGCTGGACGAAACTGCCGCCGGAACGGCCGAAACCCGCTACTGCTACGACGCGGCGGACCGGCTGCTGGCCACCGAAGGCGCTACGGCGCTGGCCGGGTTCACCTACGACTCGGACGGCAACACCACGGGCTGGACCGCGGCCGACGGCAGCACGACGACACTTGGGTGGGACGGGTCCGGCCGCAACATCGGCGCGAAGACCACCGGGGCGAACCCGGCCGACGTCGCCTACACCCGCGACGCGACCAACCGCATCGTCCGGCGCGATCCGCGAGACTGCGACAACAACACCGTCGTGCGCTACGGCTACACCGGCGACGGGGACAGCGCTGACCTCACCCTGAACGCGGGCGGCCGGCTCACCACGCTCTCGCTGACGCTCCCGGGCGGGCTGCTGTACACGTCGAAGGTCGGCTCGGACGGGGCGTTCACGCCGTCGTTCGACCACCCGTCGGTGCGTGGCGACCTGGTGCTGTCCACGGACTCGGCCGGACACCAGGTCGGGAACCTGCGCACGTTCGACCCGTACGGCCAGCCGCTGGCCCCTTCGGGCGCGGTCGACACCCAGAACGTGCCGGACAACTCGCCGGGTTCGATGGACTACGGCTGGCTCGGCCAGTACCAGCGGCCCTACGAGCACACCGGCGCGCTGTCACTGGTCCAGATGGGCGCCCGCCCGTACAGCCCCCTGCTGGGCCGGTTCCTCTCGGTCGACCCGGTCGAGGGGGGTTCCGCCAACGACTACGACTACGTGGCCGGCGATCCCGTCAACGCGTTGGACCTCGACGGCAACTCGTGGTTCAGTTCGATCGTTTCCGTGGTCACCAAGGTCGCTGAAGTCGTCTCCAATATCCCGGGCCCGATCGGCGCGGTGGCCAGTGGCGTGGCTGCCGTGGGCAATGCCATCCAGGGCAACTGGGGCGCGGCCGCGATGTACGCCTTCGGAGCGATCACAGCCGGCGTTGGCGCACTGGCCGTCGGCGCTTATAAAGCCGTTAAATTCGCTCGGGGAGTCGGATCCGTTCTCAAGGCCGCGAAGCGGTCACGTGGGTTCGTGTACAAGGGTGTCCATGCGAGCGTCCGCCAATCCAGGGTTGCAGGCCGCATCTGGGTCGGTCGCGGCGCCACCAAGACTGTCACCAAACGGGGAAGCGTCCGCTGGGTTTCCAAGAGTGGTCACCGGCAGTACCGGTCACCGGAGAACAAGGGCAGGCGAGGCTGGCAGTCGAACTTCGAGTCCGGCCGAGTCAAGGGCAAGTACACCAACAACTATCATGTGCGGCACTGACGCAGAGGGAGTTGTTCATGGACACGCAGCCGTCGAGCGGGTTTCCGTTCGCCGACCGGGTCGCCGAAGTGGTCGATGCGGGAAAATCGCAAGGGTATCTCTTCGTCACCGTGCCCGAAATCGCCTCGACCACGGCAAGCGGTGCCGTGACCTACGTGGACATGGATTTCGCCCGGCGGGATCCGGAACAGCCCGGTGGCTGGCGTTACGAGGATCGGGCGGACCCCGGGACGGAAAGCGCGATGCAGGAACTGGAAGCAGCCGAACTCGATTGGTACGGTGAGAAATTCGGCCTGCGCTGGCTCGATGGTGAGGAGGCGGCTCGGATCCGGCATGAGGTTTTCGACTGACATCGCGGGCACATGTCGGCCCGATGGCCCTCGGGATGGGTTCTCGGTGTCGTGCACGCGCAGAACTATCCGGCTGGCGGCGACGACCGCGAACGGGATCCGCGCGGCTTCGGTATCTATCCGGACTCAACGCCGGTCACCTCGGTCAGACCTTCGTTCTCACCGCGACCGCGTTGGGGCTGGCTCCTGCCCAGACCGGCGCCTTCTGTGATTCGCCGATCGCCGCCCGGTTCGGCCTGGACAACATCGGTCACACCCCGCTGTACCTGTTGGCGGCCGGGATGCCGCACCCGGACCCGCAATGGGCCCCGCCGCCGGCGACCGCGAGCACCTTCCGGGCCACCGAACTCGGATGGCCGGCCGGCGGACGGTGAGAGTGTCGGATTCGACGCGCTCGGCGTAGGGCGGATCTCGGGCCGGTTCGCGCGCTCGGGTTCCGGAGGCCGTCGACCAGTTTCATTGGACGCCGCACTTCGGCCGAGGGGCTGTCCGTCCCTCCGCGAGCGGCCGAGCAAGCCGCCCGCGATGGGTTGGAACGCCCGGTAGCGCTTCGCTGATCTGTGGTTGCGACCACGGTGGCGAACTCTTGAACCGACTCGAGCCGGTGGCCGGGCAGCAGGGTGCAGGAAGTGTTGTGCCCCCATGGATCATTTCGGTGCCCGTGATCGGACGTCGGTGATCCCGGCCATGACGGCCGCGGCGAACTCTGCGGGATGCACCACGGGAGCGTCGTGGTCGGCCGGCAGTTCCAGTGGCCGGGCTTCGAGCTGGTCGGCGAGCTGCCGCTGTGAGCGCGGGGGACAGACCGTGTCATGAGTCGTGATCACGATTGCCGCGGGTGTCCGGCGGAGTCCGGCCACCCGGTGGCGCAGATCGTATCGGCTGACCGCGCGCCCGGTGGCGAGAACTCCGCTGACCGGGGTGCGGGCCAGCTCGCCGAGCAGCCACGGCCACATCGCCGCGAGATCCGGTGACGTCCGTCGGCTCAGGCCGAAGTAGCGGGCGGACATCGAAGCGCCGAGACCGAGGCGGGCCAGTGGTGTCGCGGCAGTGAGCACGCGCCACACCGTTCGGTCGCGGAGAGTCTGGCGGTAGTTCAACGCGGTCGCGGCCAGGACCAGCCCGGCGACCCGGTCCGGACAGGAGAGTGCGAGGTGGAGGCCGACAGGGCCGCCCAGGGAGTACCCGCACACGATGACCTTGCCGATGCCGAGCAGATCGAGCAGCGCCAAAGCGTCTGCGGCAAGGTCCTCGATTTCGAACGGGCGGTCGGCGGGAAGTCCTCTCCCGTGTCCTCGCTGGTCGTAGCCCAAGAATCCGACTCGGTCCGCGACGAGACGGGGCATCACGCCGAAGTAGTTGACGTCCAATGACCACGACCAGCCGTGCAGCAGGAGCACCGGTGGATCGACCGCGTCGGCGGGTCGGTGATCTCGGACGAACAATTCGCCTCGCCCGGGCAAAGTGAGCAGCCGGCCTTGGGGGAGCGAGGGAACCGAGGTCGGGTCGCCTGCCGGGGCGCGGGTCGGTCCGAGGGCGGCGAAGAGCCGCTTTCGCAGGGTCCGGACAGCTTCGTCCACGCCTCGATACTTACTGGCGGGGTGTCAATAGTCAACCATCGGTGACTGGGCGGAACTTCCGGGACGGCCGAGGCGTGATGGTGGCGGGGGTGTGATGGTCGGCGCGGTTGGCCAGTCCACTGTGGCGGGTTTCAAGTCGTTGGTGCACCGCATTGATCGCGAGCGCCGGCGACGAGTCGCAGGCCCGCCACCTCCGGAATCAAGCGTTATTATTTCGTTACTTTGAGTGATTCGACAGTGTCACCATCTTGTTGGCCCATCGCCAACTGCGCCGGGTGGCGCCCTGTGCTGATCCGAACACCGCAGGGATCCGTGAACAGCTGTCACCGCGACTCCGCGGGAGTCCGGCGGTCCCCGGATCCGCTGTAACGCCGCCGCGCTCGCCTCGGATGCCTACCAGCGATGACTGTGCCATCATCGGGAACCTCGGATTTCCCGCAGAACCCGCCTCCGGAACCCACGCCCGCTGTTCCCCCGACGACGTCCGCGTTGACCGCTGCTCGTGCTATCCGTGCTGCCACAGAGGTTTTCGTGGCGATCACCGGCCGGCAGCCGGACGGCGTGACAGGAGCGCGCCAGACCGCCGAGCGAGGCTGGTCCGTGCTCATCGACGTCGTCGAGCTGGAACGAATACCCGCTACCACGAGCGTCATCGGCACCTACCGGGTCGATGTCGACAGCGCCGGCGAACTCGTCTCCTACGAGCGAATTCGCCGTTTTACCCGCGGCACCACCGATCTGTAGCGCAGAGCAGGAGTTGTTTCAGGTGGACAGTCAGTCGAGTTCCCTTGCCGATGTGCTGGAACGCGTGCTGGACAAGGGTGTGGTGATCGTCGGCGACATCGCCGTGAACGTCGTCGACATCGAACTGCTCACGCTGCGGCTCAGGCTCTTCATCGCCTCCGCGCAGACAGCGCGTGAGATGGGGATGGACTGGTGGACGAACGATCCCTTCTTCTCGCCTGGCGCGAGGCGCGCCGACGTCCTGCCGGCCGAAGCTCGGCCGGCCAGTGAACTGGAGGAACTTCGCGCCCGTGTGTTGCAGCTCGAGACCGCGTTGACCGCGGCCGGTTCCGAGCCGGCGGCCGAACCCGTTCGCCGGGGAGAGGGCTCGTGACCGCCGGCGCCGAGTCCGATGCGGACGTGGCGTCGCTGGCGCAGCGCCACGCGCCGGAAGTGTGGGAAACGGCTCTGCGGGCAGCCAAGGATCAGGCGACGGCGGTACTCACGCGCCGGCTGACCGACGCCATCCTCGCCGGGGCCGCCGGTCCCCGCTCCGGCCCAGCGTCCGGCCCAGCGCCCGGGCCGGATATCCCGCAGCCTCGTCCGGGTCTCTGTGCCTACGCCATCACGTGGTCGCACGCCCAGGTGCCGGAGAACGTCGCCGGATCCGACGTCGCCCCGGCGGTGCGTCTGATCGTGCACGAGAATCTCGCCATCCTGGTCGCCCAGGTCGATCTCGCGGCATTCGCCGGCCTGGAGCACGAGGCCGGTCCGACGGACACCGTCGCTCCGGACAGCCGGCTCGCGATGCTCGCCCGTCAGCACGACGCGGTGATCCGCGCGATCTTCCACGACTGCCCGGCCTTGCCCCTCAGGTTCGGCACGGTCGTCCGTGACGAGCGCGCGGCGCTTCGCCTGCTCGAGGAACGCCGGGCCGAAGTGGCGGAGTGGCTCGCACGTGTCGATGGCCACCGCGAATGGGGTGTGCGCGTTGTCCGGCCGGAGCCGCATCCGGAGTCGATCCGGGAGGTTCCTCTCGAGGGAATCTCGGGAACTGAGTACCTCGCGTTGCGAGCCCGGCAACTGGACGACGGCCGGCACGCGAAAGCGCTTGCGCGCGATGCGGTGAACGCCCTGCACGAGTCGTTGGCAGGGTGCTCGACGGAGGTCGTGCAGCGGGAACAGCCCCACGCCTTCTTCGATGCTGCCTACCTGGTCCGCCAAGATCAGGAGGAGACGTTCCACGGTCGGATCCGGCGGCTCGAAGACGACCTCGCCACCGCCGGGATGACCGCGCGGACGACCGGCCCGTGGCCGCCCTATTCGTTCGCCCCGGCACAGCTGGAGGTGCGGCGGTGAACGATCTGCCTTCGCTTCCCGCCGAGGGTGCCGGCCTGACCAGCCTGGTGGATCTGCTGGACCGCGTGGTGGCCCGGGGTGCCGTGGTGAACGGGGACGTGATCATCACACTGGCGGGAGTCGACCTGATCCGGCTCGACCTGCGGCTCCTGCTCGCCGCGGTCGACGAGATCGACCGGTAGGAGTTCCACTGTGGACATACCGAGGCGGATAAGCGCCGACACCGGGCAAGGGCTGGGGCGGCTCGTCCTCGCGGTACTCGAAGTCGTCGCGGAACTGCTCGAGCGGCAAGCACTGAGGCGGATGGCGTCCGGAAGCCTGACCGAGGTCGAGGTCGAGCGGCTCGGCCAGGGATTGCTGTCCTTGCGACGACAGTTCGAAGAGCTCCGCGCCGTCCTGGACGTCCCGGAGCGGAAAGCCGATGCGGTACACGTCAAGCAATCCGAGAGGATCCAACCGTGAGCGCTCCCGCCCCCACCACCGGTGGTCTTGCCGAAACCCTGAACATCCTGCTGGACAAAGGACTCGTCATCGACGCGACGATCCGGGTCTCGGTGATCGGCATCGAGATCCTGACCATCGAGGCCAAGATCGTGATCGCCAGTGTCGACACCTACATCCGATACCTCGAAGCGATGCAGCGCATCGAGGCGCAGCGGCAGGCCCTCCCGCCGGGCACCGTGCCCGCGCCGGGCACCCAGGGAATCGCCGGGACCTACGGCCTGCTGCCGGTGGCCACTCCCATCCCGGTCGGCTTCGCGCAGCAGGCGGTCGTCACGCCCGGGTTCGCCCAGGCCGCCCCGGCGCCATCCGGCGCCGGCGAAGGCGAGCGATGAGACTGAACCTGCACGGTGTCGTCCGGGCCGGGCACCCGTTGCCCGGCCCGGACCGGCCCGACGCGGCCAGGCTTCTCGTCTGGGAAGATCTCGCGCTGGTGGTCAGCCCGCTGCCCGTGGGCCGGGACGTGACCCCGCACGATGCCACGCAGCACCTCCTGACGCTGTCCGCGCTGGTGCGGCAGGGACCAGTGGTCCCGTTGCGCTGGGGAACCGTCGCCGAGGACGACGAGTCCGCCCGGGCGGAGGTCCTCCGTCCCCTCGCCCGCCACCTGAGAGCCGAGCTCGAACGCCTCGACGGATTCGCTGAAGCGCACGTGTACTTGCGGTTCGACGAGGAGACGGCGCTGTGGGCCGTCTCGGCTGATCCGACGGGGTGGAAGGGCCGCGCCGGTGCCGGCCTGACCGATCGGATCAAAGCGGGCGAAGCGATCGCGCGGCGCCTCGTGAGCTGGCGGCAAGCGCGTACCGACGACCTGCTGAAGCCTCTGGATCGGTACGTGTGCGAAGTCAAAGCCCTGGATGATCAGGACCACTTGGAGGAACGCCGGGCACTTCTCGTGCGACAGGAGGATTTGCTCTCGGTTCAGGAGGCGGTCGCAGCCATCGCCGCGGTGGACGTGGACTGCAGGTTCGTCGGTCCTCTCCCCGCATTCACTTTTCTGCGCACTGTCCCGAAGGGACCGGACGACGGTAGCCAGGCGTCGCGGTGGGGCTGGTAGGTCTTCCCCCGAGATGGGTTCACCGGTGAACGTCTCGAAAGTGCTGCGCAAGGCTGCCGCGTTGGTCGTCGCCCTGGTCCTGCCGCCTGCCGGTCGACGGCCTGCGCGTCGACCACCTGCCCGAGCCGATCGGGCTGCAGGACACCGGCCCCACGTCGAGCCGGCTTCTCTGCTCTCGCGGTCGCAACCATTCACCGCCGACGGCGTCCTCGCCTCGCTCGGCGACTGCCGGGCACCGCTGCCCGAACGGAGGTGTGGTTCCGGCCGCTCGCCCAGCCCGCGGCGAAGGCCGCCAGCTCTGACCCGGGCACGCCGCCGGTTGTCGGATCCACTTTGGACTACGGCGCCGGATTCGCGGCACCCTGCACGACGGCCGGCACCGATCCCGGCTTGCTGACAACGCGGCCCGGGCGAGCCGCCGCGTGCTCCGGTGAGCGGCTGGGATCTCCTTGTACTGGAACGGAGAAGCTGAGGAAAGCCCAACTGTGCCGCCGCCTTCGTGTGGCTGGCGAACACTGCCGCACTGGTCGGGGTCGCCGACATCGGCGTGACCCGATGTACCTGGCGCGAAAATCAGGAGCTGGGTTCCTCGTGAAGCTCGAGGTGCGGCCGGTCGCCTCCCAGTGCGGCCAGCACGGTCCGGTAGGTCAGGTCGGTCCGCGCGCCCACGTCACCCGCCGCGATGCCCAGTGCCGGTGAGTCCGCCGGCAGCTGCGCCGCTTCGTGAACGACGGCCAGGTAGATGGCGCAGCACCACGCCGTGTCGGTGGCGGTGATCTCGCCGGCTTCGCGCAACCGGCTGAACAGCTGCTCCAGCCCGGTCGTCACCTCAGGACTCAGGGGTGTCATCTTGGTGGCCGGGTCCGCGGTGAGTTCCATGATCGCCCGGCTGCCGACCTTCAGCTCGAAGAGCAGCTCGGTCAGCCGGTACAGCGCCGCGACGGGCGGCGCCGTGGCCACGCGTGCCTGCTCGAGCCCGCGCAGGTAACGCTCGTTGAGCACGCCGGTCAGCGCCTCCAGCAGGGCCTTCCGAGACGAGAACCGGCGGTGGACGGTGGCGCGCGCGAGGCCCGCGGCGTCGGCGATCCGTTCCAGCGTGGCGGCCGGGTCGGCCGCGAGCAGCTCCTCGGCGGCCGCCAGGATCCGCGCCGTGCTGCGCTCCGCGTCCGCCCGCAAGCGCCTCGGTTCGGCATCTGCGCTCACCCGGAACCCCTCCTTCTCGCTCGGCTCGACCTAGACGTCCCGGATCAGCTTACATCCGAAGCGTCAACGTCTCGATTCCTCGACTAAATGAGACTTCGGTGTAGCATTTGTGGAGTCAAATCAGACGCGAATGGAGAACCACCATGGATCTGGATCTTGCGGGCAAGCGTGTCCTCGTGACGGGGGCGAGCCGGGGCATCGGGCTGGCGACGGTCGAGGCGTTCGTCGCCGAAGGCGCCGAAGTCGTCGCCGTGTCGCGGAAGAACACCCCTGAGCTCGAAGCCACCGGCGCGACGTTCGTGTCCGCCGACCTCCTCGACCCCGGCGCGCCGCGGCGGGTGCTCGACACCGTGCTCGCGAGCGACCCGCGCCTCGACGTGCTCGTCAACAACGCGGGCGGCGGGGACGCGTCCGACGCGGACCTCCTCGACCCCGTCGGCGGTTCCGGCGCGGCGTGGGACGACGTGCTCGCGCTGAACCTGCGCGCCGCCGTGGAGATGACGCGGGCCGCGCTGCCGGCGTTGTCGCGGGCTCGGGGAGCGATCGTGAACATCGGCTCGAGTTCGGCGCGCGATCCGCGTGGGGTGCCGCTGTCCTACGCCGCGGCCAAGGCCGGGCTGAGCGCGTTCTCCCGCGGGCTGGCGGAGAAACTGGGGGAGACGGGCGTCCGGGTCAACGTCGTCACCCCCGGCGCCACCCGGACCGCGATCCTGACGAGCCCGGACGGCTACATCGGGCGGCTGTCGGCGAGCATGGGCGTGGACCACGAGTCGTTGCTCGCGGCCATGCCGGAGCAGTCGGGAATGGTGACCGGCAAGCTGATCGAACCCGCTGAGATCGCCCGGGCGGTGCTGGTGCTGGCGTCGCCGGCGATGCCCAGCGCGGTCGGCTCCAACTGGATCGTCGACGGGGGCGTCCTCAAGACTCCGTGAAAGTCTTGCCCGGGTGAAGCGGGTAGCTCGGTCGGCGCAGCTCGAGCTCCACGCTCACGGGGCGACCGCGCCCAACGTCGAGGCGCCGGCCCGAACCCACCACGATCCGCGCGTCCGGCGCCCAAGCCCGAGCACGTCCGCGCGACGGCAACGGGCTGCGGGCGGTCTCTGCTGATCGGTCCTACGAGTCGCGTGACAAGTATTCGGTCCAGCCGCGCGCGGCCTGCAGCAGCGACTCGTGGGAAGCATCGTCGAAGGCGCGTAGCTTCAGGAAGTGCTGCGTGATCGTCAGGCCGAGGATGCCGCTCACGGTGATCAGGGCGCGTAGGTGGGCGTCGTCGCCCTCCAGTGACCTGGCGAGGTTGTCGACGCGTTCGTCGAGGTAAGCCCGCATCGTGTCGGCGGCTTCCGGCACCGTGAGCATGGACCGGACGAGTGCGCTCGTCTCCGGGGGCAGCTCGCGCAGCCGGTTGGCGAGGACCTCCAGCAGGTGCTCGGCGGCGCTCTGGGCGTCCTCGCCGGGCAGCTGGACCGCGGCGGTGAACAGGGCCGCCTTCGAGCCGTAGTGCTGCATCACCAGCGAGGCGTCCACGCCCGCCACGCCGGCGATGCCCCGGATCGTCGCGCCCTCGAAGCCGCGGGCCGCGAACTCCTGTCGGGCGGCCTCGAGGATCCGCTGTGCGGTGCGGGCGCGTTTGGCATCGCGGGACGTCTCGGTCATGAAATCACTCTACAGGCGTTGAGCGATTCGTGTACTGTCTCGCTCAACGGCGGTTGAGCGGACTGCCCGGACCGGGGAGACCTGGCGTGGCACTCATCGCGATCGAAGAACACTGGAACCTGCCCGAGCTCACCTCGGCGGTGAAGGCACTCCCGGAAGACCGCGGTGACCCGAGCGTCGTGCTCGACGAGCTGGGCGACAACCTCGAGCGCCTCGACGACCTCGGCGACGCCCGGATCGCAGCGATGGACGCCCAGGGCGTCGACCTGCAGATCCTTTCGCTGGCGCCACCCGGGACACACCCACTGGAGCCGGCGGACGCGAAGACGCTCAGCACCCGGGCCAACGACATCGCCGCCGAGGCGGTCCGGCGGCACCCCACGCGGCTGCGGGCCTTCTGCACCCTGCCGATGGCGGACCCGGAGGCCGCCACCGCCGAGCTCGAACGCGCTGCCGCTCTCGGGTTCGTCGGAGCGATGGTCTACGGGCGCACGGCCGGAACGCCACTGGACGACCCGCGCTACGACGACCTGTTCGGCACCGCCGCGGCCCTGCGGCAGCCGATCTTCCTCCACCCGCAGATTCCCTCGCGCACAGTCCGTGAAGCCGTCTACGGCGGCTTCGACCCGTTGACCGATCTGGCCTTGGCGACGTTCGGCTGGGGGTGGCACCTGGAGGCCGCGGTCGCTGCGTTGCGCCTGATCGTCCGCGGCACCTTCGATCGCCATCCCGGCCTGCAGCTCGTGCTCGGCCATTGGGGCGAACTGCTGCTGTTCTGGACCGACCGCGCCGACGGCCTCTCGAGCGTCGCGGGTCTGGACCGGAAGGTGTCGGACTACGTCCGCGCCAACATCCACATCACCAGTTCCGGAATGTTCGATCCCGCGCTGCTGCGCCATGTCCTGGCGGTCACGACGCCCGACCGGCTGCTGTTCTCGACCGATTACCCCTTCCGGCGGCCGGCCAGGACGGACATCGAGAAGTTCCTCGCCGAGTTCCCGGCCGGCGAAGACCGCGACAAGTTCACCGCGGGCAACGCCTGCGCCCTTTTCGGTATCGACCTCACATCACGGAAGGAACAGCAATGACTCTTCACGGAAATGGCTCACCCACCCGCGCGGTCGTTCTCGGCGGCGGCGGAACCGTCGGCGTCGCCTGGCAGACGGGTCTGCTCACCGGGCTGCGTGAAGCCGGTGCCGACTTGGCGGAAGCACCGGCGATCGTGGGAACGTCGGCGGGATCCCTGGTCGGTGCGATGCTCGCCGGCGGCCGTGACGTCACCGACGCGCTCGCCGTCTTGGCGGAGGTGGGGCAGAAGCTCGACTTCGACAGCTTGGGAGCAGGGTCGCAGAACTTCCTGGACGCGTCGCGCCAAGCCGTCTTCGCTGCCGATCCGCGGCAAGCGCTGCGAGCGATCGGCGCCGCGGCACGGGAAGCGTCGACCACACTCAGCGAAGACGACTACCTCGGCCTGCTCGGAACACTCGACGGTGTCGCCTGGCCCGCGGGGTTCCGCTGCACGGCGATCGACACCGGCACCGGCGAGCTTGTCGTGTGGGGCGAAGAATCCGGTGTTCCGCTGCTGCACGCGGTCGCGGCCAGTTGTGTCGTACCGATGTTGTTCCCCACCGTCACCATCGACGGAAACCGCTACATGGACGGCGGAATCGTGAACCACCTGAACGCCGCGGCGGCGCCACCGAGCGACGTTCTCGTGGTCGTGTCCTGCCTGCCGATCGAGGCCCCGGGTGGCGCGCCCGGCAGCGATCGATCCCCTTCGACGATCAAGGCGGACGCCGAAGTGGCGCAGCTGCGCCAAAACACCCGGCTGGTGGCCGTCGACCCCGACTTCGGCGACCTCGAAGCGCCGGTGAAGATGATGGATCCGGAGACCGCCGGCCGGGCGTTCCACATCGGCAGGCGTCAGGCCGAACGCGAGGCGGCAGCGATCCGGGCCGTCTGGGACTTCTGATGGTCAGCGGGATCCCGACTTGCCTGACTGTCGTTGCCCGAGAATGCCGATCAGGTCGGCTCGGCGACTGATGTCGAGCTTGCGGAAGACCTTGGTGAGGTGCTGTTCGACGGTGCTCACCGACAGGAAGAGCTTCTGGCCGATCGCCTTGTTGCTCAGTCCGTCGGCCGCCAGCCGGGCCACGCCGGCTTCCCGCGCGGTCAGCTCCCGGTGCGGATCCTCGTCGGGCTCGAGCAGGCCGGTGAGGTCGAAGCGGTCACCGCTGAGCAGCAGGTCGCGGGTGATGCCGGTGGCTTCACACCGCTGTGCGACCTCCATCGCGCGTCGCCCGGTGGTCCGTGAGCGTTTCGAGTCTCCGCGCTCGTAGTACTCGTTGCTCAGTTCGGCCAGCGCCGTCGCCAGTTCCAGCAGGTGCTCGGACCCCTGCAGGAGGCTCACCGACTGCTGCAGCAGGGCGAGCCGGTCGGCCTCCGGGTCGGCGTGGCCGGTCAGGCGCAGCGCCGCGGCGTGCACCGAGGATGCCTTGCCCCGGGCGTGCGCGATCTCGTCGTCGAACATGGCCAGCGCCTCCGACGTGCGGCCGAGAGCCAGGTACGCCTGGCCCGCGCCGGTGCGCCACGGCGCGAGTGCCGGATGGTCGACGTCCCACTCGACGGCCAGCTCCCCGCAGGCGAGGAAGTCCTGCAGCGCCGCGTGGGGCCGGCCGGTCGCCAGGGCGTGGTGGCCGCGGGCGTGCCGGTAGCCGAGACCGAACGTGGTGTCGAGCATCTCCGGCTTGGTGCGCCGGCGAAGCAGGGCGTCGGCTTCACCGAACTCGCGCAGGGCGACGCTGGCCAGCACGTGGGTGCCCAGGGGGTAGCCGAGCACCACGCCCCAGCTCCCCGGGCACATCAGGCCGAGTGCCTCGGCCGCCCGGTTCCTGGCCTCGGGCAGGTCGCCGCGGCGGAGCGCGATGTCGGCGGTCACGCCGGTCAGCACCGCCCGCAGGAGCAGCTGTTCTCGGCCGGCGAACCGGGCGAGCAGCCGGTCGCACCACGCCTGGGCCGCCGCGAGCCGGTCCGCGTGGATCAGCGTCAGCAAGGTGGACAGCAGGAGCGCGACGTCGACGCCCTGGTGCTCGAAGTCCTCGAGTACGGAGTCGGCCGCCGCCGGGTTGCCGGCACCGTCGGGCGAGCAGGCGGGACGTGACTCGGCCGGGGCGAAGTGGCGCGACCAGCTCCGGACTGCCGCGAGCGTGCCCGACAGCCGCGGATCCGCCGCGTCCCCCTCGTCCGCGATCCGGTCGAGCGTGTCGCGTACCTCGGCTGTCCTGCCGTTCCACGACAGGACGTTCAGCAGCACCCGGGTGTCCTCGGCGCTCAGGTGGCCGGCGCGGAACGCGGTCCGGAGTTCGGGCAGGTGACTCCCGGCGGCCGACGGGTTGATCTGCCACTGGGCGCGGGTCAGAGTGGCGAACGCAGCCGAGCGGACGCGCTGGTCGCCGGTCGCTCGCAGAGCGGCCTCGGCGTAGCGGATCGCGAGCTCGGGACGGTCGTCGTGCAGGACGTCCCCGGCGGCGCCGGCGAAAACCTCGGCCGGCCACGAGCCGGGCTCCACCAGCGCCTCGGCTTCGATCAGGTGTCCCGCGATCGCAGCGGCGTCGAGACCCTCGCGGCGCAGCGCCGACGCCGCCCGCAGGTGCGTGGCCGCCCGATCGGCTTCGGCCAGGCTCGTCAGCGCGGCGTCCCGGATCACCGGGTGCCGGAAGGTCCCGCCGTCCCGCAGCAACCGGACCTCGGCGAGAGTGCCGAGCGCCCGGTCGAGCGCCTCCTGGCTCAGGCCGGCGACGTCGGCCAGCAGGTGCGGCCACGTCGGGCCGAGCACCGCCAGGCCGCGCGCGGCCTGCAGCGCGGGGGCGGGGACCCGGTGGAGGCACGCGCTCACGGCGGCGGCGAACCCGGGCCCCGGCCGGGACGGGCCGGGGCCCGTCTCGCCGTCGCCGGGCCTTCGCTCGCCGAGCAGTGCGGTGACCAGGAGAGGGTTGCCGCCCGAGAGGTCGGCGTAGTCCGCCACGAGCGGGCAGCCGGCCGGCTCGCCGAGGAGTTCGGCGATGCCGGCGGTCGTGAGCATCTCGAGCGGCAGGTGCCGGACCGGCAGGTGGCGGCCGAGTTCGACGTCGAAGACGGTGTTGCCGGTGTACGGCAGCCCTGGCGCCGTGAGCACGATGAGCACCCGGGTACCGCGCAGCCGCCGGTGCAGGTAGAGCAACGTCTCCAGCGAGCGGTCGTCGGCGTGGTGGATGTCGTCCACGCACAGCAATGCGGGCTCGTCGCCCACCACGTCGGACAGCAGCGAGCAGACGTCGTCCATGTCCGGGGTGGCCGCCACGAGCTCGAACCCGGACCGGCGGCCCACGCTCCCGAAGAGCTGGCCGATCACCCCCAGCGGCCGGGACCGCTCGCCGGCCGAACCGGTCGCGGACAGGACCGGCGTCCCGCTGCCCACCTGGGTTTCGACGAACGTGTGCAGCAGGGCGGTCTTGCCGCTGCCGACCGGCCCCGACACGACAACGACACGGCTGCCGCCGCCGCTCGCGCACGCCTCGAAGGAGTCGCGCAGGGCGTCGAGGTGGCGGGTCCGTTCGGCCGGCACCATGGTGGCCATCCCCTCTCGTCGTCCCCAGAGGATCGCCGTACCGGCGCGGTGTGAAGATCAGCATCCTGACACGGATCCGCGATCGTGTACACGCACGCCCGGCGAGGACGCCGGATCGGGGGATCAGATCGTCAGCACGAGCCGCCCCGCCAGGCTGCCTGCCTCGGTCTGCCGGTGGGCTTCGGCCGCCTTGTCCAGCGGCAGGACCCCGGCGACGCGGGTGGTGAGCCGGCCGGTCGCCAGCCGGTCCAGGATCTCCCCGAGCTGGATGCCGTCCGGTGCACCGTGGACGGCCGACACGCGGATGCCGCGTTCGGGCGCGGGGACCCGGGGCTGGGACGCGGAGACGAAGCTCCCGCCCTTGCGCACACCGGGCAGCAGCGGGTCACCGAGCAGGGCCGTGTCGAAGACGCCGTCGACCCCGTCCGGAAGCAGGCGCCGGAGAGCCGCGGTGACGTCGCTCGGGGCGCCGCGCGCGACGGTGTGCCGGGCGCCGAGTGCGCGCAGTTCGTCCTGCTCGCCGGGACCGGCCAAGGCGATGACCTCGAGTCCCCGGGCGGCGGCGTGCTGGATGGCGAAGCGTCCGACGACCCCGCCCGCGCCGGTGATGAACACCGTCGCGCCGGCCGGCAGCCGGAGCAGGTCGACGGCCTGCTGGGCGGTTTGGGCGCTCAACGGCACGGATGCGGCGTCGACCAGGTCGACCCCGGCGGGGACCGGGGCGAGCCAGCTCGGGTCGGCGACGACGATCTCGGCGTAGGTGCCCCGGCCGGTGCCGAGCTCGAACCAGGGCAGGAAACCGGCGACGACGGTGCCCGCGGGCAGGCCGGGAGCGTCGTCGATCAGGGTGCCGGCGAGGTCGAAGCCCAGGACGAAGGGCGGCACCAGGGTGCCGAGCCGGCCGGCGGCCGCCCCGGACCGGATCTTCACGTCGGCCTGGTTGACCGTGGTCGCCCCCAGCCGCACCCGGACCAGGCCGGCTTCGGCCGCGGGGTCGGCGTGCTCGGTGAGCCGCAGGACTTCCGGGCCGCCGTATGCGGGGACCTCGATGACGTACATGGTGGTTCCGTTTCGGGTGGGGATCAGCTGGGTGCGGGGCGGCCGCTGAGGCAGTGGGTCCGCGGGGGCGCGCAGTGGGGGATCAGGAAGCGGTGGGCGAGGGCGCCGAGCGCCGCGCCCAGCAGCGGCGCGGTGAGGTAGGCCCACAGGTTCGCGGTGTTCCCGCTGACCAGCGCCGGCCCCAGCTGGCGCGCCGGGTTGGCCGCGCCGCCGCTGATCGGGCCGAGCAGCGCGATGATCAGCCCGACCGCCGCGGCGACGGCGTAGGGCATGGGCCGGACGTATTCGGGGTGGACGAGGAAGAAGCCGACGAGCAGCGTCACCGCGGCGAAGCTGAGCGCCTCGATCGCGAAGATCGCCGGGACGGGCAGCCCGGGCGCGGGCTGGGCCAGCCCGCCGCTGAGGGCCGCCGCGTCGAGCACCGGCCCCCACGCGAGGCGGGCCAGTGCGGTGCCGGCGAGCGCGCCGAGCAGCTGCGCCACCGCGTACGGAAGCACCGCGCGGCCGGGAAAGGCCCGCATCAGCCACAGCGCGACGCTGACGGCCGGGTTCAGGTGGGCGCCGGACCGGCGGCCTGGCGGGCTGAGGATCAGGCCCAGCAGGACGAGCGCGACCAAGCCGCCGATCACGGCCAGGGCCAGGCGCAGGTCGGCGACGTACACGGGGGAGGTCGGGTCGAGGAGCCAGCGCGTCACCGTCACCACGACGAACATCAAGACCGCCGTCAACACGCCTTCCACCGCGGCGTGACGCCACGGCACCGCACCCGGGCCCCGTCCGGCGGCCGATCCGCTCAACCCCAGGTCATTTCGCCGGTGGCGACCTTGCTGCCGAGCTCCAGGGCGACACCGAGACCGAGGTCCGGGTGGTGCCGCAGCATGGCGGCCCGCAGCGTCGCGGAGTCGGTCGCGCCGGCCAGTTCCTTGTCGAACGCGGCCAGGTAGGAGCGCGTCTCGGCGATCACCGACGCGTCGGTCGGCGCGGCCGCGGCCGCGTGGCCGGCCACCACCAGCCGCGGGTCCAGCGCTTCGACCTGGGCCAGGACCTCGTCCCACGCGGCCCGTTCGGTGGCGGTGGGGGAGTCCGCGATCCAGGCGTGCAATCCCGCCCACAGCAGCGCGCCGCCGAAGACGGCGCGGTCCTCGGGCTGCCACACGTATTCCGTGCGCCACTCCAGGTCCGGGTGGGCGCCGCGGATCTCGAAGGTGTGGCCTTCCAGCTCGAAGCGGCCCGAGCCGACCGGCGCGGGGATGACGACGTCGGAGGTCAGGTTGGTCCCGAGATGGGCCCAGGTCTCGAGTTTGTGCCGCCACGTCTGCTCGATCTTGGCCAGGGTCGCGGGGGTACAGATCACCTCGACGTCCGGGAACGCCTGCCGGACGACGGTAAGGCCGAAGTAGTAGTCGGGGTCGGCGGCGCTGACGAACACCGTCTTGAGCCGCTTGCCCGAGTCGATGACGTCGGCCAGCACCCGGTGCTGCTCGGCGAGCGTGAACTGACCGTCGATCAGGAGAGCGTCCCGTTCTCCCGTCACCAGAACCGAGGTCTTGTGCATACCGGGCTCCCCGGCGGTATGCACCTTGTAGGACAGATCGGGCGACATGAGCATCCTTTCGTGTGTCAGGCTGAGGAATGGGTTCATCCGGAGCAAGCCGGCGCCGCTGCGGTAGGTCCGCTCGGTGTCCGCTCGGTGTTCTGAACCGGCCTGTCGGCACCAAGCGGGTTCGTTCTCGGGCGGCCGGCACTTGATCTACGTCCCAGCTAAGTTGTGTCAAGACCCCTAGTGCAACCCCTAAGCGCTCCGGCCGGCCCCAGCGCTGGTGCGGCACCCGCTCTCGCGGTTCTCGCGGTCCCGGGCCACCGCGGCCTTGGCGAGGCCGAGCCTGGCCGACGCCGCAGGCGGTACGCCGGCAAGGGAGGTAGCGACGCGGGATCCGTCAGGACCTTCTTGAGCCGGTCGTGCTCGCGCTGCAGCCCCGGGAACCGGTCGAAGACCCCGGCGACGATCAGGCGGAGCGCGGTAAGCCCGGCGTCGTGGTGCCAGCCGAACGTCCCAGTGGCCAGCAGCTCGTCCTCCGGGCCGCCGAAGCGCCGGTAGTAGGCCTCGAAGATGTCCCGGAAGCGCGGCTCGTCGAGGGCCTGGCCGCGGGAGTTCGCGTGCACCAGCGCCCCGTCGAACCCGAGGTTCGCGACGGCCCGGCGCAGTTCGTCGGCCGCCGCCGAGGGCGTGGACGTCGCGAGGGCCGCGAACCCCCGGAACCGCCCGGGAAATCGGCCGGGGATCGGCAAGGGCGTGGCGGATGCTTTCCGCCACGCCCGGCCGGACGATCGGCGATGTCGTCCGGCGCGTAGCCGAGTTGGCCGCCGGTCACGGTTGGCTGTCGACCCGAAAGGCGGTCGCGTCGGGTGTCCGCGGACACCCCGAAGCTGCCGGGCACGGTGTCACCGGTGTGTCACGGCGGGCACACGGCCTTATGCCGGCATGGCCGCCGCCGGTGCGGCCGCCGGGGCTACGCCGGTGACGCCGGGGTGACGTCCGGGCCGGACCATCGGCGCGTGCGATTCGGGACCGGACCGGGGCGGGGTTGATGGCGGAGCTGTCGAGTTCACCGCGGCCGTCGCGGGGTGCGCTGGTCGCCTTCGACGTGCGCAACCCCGTCGCCGGGCTGATCGTCTTCCAGTACAACCCGGACGAGCTGTCCCGGTCGCTCACCCTGCGGACCGTTCCGGGCAACGAGGCCGATCCCAACCCGCCGATCGTGGGAGCCCCGGTCGAGGTGATCAGCCTGACCGCGGAGATCGACGCCGCGGACGCGACCGGGCCGCTGGCGGCCGGTGACGTGCACGGGCCGCTCGCCGCGCTGGAGATGCTGCTCTACCCGAAGACCGCGACCGTGCTGGGCAACCAGGCGCTCGCCGCCGCGGGGACCATCGAACTGCTGCCCACGGCGGCTCCGCTGACGCTGCTGGTGTGGGGCGCGACGCGTGTGCTGCCGGTGCGGCTCACCGCCTTCACGATCACCGAGCAGGCCTTCGACGCCGCGTTGAACCCCGTGCGTGCCCAGGTGCAGCTGAGCCTTCGGGTGCTGTCCTACAACGACCTGCCGGTCACCGATGCCGGGCACCACATCTTCCTCGCCCACCAGGTGGCCAAGGAGGCGCTCGCGACCCGGTCCGCTGTGGCGGGGGTCGCGGCGCCCGTGGTCGCCGCGGTGACGCGCGCGGTGCTGTCGTGACGGATCCAGCGAGCCGCTACCACGGAGCCGAGGTCGCGTCGCTGGAGACGGCCGACGGGCGTCCGTGCCGGTACCTGCGCCGCCGGTTCCTGCCCCAGGTCGACGACCTGCACGTCGTGGCGGAACACGTGCTGACCCGGGGCGACCGCCCCGACCTGATCAGCGCCGACCACCTCGGCGACGCCGAGCTGTTCTGGCGGTTGTGCGACGCGAACCCCGTGCTGCACCCGGACGAGCTGACCGGCGAAGACCGGATCGGCACGGCCGTGCGCATCCCGTTCCCCGTGGCCTGAGGAGGATCGGTGGCGCACGAAGTCAAAACGACCCTGACCGTCCTGTCGGGCGCGGGGGTGCCGTTGCCCGTACCCGCCGACGTCACCGCGAAGATCGAGACCGCCGAGGTGCGGCTGTCCGAGTCGGGCCGCTCCGGCTTCCAGCTCGTCGTCGCCGACGGGCGGTCCGGGATCGCGGCCGTCGCGGACTACCCGGTGCTCTCGCGCGGCCTGTTCGAACGGTTCCACCGGGTGGTGGTGGTCGTCACGGTGGCCGGGCTGCCGCACGTGCTGATCGACGGCGTGGTGACCTGCCGGGAGCTCACCGTCGACCCGCCGAAGCTCGTGGTGACGGGGGAGGACCTCGGGGTGTTGATGGACGTCGAGGAACGCAACGCGGAGTACCCCGCGCAGAGCGACGCCGTGATCGCCGCCCGCCTGCTCGCGCGGTACGGGCGCTACGGCATCGTCCCGCTGGTCGTGCCGCCTCCCTCGGCCGACGTGCCGACGCCGGTCGAGCGGGTCGCCGTGCAGACCGGCACCGATCTCGGCCACCTCACCGCGATGGCGGCCCGGCACGGGTACGTGTTCCACCTCGCCGCCGGGCCGCTTCCCCGGTCCAGCACGGCCTATTGGGGTCCCGCGGTGCCGAGCGGGGACGTCGCGCCGGCGGTGTCCTACGGCGCCGCGCCGTTCGGCAACGTCGAGAGCCTCTCGTTCCGGGTGGACGGGCTGGCGCCCGCGTCGGTCCGGGGTTTCGTCCAGGACCGGCGGACCAACCGGGCCGTGCCGGTGGTCGGGCTCGGCGGCGGCCGGCCGCCGCTGGCGGTCCGGCCGGTCCGGCTGACCAACGGCGCCGGCGCCCGCACGGTGTCCTACCGGGACAGTGGCGCGAGTGCCGCGGAGGCGCTGGCCACGGCGAACGCCCGGGCGGAGGAGTCGGCGGACGCGGTGACCGCGACCGGCAAGGTCGACAGCACCCGGTACCCGGGTGTCCTGCGGCCCCGGCAGACCGTCGGAGTGCGGGGTGTCGGCTGGCAGCACGACGGGCTGTACCGGGTCCGCGGCGTCACGCACTCGATCGCGCGGGGTTCCTACACCCAGGATTTCACGCTGACGCGCGAAGGTGTCGGTTCGACGACGGTGGTGGTGCGGCCGTGAAGACGTTCTTCGGCAAGTACCGCGGCACCGTCGTGGCCAACGTGGACCCGTTGCGGCTGGCGCGGGTCCAGGTCAGCTGCCCGGCGGTCCTGGGTGACGGCCGGATGAGCTGGGCGCTGCCGTGCGTGCCCTACGCGGGCCCGGGGGTGGGGCTCGTCGCGGTGCCGCCGGTCGGGGCCGCGATCTGGGTGGAGTTCGAGGCGGGTGACCCGGACTCGCCGATCTGGACCGGGTGCTTCTGGTCCACCGGCCAGCTGCCGCGGAGCGCCGGGCTGCCGACGGCCAAGGTGTTCCGCACCGACGGCGTGGAGGTCGTGGCCGACGACCTGCCGGGGACGGGCGGCCTGACGATCGAGGTCTCCCCGCCCGTCGTGCCCACCGCGTTGCGCTTCTCGTTGTCCGCCGGGGGGATCGAGCTGACCGCCGGCACGTCGAGCGTCGCGCTGACGCCGGCGTCGGTGTCGGTCAACAACGGTGCGCTGGAGGTGACCTGATGCCGGGGTTCCTGATCCAGGCCGGGGCGGTGGTGACCTGTTCCCACGGCGGCCCGGCACAGCCCACCGCGGTCCAGCCGCGGGTGCGGCTCGGCGGCGCGCCGGTGCTGCCCGCCACGACCGTGCACACGGTCGCGGGCTGTCCCTTCACGCTGCCGTCCGGCAACGGGCCGTGCGTCAGCGCGCAGTGGGTCGGCGCGGTCCGGGTGCGGGCCGGCGGGGTGCCCGTGTTGCTGTCCGACAGCCGGTCCGTGTGCACGCCGACCGGCACGCCGCTGGTCGTCACCGTGACCCAGCAGCGCGTCAGGGGGATGTGAGCGTGCACATCGGGTTTCCCTTCCGCGTCGACGGCCGCGGCCGGACCGCGCGGGCCGACGACGACGAGTACGTCCGCGGCCTGGTGGAACAGGTCCTGTTCACGGCGCCGGGAGAGCGGGTGAACCGCCCGGCGTTCGGCAGCGGGGTCCGCCAGCTCGTGTTCGAACCCGCGGGCGGCGAACTGGCCGACGCGTTGCGGGTGCTGCTGCGGGGCGCGCTGCAGCAGTGGCTCGCCGACCGGATCGAGGTCGAGGCGGTCGATACCGAGGTGGCGGACTCGACGTTGAGCATCCGCGTCCGGTACCGGACGCGGGCCGGCGCCGAGGCCAGAACGGTCCTGCTGACCCGGGATGTCGTGTGATGACCGGTGTTCCGGTACCAGTCGACTACTTCGCCCGCGACTACACCGGGCTGCGGCGCCTGCTGCTCGACCAGCTGGCGGCCGCTCTGCCCGACCGGCGGGACGACAGCCCGGCGGACCTGAGCGTCGTCCTCACGGAGTTGTTCGCCTACCTCGGCGACCACCTCGCCTACGCGCAGGACTCGGCGGCGACGGAGGCGTACCTGGGGACGGCCCGGTTCCGCGAGTCGGTGCGACGGCACGCCCGGTTGCTCGACTACCCGCTGCACGAGGGCGCCGCCGCGCGGACCTGGCTCGTCGTGACGGGCGAGGACGTGACGACCCTCGACGCCGGTCTCGAGGTGTCGACGCCCGGTGGGGAGAGCGTCTTCCACACGGTGCACCCGGTCACGGTCCGCCCGTCCCGCAACACCATCGAGGTGGACACCCGCGACGCCGAGCGCGCCGAGCTGGCCGCGGGGGCCACCAGCGCCCGGCTGGCCGGCGCACCGGCCGACCTCGCGTTGCGCGCCGGAGATGTGCTCGTGTTCGAGGACGCGGGGGCCGCCCGCAGCTGTGTCGTCCGGCTGACCGAGGACCCGGTCGTGCGCCACGATCCCGACTCGGTCACCGTCACCTGGCACGCGCAGGACGCCCCGCGCGCCCCGCTTCGGCTCTGGCGGCTCCCGACCGCCGACGGCGGGCTCGAACCCACCACGGTCGTGCGCGGCAACGTGGTGCTGGCCGAGCACGGCCGGCTGGTCGCCGGGGAACCCGTCGCCCCGGCGACGGTGCCTGCCGACGGCCCGTTCCGGCCCCGGCTCGCCCGGCCGGGACTCGCCTACGCGGTGCCCTACGAGCACTCCGACGCCGTCGGGCGGCCGGCGACGGACGCCCTGGTCATCGACCCCACGCTGGCCGTGCCCGCGATGGTGGCGCTGCACGACGAAGTGAGCGCGTGGCAGGTGCGTGCGGACCTCGTCGGCAGCGGCCGGTCCGCAGCGGACTACGTCGTCGAGAAGGCCGAGGACGGCACCGCGCGGCTCCGGTTCGGCGACGGCCGGGAGGGCCGCGCACCCGTGCCGGGAACGGTGCTGCGGGCGTCCTACCGCATCGGCGGCGGCCCGGACGGCAACGTGGGCACGGGAGCCGTCACCGAGCTGGTGACGCCGGTCGCGGGGGTGCGGGTGCGCAACTGCGTCCCGGCCGTCGGTGGTGCGGCGGCCCAGCCGACCGAGCAGGCCAGGCTGCTCGCGCCGCACGGCTCGCACGTCCTCGCGAGAGCCGTGACCGAGGCCGACCACTCGGAGATCGCGATGCGCCACCCCTCGGTCGGGCGCGCGTGGTCGGTCCGGCGCTGGACGGGGTCCTGGCACACGGTGACGACGGTGATCGACCCGCCGGCGGGCGTCGTGCCCGACCTGGCGCGGATCGCCGGCTTCATCGCACGGCACGCCGTCGCGGGCGAGGACGTGCGGGTGGTGGCCGCGGTCGCCGTCCCGCTCGACATCCGGCTGACCGTGTACCCGCGCCCCTCGGCCGCGCCCGCCGAGGTGCTGGCCGGCCTGCGCGATGCGTTCACGGCCGGGCTGACCCGGGACGGCCGTCCCGGGTTCTTCCACCCGGACGCCTTCTCCTTCGCCGGCCCCGTCCACCTGAGCCGGGTGGTGGCCGCGGCGATGGCGGTACCCGGCGTCCGGTGGGTCGACACCGGCGACGATCCGGCCATCGGCAACCGGTTCCACCGGTGGGGCCGGCGGGCCGAAGGGGAACTCGCCGCCGGCACCATCGTCCTCGGCGAGTACGAGGTGGTCAGCTGCGTGAGCGATCCGGACCGGCCCGGGCTCGGCGCGATCGACTTCGTGCTGGGGTCGGCCCGGTGACGCGGGACGTCGTCGTCCGCCGGTGCCTCGACGCGCTGCGGACCGGCTTGCCGGAGCTGGCGGTGGACAACCCGGACGACCCGGCGGTGGCCCTCGTCGGCGCCTGGGCCACCGTGGTCGACATGCTCGACTTCTACCGCGACCGGATCGCGGCGGAGGGGTACGTCGCGACCGCGGTCGAGGAACGGTCGGCGCTGGAGCTGGGCCGCGCGGTCGGGGCCGAACCGGTCCCCGCGATCGGCGCGTCGGTGCTGCTGTCGTTCACCGCGGGACAGGTGCCCGAGGTGGTCGTGGCGGCCGGCACGGCCGTGCACAGCATTCCCGGGCCGGACGGGACGACGCAGGTCTTCGAGACGGCCGCCGAGCTGCGGGCCCGGCCGGAGCGGAACTCGGTCCCGTTGCGGCAACGGCGGCCGCAGCGGCCGAGCGGGGTGGTGACCGGCCTGCGGGTCCGGGAAACCACGCTGCGCGCCGGTGACTTCGTCCTCGTCCGCGTCGGCTCGTCGGCGTACCCGCGGGTGCTCTCCGGTGTCCACACCGGACAGCCGGAGCCCGGGGTGACGACTCTCGGCTGGGTCGAGCCGGTCACGGTGCCGGCGGACGCCGGCGTCGAGGTGCACGTCTTCCGCGTGCGCACCGCACTCTTCGGGCACAACGCACCCGACTGGACGGCGATGCCGGCCGCCGTCAAGTCGGACTACGGGGGCGCCGACGCCGCCGACTGGCCGGGTCTCGACGTCGTGGCGTCCACCGACCCGGCTGACGACGGGCCGGCCGTGGAGCTGGCCGGCGACCACCCGTCGATCGGCGTCGGGTCGTGGCTGCTGCTGCGCGCGCCGGGCAAGACGGACGTCCTGCGGAAAGTGCTGGCCGTCCGGACGAGCGCCGCGGCGGGCTTCGCCGTCAGCGGCCCGGTCACCCAGGCGGTGATCGAGGGCGGGGCGGACCCGTTCGACGGCTTCACCCGCCGCACGACCACCGCGCTGGCGCAGAGCGAACAGCTCACCCTCGCCGACGAACCGGACACCGCCGAGATCGCCGGGCCCGTGCTGGATCTCGCGGAGCCGGTGCCGTTCACCCCGGGGGCACCGGTGATCGTCGTCGGCCGCGACACCGGGGGTGAACTCCTAGCCCAGCACGGGATCGTCGCGGCCGCGACGGGATCGACGCTGGCGCTGACCGCGCCCCTGGCGTCCGGGATCGTCCAGGCGTCCGGGACCGTGCTGGGCAACGTGGTCGCGGCGACCGCCGGCGAGACCGTGGCCGAGGTGCTCGGCAGCGGCGACGGATCCGCCACCCACCAGCGGTTCCCGGTCCGGCGAGCGGTGGTCGGGCACGTGCCCGCCGCCACCGGCGACGGCTTCCGGTCGACACTCGACGTGCGGGTGGACGACGTGTCCTGGGCCCAGGTACCCGAGATGCTGTCGGCCGGCCCCGCAGACCGGGTGTTCCGCGTGCGGGTGGAAGCCGACGGGACCGCGGTGGTGTGGTTCGGGGACGGCGTGCACGGCGCCCGCCTCACCACGGGAACCGGGAACGTCGTGGCGGTCTACCGGACGGCGGCGGGGCGCGCCGCGAACGTCGGGGCCGGCACGCTGCGCCTGCTGCCGATCAGCCCGCTCGGCGTCACCGGGGTGGACAACCCGGTGCCCGCCACCGGTGGCACCGACCGCCGTCCCGTGGACCTCGCGCGGATCCCTTACGCCGCAGGCGTTCTGGACCGGGTCGTGTCGCCGGCCGACCACTTGGCCTTCGCGCTCGCGTTCGCCGGCGTGCGCACGGCGGCGCTGACCGTGTTCGGCAAGGGCACCCGCCCGGTCGTGCACCTCGACGTCGTTCCGGTCGGTGGTGCCGGCCGGGTCGTGGACGACCTGCGGGCCGCGCTGCGGGCCGTCCGGTCGCCGGAGGGCGACCTGGACGTCCAGCAGTGCCAGGAGGTGGAGTTCGAGGTGTCGCTCGAAATCGTGCTCGAGAAGCCCGGTGACACCCGGGTCACGACGGCGGTTTCGTCGGCGGTGCGGGACACGTTCGGTGCGGATGGCCGCGCGATCGCCGAGCCGGTCGCGCTCTCGCAGATCGTGGCCGTCGCGCAGCGGGTGCCGGGCGTCGCGGCGGTCCGGCCCACCGCGCTGCACCGGCACGGCGCCGCGGTGGCCGTGGCCCAGGTGCTCGACGCGCTGCCCGCCCGGCTCGGCTTGTCCGGTGTGGTCGCGGCGCAGCTGCTCGTGGTCCACGAGATCGTGGTGCGGGAGGTGCCCGGATGACCGGCAACCCGATGTACGACCTGCTCCCGCAGTACGTCCGGACCCGCGACGCGGACCTGGGCCACCCGCTGCGGTCGCTGCTCGCGCCCCTGGAGGACGAGTACCGGCGGGTCCGTCACGACGTCGACCGCCTCTACGACGACTGGTTCGTCGAGACGTGCCGGGCCGAGGTGCTCCCGCTGCTGCTGGACCTCGCCGGCGGCCGGACCCTCACCGGTGCGCCGTCGCGGGCGCTGGTCGCGCACAGCGTCCACACCGGCCGGATCAAGGGCACGGCCGAAGGTCTGCGCGGGATGGCCGCCGACGTCACCGGCCGGCCGGCGGCCGTGGTGGAGTACTTCGCCCGCCTGCGCGTCACCCAGCACGTCGACAACGTCCGGCCCGGCCGCCTCGCGCTCCCGGACCTGCGGGACACGGCCGGCCTGGCCCGCCTGGGCACCGCGCAAGACGAGGTGGCGCGCGGCGCCGACGTTCGCGACATGACCGGCGGGGTGGCCCGCCACAACGTCGCGAACATCGGGGTGTACCTGTGGCGGCTGGACAGCTACCCGTACCGCGGTGTGCACGCCCGCGCGGTGGACGGCGGACGCGGCCGGTGGACGTTCGACCCGGCGGGCCGGGACACGCCGCTGTTCACCCCGGAGGCGCGGCCGCTCACCCGGCTGGACCTGCATTCGGCGCTCGCCGGCGGTGCCGCCGGACCGGCGGTGGCGGTCGTCGTGGACGGCACCTCGGTGCCATTGTGCGCCGCCGACCTGAGCGCGTGGGACCAGCCCGCGGACGGGCAGGTGGCCGTGGACCCGGAGCTGGGCCGCCTCACGGTCGGCCGTCGTGCCGGGGCGCCGCTCGTCGAGGTCGCCTACCACGCGGGTGCGCCCGGCGACCTCGGCGCGCACTCGTACTACCGCGGCCCGGCCCTCGCGGGTGCCCTCGCCGCCGCGGACTTCCCGAGCCCGTCCGCCGCGGACTGGCGGGCGGTGGTGCGGCAGCGGTCCGGCTCGTTCACCAGCGTCGCCGACGCGGCGGCGGCGTGGAGCTCGTTGCCCGCCGACCCCGCCGGCCGCTTCGGGGTGATCGTCGTCGCCGACAGCGCCACCTACTCCGAGGACCTGGACCTGCGGCTGCGTCCCGGCGAGCGGCTGCTCGTCGTCGCCGCGGCGACGACCGCGGCCGGCGTACTGGTCCCGGTGGGCGTCCGGCCGCACTTCGCCGGCGGCGTCCGCGTCCGGACCCGGCCGGGTCGCGCGCCGGTGCCGACCGGGCTGGTCCTCGACGGCCTCTCGATCGAGCGCGGGGTGCGGGCGGACGACGGCCTCCCCGACACGCTGGTGGTGTCCGGCTGCACGGTGCTGGGTGGCCTGGGGGCGGAGACGGTGACGTCACCGGCGGCGCACACCTGCCGGCTGCTGCGCTCGGTCGTCGAGAGCGTCGAGCTGCCCGGCCGGCGGGTCGTGGCCCAGGACAGCGTCGTGTACGCGCGGGGGAAGGCCGTGGTGGCGGACGACCTCGAGCTGGTCGCGTGCACGGTGCTCGGTGACGTGGCGGCGCGGACGGTGTCCGCCACCGACTCGATCCTGACCGGCGCGGTGACCGCCACCGACGGCAGCCAGGCCCGGCACAGCCACCTCGGCTCCGGTGTCGGGCAACCGGTGTTCGACTCGGTCGACCCGGCGCATCCCGCGTTCTGCCGGCTGTCCCCGGGGTGCCCGCCGGAGATCACGACGGGTGCCGGTGACCAAGGGGAGATGGGCGCGCACCACCACCTCGGCCAGGGCCGGCGGCTCGCCGAGCTGGCGTTCCAGCTCGACGGGCACCTGCGGCCGGGTCTGGTCGCCGGCACGTGCTTCGCCACCTGAACCGGCTCACGACCGCACAGACATGGGGAAAGGCAGGACATGAAGGGCGATTTCACCCGCCGGACGTTCCGCAGGGCCGACCGGTACCGCGGGGTGCTGCTGCAGCAGGGCAGGGTGGCGCTCGACGCCGACTGGAACGAGCAGCACGAGATCCAGCGCTACCACGACGAGCTGACCGCGCGGGACGCGATCGGCCCCCACGGCGCTCCGGTCGACACGGCCGGTTTCCGGATCACCGACGCCGACGGCGAGGAGCCGCGCGAGTGCTCGTGGGACCGCCTGACCGTCTCGCAGGGCCGGTACTACGTGCAGGGCGTCCTGTGCGAGAACGACCTGCCCCTGCCGCTCTCGGAGCAGCCCGACCTGCCCGGCGTGGCCGAACCCCTCGAGGACGGCCGGTACGTGGTCTACCTCGACGTGTGGGCGGAGCACGTCACCGCGCTGGAGGACCCGCGGCTGCTGGAGGTCGCGCTCGGCGGAGCCGACACGGCGACCCGTGCGCGCACCGTGTGGCAGGTGCGGGTCCAGTGGCTGCCCGACCACCACACCGTGGCCGGGGACGTCGCCCCGCCGTGGACCCCGGCGTACACCGGAACCCCGCGTGGCCTGCGGGCCAAAGCCGTCGCCGACCCGGATGCGCCCGCCGGGCTGGTGCCGTCGTCGGCCGCCTACCGGGGGCTGCGCAACCAGCTCTACCGCGTGGAGATCCGCGACGGCGGCGACCGGCCCACGTTCGTGTGGTCCCGGGACAACGGGTCCGTCACCGCACGGGTCGCCGAACTCGCTTCGGACACCGGGGGCGGCGACCTCCGGGTGCGGATCGACGCGCCGCCGCGGGACGCGGTGTCGGGGTTCCCGGCCGGCTGCTGGGTCGAGCTGGTGGACCGGGACAGGAGCCGGCGCGGCGAACCGGGGTTCCTCGGCCGGGTGTCGGGTTCGGCGGACGTCGACCTGACCGTCGGCGGCTGGGACGGACCGGCCCCCCGGCCGCTCGACCTGGTGGATCCCGTGATCCTGCGCCGGTGGGACAGCGACGGCGCGGTGCCGGTCGCGGACGGGTGGCTCGAGCTCGAGCACGGGCTCTCCGTCCAGTTCTCCGGTGGGCTGGCGACCTGCGGGGACCACTGGCTCATCCCGGCCCGCACGGCGCTGACGGCCGGCTCACCGGCGGGCGCCGGCGTCCAATGGCCGGCGGCCGAGGACGAGCCGGTGTTCCTCCCGCCGGACGGCATCATCCACCAGTACGCCGCGATCGCGCTGCTCGACCTGCGCGAGAAGAAGTGGACGCGGATGGCCGACTGCCGCGCCACCTTCGCGCCGCTGGCCCAGGCCAGAGCCGATCCCGCGAGTCAGGCCGCCCCGGGCCTACACGTGGAACGGGTGGCGTTGCGCCGGACCGGGAGCAAGGTGGAGAACGACCAGCGGGTCACGCCGGCGGAGTTGCTGACCGGCCTGACCGTCGAGTTCGACGGCGCCCCGGTGCCGCTCGGTGGTCCCGGCCGGCCGCCTCTGACCGTGACGATCGACCTGCCCTACTCCGAGGCCGAGGGCATCTCCGACGGCGATGCCCGGCGGGTGCTCGGTACCCGGCCGCTCCTGCTGGACGCGATCGTCGAGGCCGACCGGGCGTCGCTGGTGTGGATTCCCGGCGACGTGGTGTCCGACAGCCTGGCCAACCTGGTCAGCGTGCTGCACGAACGGGGCGTCGAACGGCTGCTGTGCACGCTGCGGATCGACGGGAGGTCGGTCGTGGACAGTGACCACCCCACCCGGATGCTCAACGGCCTGGCGATCCACCGTGCCCGCGAGGACGGCACGGTCGAGCAGCTCCTGCCCACCGTCGACGACGTGCGCGGCGCGGACTTCAGCACCTGGTTCTGGCTCGACATCGAGCCGGAGCCGGGCAAGTTCGACAGCGCCAAGTTCGACGCCAACGTCTTCGGCTGACCCGTCTTCGGCCGATCGTGTTCTGAGGAGAAACCCTGATGTCGTTGGATGACAAACGTGCCGGCGAGCTGATCCGCGCGGAGGACTGGAACGAGCTCGTCGCCGTGGTGAAGGATCTGCAGGCCGAGAACACGGCGTTGCGGGCGCGGGCCGACCAGTTGCAGGCCGGGAAGCTGGGTCTCGCCGAGGGCGGCCGGGTCACCGGTCTGCTCGAGGCGACGGTGTTCCGGGCCGACGCGGTGCGCAGCTCCGGCCTCGGGGCCGAGTTCGTCCGGCCGGTCGGCAGCACGTGGGAGCACTCGACGAACCAGTCCACCTGGCAGACGCTGGTCACCAAGCAGGTCGGGGTGTCCCGCACGACGACGTTCCTGCTGATCGGGCACGGCTCGGGGAAGGCCGAGGACGGGACGCATCCGCTGGAAGTCGGCATCTTCAAGGACTCGCAGTGGCAGGGCACGGAGAGCGTCACCGGCGCGTCCGACGTGGCCTGGGGCATGGGCTACTCGGGACCCAGCACGGACTCGCTGCGCCACGCCGGCCAGATCGTGGCCATGGCACTGTGCCGGGTCGAGCCCGGCGCACCGGTGTTCCAGCTGCGCTACCGCGCGAGGACCGGCCAGAAGCTGGTCACGGTGTACGGCCCGTCCCTTTGGATCATCCGCCTGGGTGACCCCACGCCTCAGTAGGTGAGTTTCTCGAAGCAGGTGAGGGCTGCCGAGAGGGTGAGGACGGGGTTCGGGCCGGTCATGGATCCCTTTTTTGCTCTGACCGAGGCTCCGTCGCGGACGGCCCGGGACCGATCATGCCGGACGACCACAAGCCCTGCTGAGACATGTTCTTAGGGGCCGCCTCGACTCGCCGGCGTACGGTCTCGTCGGCGAGGACGGCCGTTTCGACGGCGGCCCGCAGTCCCGCCGTCGAGCCGGCCAGCAGGGCGGTGATCTCGGCGGCGGGCAGCTCGACGACGAGGGTTTCGATGTGCACGGTTTCCGCGCGGCCGGTCAGGTCGGCCATCCGCTGACCTCCGTGCCGGTCAGCCGGCGGTCGAGTTTGGCGTATTCGGCCCGGGCGGCTTCCAGGACGTGGGCCATGGTCACGGCTTCTCCCGCGTCGGCGGCGAGGTAGGCGGCGGACAGGGCCGTGTCGCGGATGGCCGCGCCGGTGATCGTCAGCTGGGCCAGCAGGTCGTGGTCGAGGTCGCGGGTGGGGGCCGCGGCCGGGAACGCCGTGCGCCAGATGGCCGCCCGCGAGCGCGCGTCGGGGAACGGGAAGTCGACCACGAACCGGAGCCGCCGCTGGAACGCCGGGTCGAGGCTGTCCTTCAGGTTCGTGGTCAGGATCGCCAGCCCGCGGTAGCTTTCGATGCGCTGCAACAGGTAGCCGACCTCGATGTTGGCGTACCGGTCGCGGCTGTCGGTGACCTCGCCGCGCTTGCCGAACAGCGCATCCGCCTCGTCGAAGAGCAGGACCGCGCCGCCGGCGTCCGCGGCGTCGAACACCCTGCTGAGGTTCTTCTCCGTCTCGCCGACGTACTTGCTGATCACCCGGCTCAGGTCCACGCGGTAGAGATCCAGGTGCAGCTCGCCGGCCACCACCTCGGCCGCGAGGGTCTTCCCGGTGCCGCTGGGCCCGGCGAAGAGCGCGGCGGTGCCGAGGCCGCGGGCGCCCGCGAAGCCCCACCCGTCCAGGACGAGGTGCCGGTGGCGGACGTGCGCGACCAGCCGGTGCAGCCGCGTGGACTGGTGGGCCGGCAGTACGATGTCGGCCCAGCCCGCGCGGCTCTCCACACGTTGCGCGACGGCATCGATGCCGGGCCGGGCGTGGCTTTGGCACCCGCGCCACAGGTCGTCGACCGTGACCTGCCCGGCCGCCCTCGCCTCGGACACCACGGCGCGCACGGTGTCCGCGTCCAGGTCGAACTGCGCCGCCAGCCGGGTCACCTCCGGTACCGGGACCCGGTCCGCCACGTCACGCCACAGCAGGACGCGTTCGGCCACCGAAGCGGCCGGCACGCTGATCCGGGGCAGAGCCGGGCCCGGAGGCGGCCGGGGCGCGATGATCGCCACCGGGGCGCTCAGCCGGCCGGCGAACCGGACCGCGGCGAGGTGCGCGGGTTCGTCCGCCTCCACGAGGTCGAGGACCCACGCGGTCGGGGTCAGTGTGCTCTCACGTTCGCACAACGCCGCCAGTTCGTTGCGCGGCCGCACGTCCCGCGGCAGGTCCGCGCCGTCGAGGACGACCGGTCGCAGTCCGGCCCGGGCGCTCGCCGTCGCGGCGATGGCCAGCAGATCGGCCCGGTGGCGCCCGAGCACCACGACGTGGGGGGTCGACGGGTCGGCCCACTGCCGTGCCAGCGTGGCGGCGGCGGGGTGCCCGGTCGCCGCCGGGGGAGGGGGTGCCGAGAGGGCCGCGATCGCCGGGTCCAGGTAGTCGAGGCCGGTCAGGGCGTGCAACACCCGTTCCTCGATCCGCAGGGTGCCGGCGGTCGGTGACTCCGGGTGGGTCAGCGTCACCAGGCGGCACGCTCGCAGAGGACCGGCCGGGGAAATGGCGTCCCAGTGCGGGCTGTCCAGAGTGGACAGTGCGAGGCCGAAGCTCGCCCACGTGCGGCCGGGTTCACCGTGGGCCTTCGCGCAGGAGTGCGCGAAGCCCGTGTCGAGCTCCACCCCCGCGCACAGCAACAGCACGTCGCGTTCGAAGCCGGACAGGCCGAAACCGTCGCGCAGCGCGTCGAGCGCGGGCGGCTCGGGGAGGGTCCACGCGGTCCGGGGCACCGGCTCCGCACTGTCGGGGTCGAGGCGCCCGGCCAGCTCGTCCAGTGCCGCCGCGAGGTGGCCGTGGTTCGCCGCCGACCACTCGGGCGACCGGGTCACTCCGCGTCCGGCGTCAACAGAGTGGCTTTGACGCGGACCTTCTTCGGCTTCTCGGCCGGGACGGCGGCCGGGACCTCGTCCGCGACGTAAACGGCGGTCGCCTGGTAGGCGACCGACAGCCGGTAGGCGGAGTGGAACAGCGCCGACCAGAGCTTCGTCGCCGACTCCTGGTCGAGCGGGAGCATGCTCAGCCGCACGACGTCCGGCGCGGTGGCCGGGTCGAGGTGCTGTTCCCACGCGTCCGGGTCGATCTGGACCGCCCGGGCCGCGACGTCGGCGACCAGGGCGCGGTCCAGCACCGGGTGGCGCGCCAGCGTCGCGACCGTCATGCCGAGGAGCCGCTGTGGCTCCAAAGTCGACTCGTCGCCGTAGAAGGTGAGCAGGTAGTCCAGATCGAGGCACTGGACGGCCGGGGCCACCGTGCCGGAGCCGGACCGCCTGGTGGGCAACGCGTCCAGCCCCGGTGCGCCGCGGGGTGCCGCGCGGTAGAGGAAGACGTTCACACCGCTGACCTGAGTGTCCACAGTGGCCAGTGCCGACGGTCGGATGGTGGTGACCTGGGCGCTGCGCACGTCACCGGGGCTCGCGCCGGCCAGGACGTCGCCGAGGATCCGCCTGAGGGTCGCGGTGACCATGGCCACCGCCAGGTGACTCATTTCCCCTCGCGGCCGGACAGGTAGTCCTCGAGCGACATCGACCGGGTGGGTGCCCGTCGCGCACGGGCGGGAGCGGGTGCCGCGGTCGTCGTGGCGGCGGGCCGGACCACGACGGTGCCGATGGTGACGGTGACGTTCGGCGCGACCGGCGCCGGCGCGGGAAGGCGGGTCCGCGCGGGCGCCGCGAACTCCCTCGTGGCCACCGGTGCGACCGCGCTCGCCGGCGGAACGGGCGCGTCGGTCACGGGAGACTGCTCGGTCACGGTGGTCTCCTGGACCTCGGGTGCTACGGGAGCGCCGGCGGGAGCGGGCTCGGCCGCCACACCGGAGACGCCGGCGACGACATCGGCGGGGACCGGGCCGGGTGTCCCGCGCTGGTCGTCGCCGGCGCCCGGCGGTCGTGACGCCGGTCGCTCGGGCTCGGCGTGGGTGGCCGTCGCGGTGCGCGGTGGCCTGAGGGTCGACTGCCGCGCCGGTTCGGCGACTCGCCCGGGGAGCGGCCAGGCGGCGTCGCGTCCCGCCCGGCGGTCCGGTACCGCGGACCCAGCCGGCGGAACCGGCTCGGACTCGGCTCCGGCGACCGGAAGGGCCGGCGAGCCGGGCTCTGTTCCGGCTGGTTCCCGTTCGACGGCCTGGCCGGCCGTCGCCGGCCGCGGGACCGCCTGCTCGCGGATCACCGTCGCGGCCGGGGGTGTGCCGCCGCTCTCCGCCGGCCGGGAGGTGCTCGGCCGTTCCGCTTCGACCAGCGGGTCGGGCTCCGCCGCGGGCACGACCACGGGAGCGTTCCGGCGCAACGGTTGTGACAGCCCCAGCGTCCGGTCGACGAGGTGGTCCAGGAAGTCGGTCATCCGGCCGCCATCCTCAGATAGGTGGCGCGCCGCCGCGGCCCGAGCGCCAGGATGTCGCGCTCGGTCCACCCGTAGGCCGAGGCCAGCAGGTGTACCTCCGCCAGCAGATCGAGAGCGTGCCGTTCGACCTCGGCCCACAGCAGGACCGCGACGTCGAGGTCCGCCCTGGTCACGCTCGCGCACTCGGGACACGTGGCCGCGATGGTGACGGCGCTCGCCGGTGCCGCGGCCTCCATGACTTCCGCCCACCGGTCGCCGTCCGGGGTGCCGGGACCCCGGGCACACCGCGTCAGCAGGTGTGCACGCGCCTGTGCCGGGGACATCCCGCGGATCTGCCGCAGGTCTTCGCTGGTGGGCAGCGCGAAGGGCACGCCGTCCAGTTCGAGCTGCTTCGCCGGCGGGGGATCGGGCAGTGCGGCCAGGTCGACCGCGACGTCGAGGGCGTCCCCGCAACCGGTGCACGCGAATTCCCCCACGACGACCGACCGCCCCGACAGCGTCCGCAACGCCGCGAGAAGCACGGCGTCCCGCCGGGCGACATCGGTTCGCGCCGCCTCGTCGACGTCGACGCCGTCGAACGCGGCGAACATCGTCACCGCCCGGTCGAGAGAATCCCGCCCACTGCCCTGTTCCCACGCCACCAGCACGTCCGCGGCGAGCAAGATCAGCCCGGGTAGCCGGGTTCGGTGGGCTCGACGACCGCGAGGTCACGTTCCCAGCCCTCGTTCTCCAGCTTGATGTGCTGGATCGCGACGGCGTTCGCGTTGGCGTCGAGCTCGGGAAGCGCCTGGTACTCCGAAACCCAGCAGCGGTAGACCTTGTAGGCGATGGCCAGCTGCCCCGCCTCGTTGTAGACCTCCAGCACCAGGTCCTTGCGGAAGTCGCTCAGCGAGAGCTCCGAGCCCAGCCCGTTGCCGTACTTGTGCGCCTGATTGGCCCACTGCTCGAACGCGGTGTCGTGCGTGACCCCGCGTTCGAGGGTGATCGCGGTGTACTCGGTGCGGCCGGGGGACTTGCGGCTGCTGCTCGGGTCGCCGCCGTCCCGGTGGGAAACGACCTCGGTCGTCCGGCTCAACGCGCCGACCTTGCTGACGCCCGCGACGTACCTGCCGTCCAGGCGGACGCGGAACTTGAAGTTCTTGTACGGGTCCCGCCGGTGGGCGTTGACGGTGTACTCGGCCATCGTGCCGGTGTCCTCCCTGATCAGGCCTGCGTCGCGGTCGTCTGCTGGATCTGCAGGACCACGAACTCCGCCGGGCGCACCGGGGCGAACCCGACGAGCACGTTGACCCGGCCCGCCGCGACGTCGTCCGGTGTCGTCGTGTCCTTGTCGCACCGGACGAAGAACGCCTCGGCCGGGGTGGTGCCCTGGAACGCGCCCTGCCGGAACAGGCCCTGCATGAACGACCCGATCGCGAGCCGCAGCTGCGACCAGAGCGGCTCGTCGTTCGGCTCGAACACCGCCCACTGGGTGCCACGGAACAGCGACGACTCGAGGTACAGGGCCAGCCTGCGCACCGGCAGGTACTTGTACTCGTCGCCCAGCTGGTCGGAGCCGCGCATGGTCCGCGCTCCCCACACCACCGGCCCGGTCCCGGGGAACGCGCGCAGGCAGTTCACACCGAGTGCGTTGAGCCGCCCGTTTTCCTCGTCGGTCAGGGTGACGGCGAGGCTGGTACCGCCCGCGAGCGCGGCGTCGACCCCCGCGGGTGCCTTCCACACCCCGCGGGTCGCGTCGGTGCGCGCGATCACGCCGGCCACGGCGCCGCAGGAGGCGAACTCGCCGGACCGCCCGTCGGCGGTGGGATCGCGCTGAAGCAGCTTGGGGTAGAAGACGGCGGCGTTGCGGGCCGCTTCGCCGGTCACACCCGCCGCCGCCAGCGCGTTCGGCACGCCCGCGGGCGCCACGCCGCCGGGGAGGTCGACGATCAGCACGGCGCGCCGGCGCACGCACAGCTGCGCGGCGGCGCCCATCACCTTGGCGTCCACGGCTTTGGCGGGGTCGGTCGGCGGAACGCACAGCAGGGTGAACGGGTCGGCGAGGTCCAACGCCCGGATCCCGTGGTGCCGGTCGGCGAACCCTTCGCCGTCGTAGTCGTCCTTGCCGAGCGCTGCGCCGACCGACGTGGGCGTCGCGACGGCGAACGCCGTGTCCGGTCCGGTGACGAGTGGCCGCGGGATCGCGGTGTCGCCCGCCGGTGGCACGACCCGGACGAGCGCGGACCCCGCGGCGAGGACGTCGACCACGAACCGGGGGCCCGCGGTCGTGGTGAGGTTGCGGTACGCCTCCTGCTTGGACGTCGCGGGATCGGTGACGGTGAGGTTGAACAGCGTCGTGGACGTCGGATCGACGACGTCGTGGTCGACGTCGATCCGCAGCCGGTCGGCCCACGGGCCCGGGTCGGCCGCCCGCAGCACCAGGCCGGTCTGGCCCGTCGGCAGGCCGGCCTGGTGGAACTCGGCCGTTTCCGCGGTGGCGGAGACCACCCGGACGACGACGGCCTGCCCGCCACCGTTGGCGAAGTAGTCGCGCACGGCGAAGCCGACCGGGGTCCCGAGCCCGCCGAACGTGCGCTCGTAGCCCGCGTAGCTGTCGACTGTCACGGCCTGGTGCACCGGACCCCGGGTCGTGGGACCCACGAACGCGGTCACCGAGGTCGCGACGCCGGTGATCGAGCGGGTACCGGACGGCACCTCGGCCACGTACACACCGGGGTAGGAGGTGTTCACGACGACCATGACGCCTCTTTCGGTTCGGGTCCGCGTGCCGAGGGTGGGGTTCTCGAGCCACAGTTCGGGACGGCACGTTAGCGAGCCGATGTCTCCGTGGAATCACCGCCGCATCTCATCGTTCGCCGTCTCCCCGCCGAGATCCCCGTTGCGCCGCGCCGATACTGTCGGTTCCCCAGCAAGTCGCTGGCCCAGCAGAAGACGGGGGGACCAGTTGTCACCCAAAACGTTCACTGCCACCCAGAAAACGGCCGGTCACGGCATGCTCACCCTGTTCGGTGGGTTCCAGCTCCAGATCGACGGCACGGTCGTCAAGCTCGCGGTCGGCGCGCAGCGGCTGGTCGCGTTCCTCGCCGTCGGCGGACCCTCCCTGCGGAGCCGGATCGCGTCCGCGTTGTGGGGTGACGGCCCGGAGAACCGCGCCCAGGCGCGGTTGCGCACGACGATCTGGCGGGTGAACAACCTGGTGCCGGGACTGGTCGCCAACCGCCAGGGGCTGCTGGCGGTGGCGGAATTCGTCGAATCCGACGTCCGGCGGTTCGCGGCGGAGGCGCGAACCCAGCTGAGCGGCGGTGCGGAACCGAGCACGGCGACGCTCGACCTGGGCTCGGGAGAACTGCTGCCCGGCTGGGACGACGACTGGGTGCGGTTCGAGCGTGATCGCTTCAAACAGCTGCAGCTGCACATGATGGAGGCGATCGCGGCGGTGCTGCGGGCGCGCGGCGACTACGGGATCGCCCTGGACATCGCCCTGCACGCGGTGCGGACCGACCCGTTGCGGGAAAGCGCTCGCCGGGCCGTGATCGATGTGCACCTCGCGGAGGGCAATCACGTGGAGGCGTTGCGCGAATACCGGCGGTTCCACCACGAGCTGCTGACCGAGATCGGGGCGCGTCCGTCACGGGCGCTGTCCCAGCTGGTGTTCGCCCCGACGGCCTGAGCGCGAACCCGTTCGTACCGAAAGGATCCCAGTCATGACCGACCGAGCTCCGGACCAGCGGCGCGACCAGTCCGGTTCCAGGCCCGCACAGACTCCGCCCACGTCGGGGTCCAGGGCCGATACGTGGATGGGCAAACCGGGCAGCTACAAGTTGAGAGCGGTTCCGATCCATGGGAACCAGCCCAAGATCACGGTGTTCGGCGCAGCCGCGTTGGAGGCGGCGCGAGACGACCGGCTGCGGATGCTGGGGTACCTGATGAACGGCTCCGAACGGGTCGAGGACTACGCCACCGGGGTTTGTTACGACATCGTCGCGTTCATCCTCGCGCTGGACGGCCGGATCGACCGGAAGACGCTGGAGGGGACCGGCGGTCAGGACTGGCTGAAGTACTTCGACTTCGACAGCGGAACGAAGTGGAGCGGGGAAGCGATCCCGACGGGGAGCGCGGTCGGCTTCAAACGGATCGGCGACTACGAACCGGGGTACTTCCACGCGACGGTGGCCGTCGGCGGAACGTTCGTGCGGGGTGTGAACGCGAACGGAATCACCTACGGCTGGCTGGACAAGGCCGACTTGACCGAACGGCTCGCGGGCAGCCGCGACATCGAGGTGCGCTACCTGACACCGTGATCAGGTGAACCAGTGACCGAACGTCTCCTCGTCCTTGAGTCCGAGGAGCTTCGAGTCGTCCAGGTCCTTGAACACCGCCAAGTACTTGTCGAGCTCCACCGGATTCCCCAGCATGGCCTCGTTCACGGCGCGCACGAGCGCGTCGCCCCGGTGCTCGACGAGCACGCGGAGGTCCTTCAGCCGCGGGTCGAACAGGACCGGCGCGAGCTTCTCCTCCGCGGCCAGATGGGCGCGATCTTTTCCTTGTTCGACGTTCATCGTGGGGAACGGCGGAATTTCCTCGTGGCGGGTCAACCGACCGATGGATCCGGTCGGTTCTTGCCCCCCGGGCGCTTCGATCCGAACCCGTCCCGGCAGCTTGGCGAACGCTCCGGTCCGGACGAGCTTGTCGAAGCGATCCGGTGGCAGGAAGCCGCTGATCGTGTCCAGCGCCGACTTGACGTTGGGAGCGAATTCATTTCGTCCCCTGGTGCTGACCACGATCTCGCCGCCTTGCGTCTGGGGGAGGATCTTCTTCGTCAGGAAGAACTCGAGTAGCTGCTCCACCGTTCCCGCCTTTTCCGAGCCCGGGATCAGGCGTTTTTTCTGCTCGGGATGCAGTCGCACGAACCGGGCCAACGGAATGGAGTGGGTCACGTGCTGCATCATCTTCGGCGCCACGCTCTTCGTGAGCGGCGTCAGTCCTGGCGCGAGCCTGTCTAGCTCGGGCGTGCCCGTCCATTCACCCTTCGCGGGTGCGATGGGCAACTGTGCGACGTTCTTGCCAAAATTGCGGATCGGAAAGTTCTTGAGGTCGGCGTCGATCTGCGTTTTCAGCTCTTTGGCGTCCTTGAGCAGCTTCCTTGTGAACGGCCGGGTCCGGAACTCGACCTGCACGAGTGCTCTGGGTCCTTCCGGCTTGATGTCGTCGATGAGGAACTCGACCCGGTCGGTGGACGCCAGCGTGACGTTGATCAGGCTCTCGGCCATGGTGACGTAAGCGGGCTGGACCAGGAGGTGGTTCCCCGTCTCGATCTCGAACCCCATTCTCGTGTTCTTCTCCACCAAGCGGCCGCGTTTGTAGTGCGCGTTGATCTCCGGGCCCAGGTCGTCCAGAAACGTCCTAACGGTGGCGAGGTCGTGCGCGGGCAGTTCATGGTCACCGGACTGAAGCCATTTTCCGACTCTGGCGGCTTTCTCGCGCAGGGACGGTGCGGTCAGCGGTATGTCCTTCAGAAATTTCGTTGCGTCGGCGTGCATCGCCCGGGCTCGCCTCAGTACGTCGTCACGGACGGTGCCGTGAACGCTGTTGACACCTTCCGCGAGCTCGACGAGGTCGGCGCGGATAAAACGGCTGGGAATCATATTCGCCCGTGTGGGATCAAGGACATATCGCAGCGAGTTCCAGTGCCAGGACAAAGAGGCTGCCTCGGCCTCCTCCGGAAACGCGGCGATGGTGTCCGCGACTACTTTTCTGAACGTCAGGCCGTTCCGGGTGTCCACCACGCTGTCGAGGTAGCTACGCAGCTGATGGAGATCGGCGTCGGGCGCCAGGACCGTCGCGGGAAGGGCGGCTGCGTCGATCTGTCGCTGAACCAGCAGGCCCTCCCCGCCGGCCGGCGCGTCGACGTGGCCGGCGAGCGGTGCGCCGTCGCCGGACAGCGCCTCCCGTGCCCCCGCCTCGGCCGCTCGTTCGGACCCGCCGGCTGGGTCGCCGATCCGCAGTCCGCGGGTGGTGCCGGCGGCCGGGAGCAGCCGCTGCTGCACGACGTGGACCAGCTCGTGCGCGAGCGTGTGCCGGTCGAGCGTCCCCGCACCCGCGACGATGTGGTCGCCGGCGGTGTAGGCCCGGGCCCCGAGCGCGGTGGCGGACCGGCGTGCGGCGGCGTCGGTGTGCAGCCGGACCGCGGAGAAGTCCGCTCCGAACCGGTCCGACATCTCGTCGCGCACCTCCGGCGCGAGCGGCACCCCCGCGCCGCGCACCACGTCCCGCACGAGTTCGCCGGGCTGGACACTCGCGGGCTGCGCGGGAAGGACACCGACCGGCCCGCGCCGCGGCGTCCCACCTCCGGCGGAGAGGGGAAGCCCGCCGATGGAGTACCGGGTCAGGGAACCGACCGGCGCACTGGCCTCCGCGAAGGCCTCCGGTTCCCGGTGATCGTGACCGGAGGCCCCGCCGGGGACGGACTTCTCCCGGACGTGACCACCCGGCTCGCCTTCGACATCCGGCATGAGCGCCCTTCCCACCCGTACGACAACCGGCCATCACCGACACCGCGACGGTAAAGCAGCCTCGTCACTGCGAAGTCACCGCGCGCCCCACCAGCCGACGCTCGTCGTGACTGCGTCGACGCCGCCGTTCGCGGATTTCGAGTTGAGTCTCCGTCCGGGGGAGGCTGCAGGCTGTGACTGTGGACGACTCCGACAAGGGGATCGTGCCGGCGACCTGTCACAGCCCGGCCGGCAGTGGCGAACTTCAGCGCGGGGTTATGGATCAGCTCAGTCGCGGACAACGTATTACCCCACGGATCGGTGTTCCGGCCAGTCGGGCAGCCACGTTGGTCGGCGACGTCCCGTGCGTGCGGGATCGCCGAACAACCGGGCCGGCCGAAGGGATTCCCGCGTACGCACCGCGGCGATCCGATACGCGCTAACGGTCGTCGTGGACCGGAGTCGATGCCGGCTGTGCGGGTTCTTGCTGGGCGCGAGCGCGCAACGTTCGTCGGGATGACCACCGCGCATCGGCTGCGCGGTGAATCCCCACCGGGATTCTCTTGCCGCTGACCACGATGAGGTGCAGTTCGCTGCGACCACTACCGACAAATGGTCCTGCGGAAAGTCTCGGGCAGGTTAGCCTGAGTGCACGGGGTACACCGATGCGCGGTTGTGGTGGACTTGAATCATGGCTAATTCTTTCAGCTGGGAGACTCAGGTCACCGATCGTCCCGGCTCGATGGACGAAGCTGAAAAGGCCTGCGGTCGACCCGGGATCGTTGGCTGCGCACGGGAATCAGCCGCTGCGTTGTTCGGCCGCAAGTGTGCACGCGTGCCTCCGGTTGGGCGATCTTACTGAATGGATTGCCCATTATGGATATCTGGCTATCTGTTATGTGAGCGTTGACATCGCTCAGGATTGTGTCGTGTAATGTGCGCATCGAACAGAATGCTCCGGGGGAGGAAAGGTGATAGGGGGCATCGCCGGTCGAGATATCACTGATGCCGTGCGGCGATTCGGCACGTGCGGTGGTAGTTCGGTGCGCGTTGATCGCACGCGACGGCGCCGCCACGCGAGCGGTCCGGTCGACTCCGGTGCCGCCCGCTGCGCACTCGGCGGATCGCGCGGTCGTGTGCTCCCGCGGCAGTGCCTCCGCTGATCACCTGCCGGCAGCTGGCCCACCTCGTCCCACCTCCGACGGAAGGACACCACCGTGACCGAGGCAACACGAGCGCCGGACGGGAGCCCGCTGCGGCGGGTCATCTTCTCGGGCCTGCTCGGCAACACCATCGAGTACTACGACTTCCTCCTGTACGGCACGGTTTCCGCCCTCGTCTTCAACCGGCTCTTCTTCACCAACCTGTCTCCGGCGGTGGCGACGTTCGCCTCGTTCACGACGTTCGCGGTCGGTTACCTGGCCCGTCCCGTCGGTGGCCTGGTCTTCGGACACCTCGGCGACCGGTACGGCCGCAAGCCCATGCTGCTGACGTCGATGATCGTGATGGGCGTGGCGAGCACGTTGATCGGCGTGCTGCCCACCTACGGAACGGCCGGGAACTGGGCGCCGGTCTTGCTCGTGTTCCTGCGCCTGTGCCAGGGAATCGCCGTCGGTGGCGAGTGGGGCGGGTCCACATTGCTCGCCGCGGAGCACGCGCCACCGGCCCGGCGCGGCCTGCTCGTCGGCGTCGTGCAGCTCGGCGGGCCGCTGGGGTCCGTCCTGTCCACCGCGGTCCTCGCCCTGGTCTCCCTGATGCCCGAGGACGGATTCCTGACCTGGGGGTGGCGCATCCCGTTCTTGTTCAGCGCCGCGCTCCTGGTCCTGGGACTGTTCGTCCGGTTGAAGGTCGTCGAAAGCGAAGTGTTCCTGCGCAGCCGTGCCGCCGACGACCGGCAGCGAGCGCCGCTGATCGAGCTGGTGCGGCGGCCGGGTCAGCTGCTGCGTGCGTCCTTCTTCATCTTCGGCGCCACCGTGACCCAGGCGCTGACGAGCGCCTTCATGGTGAGCTACGCGACCGGTGTCGGTATCGGCCGCAGCGACATCCTCCTCGGCCAGGTTTTCAACGGCGTCGGCGCCGGTATCGCGATGCTGGTCGCCACGGCGCTGTCGGACCGGATCGGCCGGCGCCACACGCTCATCGGTGCCGCGCTGCTGCTCGCCGCGGTGGCCTACCCGGTGTTCGCGATGATCGGCACGGGCGACCCGGTGTTGCTGTGGATCGCGCTCGGCCTTCTCGCGGCCCCGCCCATGGGCGCGCTGCTGGCCCCGTCGGCCGCGTTGCTGGCCGAGTCGTTCGACACCGGCGTCCGCTACACCGGCGTGTCCGTCGGCTACCAGTTCGCAGCCGTGCTCGGCGGTGGCCTGGCTCCGCTGATCGGCGTCAGCCTGCTGTCCCTGGGCGGCGGAAACCCGGTGTTGGTCGCGGCGTACATGGCCGCGGCGTGCCTGGCCAGCGCGGTCGCCGTGTGGTCGGCGAAAGAGACTCGCGGCCGGGACCTGGTGGCTCCGGTCGCCGCGGCCCCGGAGACCGTGCTGACGTCGCAGAGCTGAATCGAGCGCACGGCGTCACCGAAGACCGTCCGCCGCGTGCAAGCCGGGCCGGCGCCACGGCTCAATTGCCCGGTGTTTCGAGTCTGTGGTTCCGGCAGGTCGAATTTGTGGTAGTGCGCTACTCTTGGCCGGTGGGAAAATCTACCGGAAAGGCTGTGCAGTGATCCTGGTCACAGGTGCTGGGGGTAATGTCGGCGGTGCGCTCGTCGCGCAGTTGCAGGCGTCCGGAATTCCGTTCCGTGCCGCTTATCATTCCGCCGAGGATGCCCGCAAGGCTGCCAAGGAGGGAATCGACGCGGTCGCCGTCGAGATGGCGGCGCCGTCGACCGTGCGAGCGGCATTGGACGGTGTGTCAAGGGTTTTCCTGCTCGGGGCGATGAGTCCGGAGCAGGTCCGGAACGAGTCGAACGTCGTCGAAGCGGCTATTTCGGCCGGTGTCGAGCACATCGTCAAGCAGTCGCTCTGGCGGGCGGACGAAGAACTCACGCCCATTGCCCGGTTGCACCGGCCGGTCGAGCGCCTGCTCGAGGAGTCCGCGGTGGACTGGACATTCCTGCGGGCGAATTTCTACATGCAGACTTTTTCCCGCAACTGGGCGGACAGCATCCGTTCGGCGAATATTTTCAGCAGCCCGCTCATCCGCGGTCCGATCGCTTTCGTCGACGTCGCCGATGTCGCCGCCGTCGCGCTCCGGGCCTTGACGGAGGATGGTCACGCGGGCAAGGCCTACGCGCTCACCGGGCCGGAGGCGCTGACCTACGATCAGACCGCGTCGGTGCTTTCGGATGTGCTCGGCCGGGTGATCACCTACCAGGGAATGACCAACGAGCAGGCGCTCTCCGTGTTGCCGCAGTTCGGCGTGCCGGTGTTCGAGGCCGAGGCGCTGGTGGGGGTGTGCAACTTCTACCTCGACGAGGGAGCCGAAACGGTGACCACCACGGTGGCGGAGATCACCGGTCGCCCGCCGACGAGCTTCCGGGAGTTCGCCGAGGCCAACCGGGACCTGTTCGCCTGAGTCCGGCGGGGTGGTTCCGGCTCTTGCCGGGGCCATCCCGCGTGGCGTGCCGGGCCGGCGGGTCGCGTGGCGGCGGTCCACGGCCGGGTTGCCGCTCGGGCACCGTCCCTCGGGCGCTGCCTGCTTCTTCCTCTCGGCGATGTGCCGGTCGGCTTCGGCGGTCGCGGTGGAGTCGGACCCGGCGAAGCTGTGCGGCTGTGCGGGCTGGCTGCCGACCGTCGTAGGACCAGGCTGTCGAGTCCGCCGGCCGCTGCCGGAGGGGCGGCGTTCGCCTGGTGTGTCGGCGGGCCGTTGGGCCACGGCTCGGCAGGCGCGGCCCAACAGGCCTGCCGAGTGGCGTGCACGACGGATGCCGGCAGGGTAGCCGAGCGCTCTGCGCGGAGTGCCGCCGACGGGCCTTGGCGATGGCCAAGGCGATGTTGCCTGGTCATCGGCCGATCTCGTGGAAGTTCCCGCTCCTGAACGGATTTCCGTTGGTGGCTTGCTGGTTTCGGTACGAGAACCGTCGGCGGCGAGCCGTCGACGCCGGATGGCGGGTGACCGGTTCCGAGCCGCGCGTGCGTCGGGATCGGGCTATGTCGATCCTTGAAGGAATACACTCAAAGCACACCCCGATGAGCGCGTACAAAGAGCGGGACTCCGACGCGTTCGAGTCGTGAAAGCGTGCCTGACGGATCGCCGCCGGACAAATTTTCGACAGTCCTCATCTGCTTCCCGGGCGTCTCTGTAATGGGATGTGCGAGTCAGGTCGGGTGGGGAATATACGACTGCCCGAAAATGCTTAGGGGCCGGTTGCTTTCGCCTCTTCGAAAATCGAGATGCGAAGAGGTGGACCTGGCTGTGAAGCCGGTCCAAAAATACGCTTCAGGCAAATTGTCTGATTTCGCACGCGAGGGCTCATCTCAAGCGGATGTCGTGTCGGAGACCGCGGGCCACCCACGGGTTCACCGCCCTCTCGTGTTCGATTACCGAACGAACGTTGTCTCTTGCGTCAAGAGTAGAGGCGTCCTGTTCGATCTGCAAGGTCGCTCGAGGTGGTCAGCCGACGTGCTGCCGCGATACGTCCGGATCGACCAGTTCGGGTAGTTTCGCCGCGGTGATCGCGTCGGCGGGCATGCAGGTGAACAGGCGGATTTCGGGTGAATCGAGGGCGGCCATGCGGACGTAGTCGACGGTCAGCAGGCCGAGACGCGGGTGGTCGAACTCCCATCGGGTCGAGCCGAAGCCGCCGACGTCGTGGGTGTCCCACATGGCCCGGAAGACCTCACTGGTCGCGCAGAGTTCGCTGCTGAGCTGGTCGAACCTCGGGTCGCCGACGTTCCGGCCCGCGTCCGCGCGGAACTGGCCGATCAGGCTCGCGGCCTGGACACGCCAGTTGACCAGCAGGCGGCGCAGCGAACTGTCGGTGAACATCATCCGGATGATGTTGCGTTCGTCCTCCGGGAAGCGGGCCGGATCGCCGATGAGACCGGCTTCGGCGTCGTTCCAGGCCAGCAGGTCCCAGCTTGGGCTGACCAGGTAGGCCGGGTGCGGGCTCAGGACGTTGACCAGCCGGCGCAGGCTTGAACTCGGGGAGACGGTCTGGCGGCTCGCCGGCAGCGGCGTGGCGGCCAGGGCGAACATGTGGCGGCGCTCGACTTCGTCGAGCTGCAGTCCGTTGGCCAGGCTGTCGAGTACCTGCCGGCTCACGGTGATGTTCCGGGCCTGCTCCAGCCAGGTGTACCAGGTCACGCTGACGCCGGTGAGCTGCGAGACCTCCTCGCGGCGCAGGCCGGGGGTGCGACGGCGGCCGCTGCTGCGTATCCCGACGTCCGCGGGCTTGATGCGGTGGCGGCGTGCGCGCAGGAACGCCGCGAGTTCTTGCCTGTGTGCCTGATCAGCCATCGGTCCCCCTGCTAGACGGCGTGGACGATTTGTTACAACCCAGTCGGGAAAGTCTCATATTCGACACCCGGCATTTCGTTCACTTGACAGGCGTGCCGGGCGGTGAACTCCGGCTATCCATCGAGTGGGCGGGTTGTGTCCCCCTTGTTGGAACAAGATCGTTCTCGCTTCGCATTTCCGTTCCCGGCCGCTAATGGCCGCGGCGACGCCGTGACTCCTCAACGTGGTGCTGTGGCAACCAGCATATCTTCTTCCATATTGTCGTGCGTTCCAGACGGTAAGAATGGTCGGGTAGGCGCAAGAAGTTGGTCCCAACGGCGGGACAGCCACTCCGTGGCCCGGGCTCGCGCACCGATCGCCGGTGGCGGTCGTGCGGACAGTCCGTGCGGGTGCGGTGTCCGCCGGTGACGGGCCGACGTCGCGGCACTCGCGAACGCGGCGGTCGAGGGCGTCGACGACGAGCGGCCCGCGGGCCGCTCGCGGCACGTGCTCGTGGTCCTCACCTCGGAACCGACGACCGCGTCTTTCCGCCCCGGCGATCCAGGCTTGCGCCACCGCGGACAGTGCCGACCCCGACACGGGAGCCCCGATTGCGCACGTTGCTTCTGGACAACCACGACTCCTACACCTTCAACCTCTTCCAGCTGATCGCCGAGGTCAACGGGATCGAGCCGACCGTGATCGTCAACGACGACCCGGCGCTGGCGAGCCTGCGGCTGGAGGATTTCGACAACATCGTCATCTCACCCGGACCCGGCCGGCCGCAGAACGCGCGGGACGTCGGGCTCGTCGCGGACGTCCTGCGCCGGAGCACCCTGCCGGTCCTCGGAGTCTGCCTCGGTCATCAGCTGATCGCGCACGTCGCCGGCGCCACGGTCGGCGCGGCGCCCGAGCCGAGGCACGGCCACCTGGAGAAGGTCGTGCACACCGGTGACGACCTGTTCGCCGATGTACCCGCCCAGTTCGTCGCCGTGCGTTACCACTCGTTGTGCGTGCAGGAACCGCTTCCCGCGGAGCTGGTCGTGACCGCCAGAGCCGAAGACGGCGTGGTGATGGCGTTGCGGCACAGGACCCTCCCGCGCTGGGGGGTGCAGTTCCACCCCGAGTCGATCGCTTCGCGCCACGGCCGCGAACTCATCCGCAACTTCGGTGAGCTGAGCCGGCGAAGCCGGACGGCTCCCGTGTCGGCGGGGCCGGTGATCGTGTCCGGGACGCCCGAACGGACCGGCGAGGGGCCCGCTGAGCTTCGCCTGATCAGCACGGTCGTGCCGACCGCCGTCGACACCGAGACGATCTTTTCCACGCTGTACGAAGGTTCGGCGAACTGCTTCTGGCTCGACAGCAGTCGCGTCGAGAGAGGGCTGTCGCGGTTTTCCTTCCTGGGTGACGACTCCGGTCCGCTCAGCGAGGTGCTCACCTACCGGGTCGGCACCGGGGCGGTCAAGATCCGTGACGCCGGCGGGGTCCGGGTGGCGACCGGCAGCGTCTTCGACGTCCTGGAGGAACGCCTCCGGCAACGCCGGCTTCCGGAGACCAACCTGCCGTTCGACTTCACCGGCGGTTACGTCGGGTACTTCGGCTACGAGCTGAAGGCGGAGTGCGGCGCGAACGCCCGGCACACGTCGCCGACGCCGGACGCGGCGTGGATCTTCTCCGACCGCCTCGTCGCCGTGGACCACGAGGAAGGTCTCACCTACGTGCTCGCCGTCCACGACCCCGCCGGCCGGCAGGCCGCGGTGGAGTGGCTCGACCGAACGGCGGCACACCTGGTGGACCTGGCTCCTGCCGCGGAGCGGGAGGGAGAGGTGCCGACGGCCGGCGGCACGGACGCCGCCGAACACCTGGTGCGTGACCAGGCCCGGTACGAAGCGGACATCGACGAGTGCCAGCGTCAGCTGACCCGCGGCGAGAGCTACGAGATCTGCCTGACCAACAAGCTGCACGTCCCGTCCACCGAGGAGGACGCGTCGTTCTACCGGAGGCTGCGGCGCGTCAACCCCGCGCCGTACTCGGCCTTCCTGCGCGTGGACGACGTCGCCGTCTTCTGCTCGTCGCCCGAGAGGTTCCTGAAGATCGAACGAGACCGGCAGGTGCAGAGCAAACCGATCAAGGGCACCGCGCCGCGTCACCCGGACCCGGTCCGCGACGCGCAGATCGCCGCGGAGCTCGCCGCGAGCGCCAAGACCCAGGCCGAGAACCTCATGATCGTCGACCTGCTGCGCAACGATCTCGGCCAGGTGTGCGAAATCGGCACCGTGCACGTCGACCCGTTCATGGCGGTCGAGAGCTACGAGACGGTCCACCAGCTCGTCTCGACCGTGCGCGGCCGGCTCAAACCGGACGTCACGTCGATGGCGACGGTGCGGCACTGCTTCCCGGGTGGCTCGATGACCGGCGCCCCGAAGCAGCGGACGATGGAGATCATCGACCGGCTGGAGACGGAGGCCCGCGGCGTCTACTCGGGCACGCTCGGCTACTTCGGGCTGACCGGTGGGGCGGACCTCAACATCGTGATCCGCACGGCCGTCCGCAACGGCGACGAGCTGAGCATCGGTGCCGGTGGCGCGATCGTGCTCGACTCCGACACCCGCGAAGAGTACGAGGAGATGCTGCTGAAGGCGGCGGCGCCGCTGCGGGCCTACCGGGCGCGAGCGGTCACCTCGGACTCCCGGGGAACGTCGTCGTGACCAGCACCTGGCGCTGGGACGACGAGCACGCGCGGCTGACGCCGACGGCGCAGGCCGCCGAGGTCCGCGTCATCGACTCCTTCCTCGTCGAGGACGGCCGGGCGCGCGGACTGGCGGAACACCGCGAGCGCTTCCGGTTCGCCTGCCGCGATCACGGCGGCCGGGCGGCCGGCGACCTCGGCCGGTTCTTCGACGCCGTGGTCCGGACGGTTCCGGTGCCGGGGCGGTGGTTCCCCCGCGTCGAGCTCGTCATGGGCGGAGCACGGCCGGAGTTCCGCCTGCTGGTCCGGCAGGCGCCCGAGCGGACGGCGGCGGTTCGCCTGTGGGTCTGCCCGGAGCCCGACCGGCGCCGGGAGCCGACCGTCAAGGGCGCCGACCTGGCGTGGCTCGGCGAGATCCGCGCCGCCGCCGTGACCGCCGGTGCCGACGAGGCGGCTGTCGTCTCGGCGTCCGGTCAGCTGGTCGAGGGCTCCACCACCAGCGTCGTCTGGTGGCGCTCGGGCACTCTCTGCCTCCCGGCCTCGCGCGCCGTCCTGCCCAGTGTGACGCGGCGGCTGCTGGTCGCCGCGGCCGTCGCGACCGGGACGCCGGTGTCCGAAGAAGCGGCCGTGCCGGAGGACCTGGTCGACGTGCCGGTCTGGACCCTCAACGCGCTGCACGGCGTCCGGCCGGTCACCGGCTGGGCGGGCCTGACCGACGACCCACCGGTGAAACAGCCGGGGCGGTGGCAGTCGTACCTGGACGACCTGGCTGTTCCCCTGATCGAAAGGAGCGGAACCGATGCGCACCGAGTCCACCACTGATCGACCGGGCTTCGAACGTGACCTGCTCGGCCAGCTCGCCCGGCGGTGGGGTCGCCGGGTCGCGGTCAAGAAGGACGAGCTCGACCTCGACGGTCACTTCGAGCCGGGCATGCCGGACTTCCCGGAGCACCTCGTGCCCGTGCTGCACCTCCCGGGGGCGGAGCGGCTCGACCGCGACGCCCGGGAACGGATCCTGTCCGCTTCCTGGATCTCCTACAACGCCAAGACCGCGGCCATCGAGGACGAGATCATCCTGCCGGCCTGCCGGCTCATGCTGACCGGGCGGCTGCCGGTGCGCGGCGACGACGTCGCGGTCTCGGCCCTGCACCAGACGATCATCGACGAGCACTACCACATCCTGATGTGCCGCAACGCGGTCGGCGTGACCCGCCGCCGCCGGGACCTCGACAAGCTCGATTTCGACCCGTCGGTGTGGTCGGTGGTCCGGGGCCTGGAGGACACCCGGGCGGGCACGTCCGGCTTCGAGCGGGACCTGGTCGAGATCGCGTTCTCGCTGGCGGCCGAGACGACCATCAGCGGGTTCCTCTCGACGCTCGCGACGGCCGAGGACATCCAGCCGATGAACCGGATCACCACCGATCTGCACCGGCGCGACGAAAGCGGGCACGCGGTGGTCTTCCGCGAGCTGTGCGGCTCGCTCTACCGCGGCCTCGAACCGGGCCGCCAGGAGCTGTTCCGGGACGCGCTCGTGGAGGGCCTGACGGCGTTCCGGTCGGCGGACTTCGACCCCTGGGTGGCGGTGGCGGCCGAGGGCGGCTTCGAGATCGGGCCGGACGACCTGGCCGAATGGGCCCGCAACCGGCCGGCCCCGGCCCGCGACACCGGGCCGCTGCAGCTGCTCCTGGACGACCTGGGGATCAGCCACGAGCTCGTCGAGATGACCCAGCTCAGGAAGCGGCGCGATGTCCCGGCCCACTGACGAGCAGCTGGCGATCGCCAGGACCGCGCAGCAGTTCGCGGCCGAGTACCTCGCGCCCCATGCCGTGGAGTGGGACGAGCAGCAGTTCTTCCCGGTGGACGTGCTGCGCAAGGCCGCGCAGCTGGGCATGGGCGGGCTCTACGTCCGTGAGGACGCCGGCGGCAGCGGCTTGTCCAGAATGGACGGACTGCTGGTCTTCGAGGGCCTCTCCGAAGGCTGTCCTTCGGTCGCGGCGTACCTCTCCATCCACAACATGGTCGCCTGGGTCGTCGACACCTACGGCGACCACGCGCAGCGCGACCGCTACCTGCCGAACCTGTGCTCGCTGCAGTACCTGTCCAGCTACTGCCTCACCGAGCCGGGCGCCGGCTCGGACGCGGCGGCGATCCGCACGTCCGCCCGCCGTGACGGCGACAGCTACGTCGTGAGCGGGACCAAGCAGTTCATCTCCGGGGCCGGTACGTCCGATGTCTACCTGGTGATGGCGCGCACCGGCGCCCCCGGTCCCGGCGGGATCTCCGCTCTGCTCGTCGAACGCGACAGCCCGGGCCTGTCCTTCGGGCCCGAGGAACGGAAGATGGGCTGGCGAGCGCAGCCGACCCGGCAGGTGGTCCTCGACGAGGTCCGGGTGCCGGTGAGCTGCCGGCTCGGCCCGGAAGGCGCGGGGTTCCGGATCGCGCTGAGCGGGCTCAACGGCGGCCGGCTCAACATCGGGGCGTGCTCGCTGGGCGGCGCGTCCGAAGCACTCCGCCGCACCGTCACGTACCTGGGGGACCGGACCGCGTTCGGGCACCCGCTGATCGAGTCGCAGGCGCTGCAGTTCCAGCTGGCGGACATGGCGACCGAGCTCGAGGCCGCCCGGTCCCTGCTGTGGCGGGCTGCGCAGGCGCTCGACGACGACGAGGCGGACGCCCTGCGGCTGTGCGCCATGGCCAAGCGCGTCGCCACCGACGCGGGGTTCGAGGTGGCCAACCGCGCCCTCCAGCTCCACGGCGGTTACGGCTACCTGGCCGAGTACGGCATCGAGAAGATCGTCCGGGACCTGCGTGTGCACCAGATCCTCGAGGGCACCAACGAGATCATGCGGCTGATCGTGGCCCGGACACTCCGAGGAGGAACACGATGAGGACCCAGCTGTTCGACGGCGGCTCCGAGCACGAACAGGTCGTCTTCTGCCAGGACGCCCGCAGTGGCCTCAAGGCCATCATCGCCGTCTATTCGACGGCGCTCGGGCCGGCACTCGGGGGAACCCGCTTCTACCCCTACGAATCCGAAGAGGCCGCCCTCGCCGACGTGCTGGCCCTCTCCCGGGGGATGGCCTACAAGAGCGCACTCGCCGGGCTCGACCTCGGCGGCGGCAAGGCCGTCATCATCGGCGATCCGGCCGAGGACAAGTCGGAGGCGCTCCTGCGCGCTTACGGCGCCTTCGTCGCCAGCCTCGGCGGGCGCTACATCACGGCCTGCGACGTCGGCACCTTCCCGGCGGACATGGACGTCGTGGCGCGGGAGTGCGACCACGTCACCGGCCGATCGGTCGAGTTCGGCGGCGCCGGGGACTCGTCGATCCTCACGGCTTTCGGTGTGCTGCAGGGACTGTTCGCCGCGGCCGAGCACCGCTGGGGCAATGCGGGCCTCTACGGCCGCCGGGTCGGCGTCGAAGGCGTCGGCAAGGTCGGGTCGCGGCTGGTCGACCTGCTCGCCGAGAACGGGGCCACGGTCGTGGTGTCCGATGTGGACACCGAAGCGCTGGGCCGGGTCCAGGCGAAGCACCCGGACATCGAAGTCGTGTCGGGCCGGGCCGAACTGACCGCGGCCGACCTCGACGTCTACACGCCGTGCGGGCTCGGCGGGGTGCTGACCCCGGAGCTCGTCGAATCGCTTTCGGTCGCCGTCGTCTGCGGCGCGGCCAACAACCAGCTCGCCGACGACGGAGTGGCGAAGCAGCTGCACGACCGCGGGATCCTCTACGCGCCCGACTACCTGGTCAACTCCGGCGGATTGGTCCAGGTCGCCGACGAGATCGGCGGGTTCGACTTCGCCCGGGCCGAAGCGCGGGTGCGCGGCGTGCGCGATACGGCGCGGCGGATCTTCGAGGTGGCCGATGAGCGGGCGGTGCCCCCGGTGACCGCCGCTGACCTCCTCGCCGAGCAGCGGATCCGGGAGGTCGGCGCGGTTCGTTCACTGCGGGCCCGCCTGGCCACGCCGGTGGGGAGCGCACGGTGACCAAGTTCCTCGAGCTCACCGAACCCGAACGCGCGCCCCGGGAGGCGCTGCAGCAACCCGACTGGCCCGACACCGCCTCGCTCGCGGACGTCCTCGACGACCTCGGCCGGGCACCGGCCCTGGTGACCGGGCAGGAGTGCGACCAGCTCACCGACCGGCTCGCCGCGGTCGCGAGGGGCGAGGCGTTCCTGCTCCAGGGCGGGGACTGTGCCGAGCGCTTCGGCGGCACGTCCGCCCGGGACGTCCACCTGAAGCTGCAGCTGCTGCTGCAGATGGCCGTCGTGCTGACCTACGCGGCCGCGTCGCCGGTGGTCAAGGTGGGCCGGATCGCCGGGCAGTACGCCAAGCCCCGGTCCAAGTCCACCGAGACCCGGCACGGGGTGACCCTGCCGGCGTACCGCGGCGACGCGGTCAACGGCTTCGCGTTCACCGAAGCCGAGCGGACACCGGACCCACGGCGCCTGCGGCGGATGTACGACTGCTCGGGGGAGACGCTCGGCGCGTTGCGCTCCTTCGCCTTCGACGGCAGCGCGGACCTGGCGCGGGTGCACGAGTGGAACCGCGACTTCGTGTCCCGGTCCCCGGCCGGGCAGAGTTACGACCAGCTCGCCCGGCGGATCGACCAGGCCATGTCGTTCATGCACGCCTGGGGCGTCGACCCGGCCGAGCTGCACACCACGCGGTTGTTCGCCAGCCACGAGGGCCTGCTGCTCGACTACGAGAAGGCGCTGACCCGGCGCGACGAGCGCACCGGCCGGACCTACGCCGGCAGCGGGCACATGCTCTGGATCGGCGAGCGGACCCGGGACGTCGAAGGCGCGCACGTCGCCTACTTCTCGACGATCGACAACCCGATCGGCGTCAAGCTCGGCCCGGCCACGACGCCCGACACGGCCCTCGAGCTGATCGACCGGCTCGACCCGCAGCGGCGGCCGGGGCGCCTGACGTTCATCGTCCGCATGGGCGCCGGGCGGATCCGCGACCGGCTGCCGGACCTCGTGGAGAAGGTGACCGCCTCGGGTGCCGAGGTGGTGTGGACGTGCGATCCCATGCACGGCAACACCTTCGAGGCGCCGAGCGGGCACAAGACCCGGCGGTTCAGCGACATCCTCGACGAGGTCTCGGGCTTCTTCGAGGTCCACAAGGCGCTCGGCACGCATCCCGGCGGCATCCACGTCGAGCTCACCGGCGACGAGGTGACCGAATGCCTCGGCGGTGGCGCGGAGCTCGGGTTCGACGACCTGCCGAAGAGCTACGAATCCGCCTGCGATCCACGGCTCAACCGCAGCCAGGCCCTCGACCTCGCGTTCCTGGTGGCCGAGATGATCAACCCGGACGCGGCCCCCGGACGCCGGCGGACACCGTGGTGAGCCCCGCCGTCCCGCTGCCCTTCGACCCCATCGCCCGGGCCGCGGACCACTGGGGCGCCCGGATCGGCGACCCGACGGCCATGGCCGCGGTCACCAGCGTCATGCGCGTCCAGCAGATCTTCCAGCGGGAGACGGACGCGGCACTGGCCGGCCACGGCCTCACCTTCGCCCGGTACGAGGCGCTGGTGCTGCTGTCGTTCGCCCGCACCGGGCAGCTGGCGATGTCGGTCATGGGACGGCGGCTGCAGCTGCACCCGACGAGCGTGACCAACATCGTCGACCGGCTGGAGACCGACGACCTGGTGCGGCGCGTCCGGCACCCGGACGACCGGCGCACGACGCTGGTCGAGCTGACCACGGCCGGGCACCGGGTGCTCACCGCCGCCACGACCGCCGTCGTCCGCGTCCGCTTCGGCCTCACCGGGCTCACCCCGGCCCAGACCCGGACGCTGACCGACCTGCTCACCAAGGTCCGCCGGGCCGCCGGCGACTTCGGCCCGCGGGCCGTCGACGAAGCCCCACAAGAAGAAGTCCCACAAGAAGAAGTCCCACAAGAAGAAGCCCCGCAAGAAGAAGAAACCCTAGGAAGGCGCAATGTCGCTCGCTGTTGATGTGACCGAGATCCTGGACCACCCCGCCGATCAGGCGCCGGCCGCCGACGAGTTCGTCCGGGCCGCGATGCAGTGGCACTTCGGCCCGGAGACGGGGTCGCCGTACTGGCTGGAGAAGGCCAAGACCCTCGAATTCGACCCGCGCAAGGACGTACACGGCGTCGCGGACCTGACGCTGTTCCCCAACACCGTCAACGAGCTGCGTGACGTGCCGGTGCGGGACCTGGTCCCGCGGGGCTACGGCGCGGACGCCCGGCCGTTCGGCGTCTACGAGAGCGGCGGGACGACCGGCGCGCCCAAGCGCGTGGTCTGCATGGCCGACTGGATGGACCGCTGGGTCGCGTTCTGGACCGAGCAGATGGCCGCGCGCGGCTGCCCGGCGGACACGAACATCCTCGCCGTGATGCCGACCGGTCCGCACATCTACGGCACCGTGATGCAGCACTGGGCCCAGCGCAACCGGGGCACGCTGTTCACCGTGGACATGGATCCGCGCTGGGTGAAGAAGTGCATCGCGCAGGGCCGCGCCGACGAAGCCGGCCGGTACGCCGAGCACCTCATCGGCCAGGCGGAGTTCATCCTGCGCACGCAGGAGGTCGGCGTGCTCGTGGCCACCCCGCCGCTGCTGGAGCGGATCAGCCGCAACGACGAGCTCGTCGACATCATCAACGAGAAGGTGCAGTTCATCCAGTGGGGCGGCGCGCACATGGACGCCGACACCCGGCACCTGTTCCGCACCGAGATCTTCCCCGGGGCCAAGCTCCAGGGCTCCTACGGCAGCACGATGATCCTGTGCGGCACGGTCGAGCGCCAGGGTCTCGGCGAGGACGACTGTGTGTTCGACACGTTCGCGCCGTTCGTGTCGTTCTCGGTGATCGACCCGGCCACCGGGAAGCCGGTCGAGTACGGCGAGCGCGGCCAGGTCGTGATGAACCACGTCAGCAAGGGCATGCTGCTGCCCAACAACCTCGAGCGCGACATGGCGACGCGGCTGGAGGCGCCCGAAGGCCACCCGGGTGACTCGGTCGCCGCGATCGGCCCGGTCGAGACCTTCGAGGACGAGACCGTCATCGAGGGCGTGTACTGATGCGGTTGCTCGAAGCGCTCGGCCCGAAGGGGCCCTTCGCCGCCCGCAACCGGCAGGACGTGCCCGACGTGACCGGCACGGTGGTGGCCGAGCTCAGCCTGGTGCCGCGGCTGTTCGTCCAGCGCGCGATGACGGCCCTGCGCAAGGCCGAGCCGCTGCCGGTCGACGAGCGCGCGGCGGCGTTGGCCAAGGCGGCGTCGATCTTCACCGACAGCACCATCGGCGGGCTCACCCACGAGGAGTACCTGGGCACGGTCAGCCGGGTGTCGGGGATGCCGGTCACCTACGTCCGGGCGGCCGCCTCGGTTGTCGCGTCGGCCGCGGCGGACGCGACGAAGACGGTCGAGCACGCGCGGCCGCTCGGTGCCGTCACGTCGTGGCGGGACCCGGTCGTCCGGCAGGGGCACGCGCTGTGGGCCCGCCGCGGTGACGTCTTCGCGGTGCACGCGGCCGGCAACCACCCGGGCATCCACGCGGTGTGGCTGGAGGCCCTCGCGCTGGGATACCGGGTCGCCGTCCGCCCCTCGCGCCGGGAGCCGTTCACCGCCCACCGGTTGATCTCGGCGTTGCGCGCCGCCGGCTTCGGCGACGACCAGGTCGTCTACCTGCCGACGGACCACGCCGTGGCCGACGAGGTGATCGCCGGCGCCGACCTGGCGATGGTCTACGGCGGGGACGACGTCGTCACCAAGTACGCCGGCAGCACCAAGGTGCTGCCCCAGGGGCCGGGCCGGTCGAAGATCCTGCTGGCCGACGGCGATACGCACCTGGACACGGTGGTCAGTTCGATCAGCTCGGAGGCCGGGATGGCCTGCGTGAACACCACGGCGGTCTTCGTCGCGGGGGATCCGGCCCCGGTCGCCGAGGCCATCGCCGAGCGGCTGGCCGCGCTGCCGAGCGTCGCACCGGACGACGAGGCGGCCCGGCTCCCGGTGCTGCGGCTGGCCGCGGCGCAGGGGATCGACCGCGCGGTGAAGGCGGCCGCGCGCGGCGCGACGGCCCTGACCGGCGGGGTCGAGGACCTGGGTGACGGCAGCGCCGTCCTGCGTCCGGCCGTGTTCGTCCTGGATCGGGCTGACGCCGAGCAGACCCGGGTCGAGATGGGCTTTCCGTGCGTGTGGGTGGCCCCGTGGTCGCCGGGCGACGGGGTCGCGCCGCTGCGCGACACGCTGGTCATCACGGCCTTCACCGAGGACGAGGCGCTGGTGGACCGGCTGGTCGTCGAGCCGTCGATCAGCAACGTGTACGTGGGGGAGCACCCGACCCACTGGATGCGCCCGCACGTCCCGCACGACGGGTTCCTCGCCGAGTTCCTGATGCGGACCAAGGGCGTGGTGCGGGACTGACGCACCCGCGGAGCCGGCCGGCGCAGGGAGTGAGCCCCGAGCCGGCCGGCTCCCGGCTGTATCATTACCGAACTTCTGTTCACCAGAGCGCCGGGAGGTTCCTTCTTGCCGAAGCTCAATCCCGAGGACGCGGCACGCCGGGAAGAGCGCGTTCTCGCCTCCGGAGCCAATCCCGCCGACTTCTCCGAAGCGCTGGCGCGGGGCTTCTCCGTCCTGCTGGCCTTCTCCGCGGAACGTCGGCAGATGACCCTGGCCGAAGTGGGGCGTGCGGTGGGGTTGTCCCGCGCCACCGTCCGGCGGTCGCTCACGACGCTGGTGCACCTCGGCTACCTGGAGCTGCGGGGCCGCCAGTACATGCTGACCGTCCGCGTCCTCGAGCTGGCTTCGGCCTACCTCACGGCCAGCCCGACGGGCTCGGTGGTCCAGCCGCTGTGCGAACGGCTCTGCCGCGAAACCGACCTCGCGTGCAGCACCGCGGTGCTCGACGACGAGTACGCGGTGATGGTCGCCCGCGCGGCCCCGCACCAGGTCTTCTACCACGGGGCCGGTGTCGGGTTCCGGCTCCCGGCGTGGCACACGGCCCTCGGCCGGGTCCTGCTGTCGGCACTGCCCGACGACGAGCTCCGTGCGCGCCTGCGGAAGGTGAAGGTCGTCGCCCCGACCGAGCACTCCACAGTGGACAAGAAGGAACTGCTGAGGCTGGTCGTGGCCGTCCGCGAAGACGGCTACTCCTACGTCGAACAGGAGGCGGACTCCGCCATCCACTCGATCGCGGTGCCTCTGCGCCGGTGGGACGGTCAGATCATCGGGGCGGTCAACGCCGGTGCCCGGATCGGCGCGACCGACAACGCCGCGATGACGGGCCCGGTCCTGGAGCAGCTGCGCTCCGCCGTCCGCGAGGCCGCACCGCTGCTCCTGTGAGTCACGCCGGCCGCGAGGCGCCGGACAGCAGGGAGCTGATTTCGCTCTCGGACTTGTCCAGGACGCGGCGCAGCACGTCGGCCGTGTCGGCGCCGAGGCACGGAGCCGTCCGGCGGACCCGTCCGGGGGTGGCCGCCAATCGGTAGGGCAGCCCCTGGTAGCGGTGCTCGCCGGCCTCCGGGTGATCGAAGGTCTGGTAGAAGCCGATCGCCTCGAGGTGCGGGTCGTCGGCGAGGTCGGCGCCGGAACAGACCGGAGCGGCGGCGACGCCGTGCGCCTGCAGGAGGTCCGCCGCCTCGTGCTTGTCCCGGTGCCGGCTCCACGCCGTGACGGCCGTCTCGAGCCGCTCGTGGTGCCGAAGCCGGCCCGCCACCGTCGCCAGTTCCGGGTCCGCGGCGAGGTCGGGGCGATCGAGGACGGCGCAGAGACACGTCCACTGGTCGTCGTCGTAGGCCGCGACGGCGACCCATTCGTCCGGCCCGGCGGCCGCGAAGATCCCGTGCGGGCAGCCCGGCGGTGCCGGGACGGCGGGGTGCTCGTGCAGGTACTCGCCGAGCAGTTGCAGGCCGGTCCCGCGCAGGTTCAGCTCGAGGTGGTGACCGTGCCCGGTGGCCAGGGCGCTGAGGACCAGTCCCGTGGCCAGCAGACCCGAGACAGGGTCGAGGTAGGCGCTGCCGCTGTTGTACGGGACCCCGTCCCCGTACCCGATCAGGGACATCGCGCCGGTCGTCGCTTCGACCGTGGGGCCGACCCCGACGTGCGAGGCCAGCGGGCTGTTCGAACCGAACCCGGTGATCTCCAGGAGCACGATCCCGGCGTTCAGGTCTTTCAGGGTCCGGTAGCCCAGGCCCAGCCGGTCCAGCGCGCCGGGCGCGAGGTTGCAGACCACGACGTCGCTGACCGAGACCAGTTCTCGCATCGCGGCCATCGCGCCGGGGTCCTTGAGGTCCAGCTCGACGGACAGCTTGTCGCTGTTCTCGGTGTTGAACCACGAGCTGCGGTTGTACGGCCGCTCGCCGTGCGTCAGGTCCGGGTAGCGCCGGACATCACCACCGCGCAGAGCGCCGCGCCAGGAGTCGATGGTGCGGCGGGACTCGACCTTGATCACCTCGGCGCCGAAGAACCCGAGTGAGCGCCCGGTGAGCGGACCGGCCCACGCGGTGGTCAGCTCCAGGACCCGCGTGCCCTCGAGCGGCCGTCGCCGCGGGCCGGGAGACGGCGCGGGGAGCGCGGGCCGCGGCGACGACCGCTCGAGGTGCCGCAGTGGCCCGGAGACCAGCAGGCCTTCGATCTCCTCGGCCCAGAAGCCGGTGACCCGCTTTTCCTTGTCGGCCAGGAGTGCGGACACATCCGACACCGCTTCGACCGCCAGCCGATGGGTTTCGCCGAGCCGGACGACGGACGCGACGTCGTGCTCGCGAAGCTTCGCCGCGAGCAGCGCGGAGGCATCCTTCCAGTTGCGGTTGAGCGCCTCCGGCGTCGCGAACCGCTCGTCGTCCACCAGTGATTCGAGCCCGAGGGCCGTGCACGTGGGCGCCCACCGTCCACTCAGGACGAACATGACGACCCAGCCGTCCCGGCACCGGTAGGTGTCGACCAAGCCGGGGTAGGTGCCCCGCCGGGGATAGGTTCCGTTGTAGCTGTACTGCGCGATCAGGCTCGGGCTGGTCGTGGCCGCGACTTCGGCGACCGACACCTCGACCAGCTGGCCCAGGCCCGAGCGCCGTCGTTCGACCACCGCGGCCATGGTGGCGGCGAAGGCGGCCGCCCCGGCCGCGTAGTACGCGCGGTGGCCGAATCCGTACAACGGCGGCCGGTCGGCCGCGCCGGTCGCGTGCGCCAGACCGGAGAGCGCCTGGTGGACGAGTTCGCCGCCCCGCCAGCCGGCGCGCGGCCCGTTCCGGCCGAACTCCGTGATCCGGCAGCGGATCGTCCGCGTGGTCACCGGCGGGTCCGGCACGTCGGCATCGGGCAGGACGACGACGTCGGCGCGGTGGAGGAGCTCGGCGACCGGCTCGTTCCCGAGCGGGCGCTTGCCCGCGTCCAGGTGCGCGGCCATGGCGGCGGTCCGGTCGCCGGGGTGGCCGCCGGCCGGTGCCGCGAGGACGACTTCCGCGCCGTGGTCGGCGAACCGCCGCGCGCAGAACCGGCCGGCCGGGGTGCCGGACAGGTCCGCGACCGTGAGGAAACCGAGGCTCAGCACGGGATCACTCACACCGTGACGTTGCCGGGGAACATGCCCTCGCGCCAATAGCGGAACAGGACCTCCGCCACGCAGGCGGGTTTCCCGCTGCCCTCGAGCTCGAAGGTGGCGAGGTAGGTGACCAGCTCACCGTCGTCGGTCTGCTTCACCGAACCCACTTCGAGGCCCAACCGGATCCGGCCCCCTTCGGCGGGCACCGGTGCGGTGATGCGGACTCGATTCATCCCGTAGAACAGCAGCAGCGATTTCTGCTCGACGACCACCAGCTGGTTCCAGAAATGCATGAACAGTGAAAGGACGAAGAAACCGTGCGCCACGGTTCCGCCGATCGGGCTTTCCCGGGAACGGTCGACGTCCACGTGCGGCCAGCCGTGGTCGTAGGTGAGGTCGGCGAACTGGTCGGTCTTGTGCTGGGTGAAGTCGAACCAGTCGCTGAAGCCGAGGTGCTCGCCGACACGATCGGTGAAGGTTCCCACGTTGATGGTGATAGCCATGGTCCCGACCATAGGGGACCACTCGCCGTGGAAGGTGGTGTAACTGGCACTAGGTTATGTTTCGCGGATTCGGGCAAACTGTTCCTCGAGCGTAATTGATGGAACGTGGTGTGCGATGACTTTCATGGCTGAGTCCGATTGGTGCGAAAAAATCTACGTCGGCGAATGGGTATCCGGCGAGGGCGGGCCGATCCCGGTCCGGGAACCGGCGACGGGCGACGAGCTCGGCCGGCTCGGCTCGGCCACACCGGCGGACGTCGGGCGGGCCACGGCCCGTGCCGTGGCCGCGCAACGAGGCTGGGCGGCGGCCGGCTACCAGCAGCGGGCCGCCGTGCTGCGGCGTGCCGGCGACCTGTGGCTGAGCCACGCCGGCGAAATCGAGGAGTGGATCGTCCGCGAGTCCGGCTCGGTGCGGGCGAAAGCACGCGCCGAGATCGAGCGGGCCGCGGACGAATGCCACGAGGCCGCCGCGCTCGCGTCCCATCCGGTCGGCGAGGTGCTCCGCACCCAGTCGCCGCGCCTGAGCTTCTCGCGGCAGGTCCCCGTCGGGGTGGTGGGCGTGATCGCCCCGTTCAACTTCCCGGTGATCCTCTCGATCCGGTCCGTCGCGCCCGCGCTGGCCCTGGGCAACGCGGTCGTCCTCAAACCCGATCCGCGCACGGCCGTCTGCGGCGGCGTGGTCCTCGCGCGGATCTTCGAGGCGGCCGGGCTCCCGCCGGGCGTGCTTTCGGTACTGCCGGGTGACGCGGCGACCGGGGAGGCGCTCGTCGTCGATCCAGCCGTCCGGGTGATCGCGTTCACCGGGTCCACCCGGGCCGGCCGGAGCGTCGGGCAGCTGGCCGGTGCCCACCTGAAGCGTGCCCACCTCGAGCTCGGCGGGAACTCGGCGCTGGTCGTCATGCCGGGTGTCGACGTCCGGCGCGCGGCCGGCGCGGGGGCGTTCGGCTCGTTCCACCACCAGGGGCAGATCTGCATGGCGACCGGGCGGCACATCGTCGCCGCGGAGATCGCCGACGAGTACGTGGCGGCGCTGGCCGAGCGGGCCGGGAGCTGCGCCGTCGGCGATCCGGCCACCGCGGACGTCGACCTCGGCCCGATCATCGACGAACGCCAGCTCGATCGCGTCCACGCCCTCGTCGCCGCGTCCCGGGACGCCGGCGCGGAACTGGTCTGCGGCGGCCGGTACGACCGCCTGTTCTACGAACCCACCGTCCTGGCCGGCGGCCCGGTGTCGGCTCCCGCGTACGCGCAGGAGGTCTTCGGACCGGTGGCCCCGGTGGTGCGGTTCTCGTCGCCGGAGGAAGCCGTCGCTCTCGCGTCGGACAGCGAGTACGGCCTGTCCCTCGGCATCGTCACGACAGACGGGCTGGCCGCACTCGAACTCGCCCAGCGAATCCCGGTGGGGAAGGTGCACATCAACGACCAGACGGTGGTGGACGAAACGCCCAGCCCCTTCGGGGGCATGGGGGTTTCCGGAAACGGCCCGCGGCTGGGCGGCCTGCGCCACAACGTGGACGCCTACACCGAGACCCAGTGGGTGACCGCGCGGAGCCGGCTGTCCGGGCCGTTCATCGGCCTCGCGGAGGCCGTGAAGTGACCGCGATCGACCTGGGGTTGCCGACTCGCGGTGGCCTGGACCTCGTCCCGACCACCGACGAGCCGCAGAAGGCCAAGGACTACAAATCGGACCAGGAGGTCCGCTGGTGCCCCGGCTGCGGCGACTACGTCGTGCTCAACGCGGTCCAGTCCTTCCTGCCGACACTGGGCCTCAAACGCGAGAACATCGTGTTCGTCTCCGGGATCGGCTGCTCGTCGCGGTTCCCGTACTACCTCAACACCTACGGCATGCACTCGATCCACGGCCGCGCGCCGTCGATCGCGACCGGGCTGGCGACCACGCGCCCGGACCTGTCGGTGTGGGTCGTCACCGGGGACGGCGACGCGCTGTCCATCGGCGGCAACCACCTGATCCACGCGTTGCGCCGCAACGTGAACATCAAGATCCTGCTGTTCAACAACCGGATCTACGGGCTGACCAAGGGCCAGTACTCGCCGACCTCGGGGCCGGGCATGGTCACCAAGTCGTCGCCGATGGGGTCGGTGGACACGCCGTTCAACCCGCTGTCGCTGGCGATCGGCGCCGAGGCGTCGTTCGTGGGCCGGGCGATGGACTCCGACCGCAAGGGCCTCACCGAGGTCCTGCAGGCCGCGGCGGAGCACCGCGGGTCGGCGCTGGTGGAGATCTACCAGAACTGCCCGATCTTCAACGACGGCGCGTTCGACGTTCTCAAGGACGCCGACGAGGCCGCGTCCCGGCTGATCCCGCTGCGGGCGGGTGAGCCGATCCGGTTCGGCCCGAACCAGGAGTTCGGTGTCAAGCGCGGCGACTGGGGTGGCTTGGACGTCGCGAAGGTCGCCGACATCGGCGAGGACAACATCGTCGTGCACGACCCGGCGATCATCGACACGTCGTATGCGTTCGCGTTGTCGCGTCTCGGTGATCAGAGCTTGAACCACGTTCCGACCGGCATCCTGCGCCAGGTCGAGCGCCCGACCTACGACGACGGTGCCCGTGCCCAGGTCGAGCAGGCCCGCGCGGCCCGCAAGCCGGACCTGCAGGGCCTGCTGCGCGGCAACGACACCTGGACCATCGCGTGAACCGCGTGACGAGCAACCCGGCGCCTGCGCGCTACGACGGCGACCTGCGCGCGGATCTGGTGCGCGCCTCGCTCGACCTCATCGCCGCCGACGGGCCGCAGGACTTCTCCGTGGCCAAGGTGGCGAAGGTGCTGCGCGTTTCCTCCGCTGCGCCTTACCGGCATTTCGGCGGGCGGGCCGAACTGCTCGCCGCGGTCGCCGGCGAAGCGACCACGGCGTTGCGGGCGGGCATCACGCTCGCGGTGGCGGAGGAGTCGGACCCGGTCGAGATGCTGGTCGCCTCCACCGGCGCGTACACCAGGTTCGTGATCGAGCGGCGGGTGGACTTCCACGTCATCTTTTCGCCGGAACTCGATGTGCGCGAGGCACCGGCCCTGATCAGCCAACGGCGTCGGCTCCTGACGGACTCCTTGGCCCGGTGCCGGCGGGTGGTGCCGGGAAAGGGTCCGGCCAGGTCGTTGCTGGAGCAGCTCGTGGCGCAGGCCAACGGCTTCGCGTCACTGTTCCACGGCCGGCTCCGGCTGCATCCGGCCGGCACGGCCGACGACGTCGTCGGCAGGTCCACGAGAACCGCCCGGGCGCTGATCCGATCCGCGTCCGGGGTCAAATCGCCGGGTTGTCAGGAGGAGCCGTGAAGTCCGAGTCGCGCATCGCCGAGCTGTTCGAGTGCTACCGGCCGGGGTGGTCCGTGCAGTCGATCTCCGACAGCGCGGGCATGCCCGCCCTGTACTTGCAGTCATGGGTTACGCCGGAGGAGACCGGTCATCCGATCGCGCCGCCGTCGAAGACGGTGCTGCTGCGGTTGGCGGCGGCGCTGAGAGCGGACTTCACCGCGGTCCAGCAGGCGTTCGCGGCCGCCTGGCGCACTCTCGAGGGTGGGTACTGGAACCATTTCACCCCGGGCGACCGGGTGCTGGTGTTCGGTGAGCCCGACCCGGTGAACGGCCGCCGCCGGGTGCGGCGTGGAACGGTGCTCGATCCGTCTTCGCCCGACGCCATCCGGATCGATTTCGGCGGCGAGGCCCGCGAGGAGTTTTCCCCGGCAGACCCGGTCCGGGTCAACCACGCCGCCGGTGCCTGCCGGTGCGTGGTGGCGATCTCGTAGCGTTGGCAGCTCAGGAGCGCAACGGCGTCGCCGGCTCCTTCGAGCCGGCGCTTGGGCGCTCGTCGATTCGTCCGGGACCGGCTCGGCGGATGCGCTGCCGGACCTTTTCCCGAAATCCGTGATCCCTGCATCCGCGACGACGCCGGCCGACGTAGCACTGTTCGGCGGCGTCCGTCCGCCTCAGGACTGCCGGAAGCACCGGGGGAGACGACGATGCTGATGACCGAGGGTGTCGGCTCGCCGTCGCCTGCGGCTAGGGTGTCGGCCGTGTCCGATGATGGCGCGACGAGCGACACCGCCGACGATCTCGCCGGGCTGTTCGCCGCCGGCGAGCCGCAGGTGTTGCGTGCGGTGTTCGATCGGTACGGGCCTGCGGTACAGCGGCTGGCCCGAGCCAGCCTGCGCGACTCGGCCGACGTCGACGACGTCGTACAGGCCACCTTCGTGTCCGCGTGGAACGGTCGGCACACCTACGATCCGGAGAAGGCCGGGTTGCTCGCCTGGCTGCTGGGAATCACCCGGCGGCGCGTGGTCGACCTGCTGCGCGCGCGAGGTCGCCACCAGCGCGACAACGACGCGGCGGCCGCTGCCGCACCCGCGGAAGAGGCCGCAGTCGAATCACCGGACCGCGTGCTGGACCGGCTGGTCGTCGCCGACGGGCTGACGCGGCTGCCGGAAACGCAGAGCGAGGTCCTGCGCCTGGCCTTCTATGATGATCTGACCCACACGCAGATAGCCGAGCGAACCGGGCTGCCGCTGGGCACGGTGAAGAGTCATCTCCGCCGGGGGATGCAGAACCTGCGTTCCCAGCTGGACCGCGTGCCGGAGGAGGTGAACGATGTCGCATCCGGATCCTGATCGCCTCGTGCTGCTCGCCCTTGACGACGCAACGCCCGGTCCGGCGGACACCACCCACCTCAGCACCTGCGCCGACTGCCGTGAACAACTCGAATCGTTGCGCACGATCGCCGGTCTCGGCCGCGAGACGAACGCGGAAACCGTACTGCCGCCGGTCCCGGAACGCGTGTGGGACCGGATCGCGGCTGAAACGGGCCAAGCGACTCGCACGTCGCCGACCGGCGATGGCGGTCAGGTGCTCTCCCTGCAGCGCCGGAGCGGTGAGCAGGCGGGCAGGCGGCGGCTTTCCCGCGGGGTCCGGTACACGATCATCGCGACCGCCGCCGCGGCGGCCGGAGTGGCCGGCACCCTGGTGGCGGTCAACGCCGGTGGCGAGCATGGCCGGGTCGTCGCGGAAGCCCAGTTGAACCGTCAGGCTTCCGCACCCGCCGGTGCGGCCGGGACCGCCCGGATCGTCGACACGGGCGCGGGCTCACGGCGGCTCAAGGTCCAGCTGACGGGCATGCCCGACCCCGCGGGCCTGTACGAGATCTGGCTCTACGACGGTGGCAAGACCATGATCCCGCTGGGCGTGACCGCCGGCACCGCGGCCGATGTGTTCATCCCTCCCACCATCGCCGTCGACAGCTATCCCGTCGTCGACGTCTCGGCGCAGCACCTCGGGCAGCAAGAGCACGGCGTGAGCATGCTTCAGGGCACCTTCGGCAGCTGACCGTCAGGGTCTGTCGTGGACGGCGTCCGGCCGGTCCGGAACTGCCGCCGGTTCTCTTGCGTGCGCTGCATCCGTTCGATCCCCTTCCTGCGTATCCCCCGTGTCCAGGAAGCAACGAGAACGGAGTCATCTCATGCGCCTTCGCATGCTCGGGGTGTCCATCGCCGCCGCTGCGGCCCTGGCCGGGGCCACCGCCGCACCGGCCCAGGCGGCCCAGCCCGTGAGCGCCGCGGCCCACACCGTCTCGCACCACCACTGGTATCACTTCGGCAAAGGCCGCACCGACCTGACGCTCGATGCCGCGGCCGCCGGTGCGCTCACGTCGCTGGGTGTGAAGGTGGCGCCGGTGCTGGCCAAGGTCGGCCACCCCGCGGGCAAGACCGTGTTCGGGTTCACGATCGTCGGCAACCCGAACGACGGGACGATCGAACACGTCGGCGGCCTGCTGCTCCGCGCCGGCGGCAAATGCCTGTACCTGACCAGCTACACGATCGACCTCGAGCGCGGTGTCCTCAGTGGCCGGATCAACTTCGGGGCCCGGGCTGATCTGTTCACCATCGGCGCGGCCACACCCGATGGCGTCACCCTGGCGCTCACCGCGCCGGCGGCGGCCCTGCTGAACAAGACCTTCGGGGTCACGGCGTTCACCCAGGGATTGGTGATCGGCTACGGGAACCCGATGATCCGCAAGTAGCCAGTCAGTCGTTCGCCGGGGTGGCCGGCGCGCCACCGGCCACCCCGGCGAGCCTGCAGCGCAAAGGCGTGCGGCGGGCAGCGCAAGCGTTCCGCCGACTACTTGCCTATCCGGAAAGAAGTGAGTACTTTCCAAGTAGGCAAGTAGTCGACGGAGGAGTAGTCATGGACGAGCAGCGAGCAGCGGAAGCCCTGGCCACGGTTCGGGCGCACCAGGACCGGACCCGGCGGGCGGCACGCCTGCCGTGGTGGGTCTACGCCGCGGTCTTCGTGCTGGCCGCCGGGGGGATGGCACTCAACGACGTCATCAGTCTCAGCGGCGCGAAACTCGTCGCCGTTCTGGTTCTGGTGGTGCTGGCCGTGGTGTTCGTGACCAGTCGCGTGAACGGTCCGGCGCCGCTGGGTAGGGTGCGCGGTGTGCAGCGCCGTCAGTCGTTCGTCCCGTGGGTCTTCGGCGTCGTGGCGTTCCTCGCGGGTCTCGGCGCGTGGCTGATCTCCCGTTACGGCAGCGAGGTCACCCACGATCTCGCCAACGCCGTGGGACTGCCCGGGTGTCCCAACACAGTCGGCGGGGTGCTCTACGGCGCCGCGTTCACCGGCCTGTTCGCGCTGTCGCAGCTGCTGCTCGCGGTGGCCCAGCGGCGGCAGAACGTATGACGGCTCCACCACCGTCCGGGCTGGACCGGCTGCTGTCGGATCCGACGCGGCTGGCGATCATGTCGGTGCTGTGCGCGGCGCAGTGGTGCGATTTCGCGTTTCTGCGGGACGCGGTGTCCCTGTCGGACTCCGCGCTGTCCAAACAGCTGGCCACGCTGAAGAAGGACGGATACGTCGAGCAGCAGCGGACGTACGCCGGGCGGGTGCCGAAGACTTCGGTGCAGGCCACGGGGGAGGGGCGGCAGCGATTCCTCGGGCATGTCGAGGCGCTGCGGATGATCGTGGAGCGGACCCGCAGCCCGCAGTCCGGATAGCTGTTGCCGGCTCGCGGGCCACCGTCGAGGGCGGTCAGGTGCTGCTGCCGAAGGTGCCGACGCGGCTGACCGGCTTCAGTTTTCAGCGGAGGCCCCGCTGAGGTAAGTGCGCTTCGAAGTCGACCTCGGCGGCGGCGCTGACAGGGCTCTGTCGCAGCATCGGTTCCAAGCCGAGGGACCCCCACCGGCCGATCAGGGCCGACGGGGTCCACCGGTTGCGGCTGTGCGCCGACGCGGTGGTCAGCCGGTGCAGTTGGGAACCGCCGGGACGCTGCCCACGCAGTTGTTCGGGGTGTTGGCGGTGATGGGTGAGGTGGTGGTGGTCATGGTGCCGCCTTGGCGGTAGACGCCGCCGGCGGAACCCAGGAGCAGCAGAGCGTGATTGTTCGTCACCGCGGTCTGGGTGAGGGTGGTCGCGGTGGAGCCGACCGCGGAGATGCCGCCGCCCCGGCCCGCGCTGTTGCCGGTGATGAACAGGGGACTGCCGGAAACGCCGGTGACCGTCAGCGTCCCGCGCAAGCCGTTGTAGATGGCCCCGCCGTCGCCGAGCAGGGTTCCGTTGCCCGAGAGCGGGCTGTTGGTGAACGTCGCGGCGGGCGCGGTGCCGGACGGCGTGTCGGCGTTGGCGAGGCCACCGCCGTTGCCCGAGGCGGTGTTGCCGGTCAGCGTGCTTCCGGTGAGGGTGACCGCGCCGCGGTTGAGGATGCCGCCCCCGTCGCCGAGTACGTTGCCCCGGGTGAAGGCGACCCCGGTGGTGAGGGTCAGGTTGCCGGTCGGACCGACCTCGGCGATCCGGAAGATCCCCAAGCCCAGCAACGAGGAGTTGGTGACCGTCGCGGGGCCGATCATCTCGATCGGGGTGGTGATCACCGGAAGCGCGTTCGCCGCGCCGCCGTGTGCGGTGGTCATGCCGTAGGTGCAGCCACCCGCCAGGACGAGGGTGTCCGCGGTGGGGGTCGAGTTGGCCAGGTTGACTGCCGCGACCAAGGCGTTTTCGCTGCAGGCCACCGGAATGGTGATGGCCTGCGCGGCCGGCGCGAGTGCGATCAGGCCGCCGGTCGCGACGGTGACCCCGAACAGGACCCGGACAATGGTACGGATGCGTCGCATCACGATTTCTTTTCCTGGAACAGCTAGGGAAATAGTCCGCCGGCGCGGTGCGACGGCGATGAGGAAACGTGCAGACGACGGTGCGTGATTACCGCGGAGATAGTGGGAGCACATTCCCCACAAGAAGACCCCGGGCAGGCGGTCCGTAGCTGCGATCGCGGACTTGCCATGGCACCGAGGTCCAGGGTTGCAACCGTCAACGTACCCTCTCGCTCTGGTGACCGATACCCCAAGCCCTCGGATGGGGGTATTCGGCTGCGGCGAATACTTTCCGAACGCGGCAGCATTGCGGACATCTCGTGCTCGACATCCGGCATGGACGCGAAATCGTCGAACGGGAGTGAAACCGACCGGTTGATCGCGAGGGCTTCCAGTCGTCACCCCGTTTCGGGCACGGGCTCCAGGGCCGGTGATGGCACCACGGCCGACGACCACTCCTCGCGGGATGCCCGTCGAGTCAGGCGACGAGACGGACGCGACCGAGCCGTACCGACGGGTCCTGCGGGAGTGCTGCGCGTATCTGGTTCAGGTGACTGGCACTCTGCCTCGGCTTCAACCCCTGTCGACCGGATCGAACAAGTCCTGCCGTTCACCTCCCGGATCCTGCCGTGTGGTGAGGCTGGCTCCGGTAAGACGACCGTGCTGCCGTGGCCGGCCGTGCAATGCGCGAGCCGGCAGCTGACCAATGCCGCCGGCTGGGCTGACCTTGGGCCGTTCCTGCTGCGGTTGCGTCGGGTTACCTTCTTCTTGCTGGTCAAGGGCGCCGAATTGCCGTGCGCGGTTGTCGAGGCTCGTAGCGAGGTCGGGTAGGTAGGTGTCGGGTGCTGTTAGGCCAGTTGGCGGTGGGTCGAGCGCGGCCGGCGGTGCGGGAGGTCGATCACCGCCGAGCAGGGCTGTAACAGCGGACATGGTCATCGCGACGCCCGGGCAGACGTACCACCAAACAAAGTTCATCCGAGCCGCACACACGAGCAGCCGAGCCGCCTCGCGTCGGGGGAAGCCGTTGCTTCCAAGCAGATTCGTAGGTCGTGGAGCATGATGGAGATCGTCAACACGCTGTACCAGATCGGGCTGCCCACATTCGCCGGTATCTTCATCTTCCTGGCCTACCTCAGGCCTACGATCCGGCTGCTCAACCGCACGATCCACCGCAGGTTCAAGATCACCCGGATTGTTCGGGCGACCTGGATGGTGTTGACATTCCTCAGCTATGGTCAATCGCGTAAGGAGCTCTACCGAGCGGCTTGCATGCGAGTCGAGGCCGAGTTGCTGCACCCTCGCCCGGAACGACCCGATCGCTGGGAGTACCGGCACCGCTCCGATTTCCGCTCCGACCTGCGAGAGTATCGGAAATCGCTACGGCATTGGCATGAAAACATCGGCTTGATGACCGACAACCTCATGAAGAAGTCTGACAAGAACAAGATGGTAGTGGCTACCTGCTTCGCAATCTCGGAGGTGCAGGAGGAAATTCTGAGGTACTTTCGGGTCAGGCTCGCGGAAAACGCGAAGGTCGACGCGAACCCGGAAGTCTTCATGTCGGAGGTCCACGTGCAGGAGGCCTTCGTGGCCCCCTTGCAGTTGCTATCCGGGCTACTGGGTAAATATGACGAAGATTGGCCCCAGCTCATCGAGGGCCACCGCGCCACGGTCGAGGAGCTGGACGACAGTCTCGGAGACATCCGCAGCTTCCAGGCGTTTTTGTTCACGTGCTGGCTGACCTGGGGTCCGAGCATCCCGTTCGGCACGTGCAAGCGTTGGGGAGGGCACAATGTCATGCAACTCGGTTACGGAGATGAGAGCAATTCGATCGCGCTCGCCGTTCGAAGCGCCGACGAACCTCCGCCGCCTCGGACGGCCCGCGGGGGACACGTGGTCCTTGCCGAAGGTTTGCAGGTGACCGGCGTGATCAAGACGGCGGCCGCGGTCGACCATCTGCACCTGTGCAGCGCGCAGACCGAGGTGTTGCGCACCGGGCAGAACCAGCTCGTGTTGGAGACGAGCGCGCCGGTCACCGCGCCGAGCGAGGCGGAGAGCATCTACTACTCTGCCTACATCTGGGTGATCGTTGTCCTCTGCGGCACCAATGGACGACCGAAGCACGGCGAACCGTGGAAGAACATGTTGACGTTCTTCGAGCACGGCAACGTGGCCGACGACTCCACGTACCTGATGCTCAAGCGGCAGCTGGCTGCCAAAGTGCGCACCTCCCTGGAGTCGATCTTGCACGAGCACCCCGATCTGATCCTGAGTTTTGCCTGCGCGATCGACGAATGCGGCTGTGGTGAGCCGATCAGGTACCCGGCCCCGCCCGGCGAGTCCATGCGCGAGCTGTTGTTCGCCGAGTCCTGGCTGGCCCGGCTGGACGCCAAGGGCTGGCGGGACCGGATGCGCACGGCCCTCCCCGGTAAGGCCCGTGTCGCGCACGCGGCCTGCAAGCTGCCGAACACCGTGTCCGCCTACCAGAGGGACCAGCTGCGCAGGACGAAGTCCACCCCGATCGACCGGCAACTCCCGGAGGTGCTGGTCGGTTGATCCACTTCCGCGACCTCGCCGCCACCGACGCCGACATCGCGGCGCTGACCGCCTTCTACCAGGACCACTACGCCGACGAGTTCCCCGACCCCGACGAGCGGGAATCGCTGGCCAACATGATCGAGTACCTGCGGCTGCGCGAGCAGGGCTGGTACGGGCGCAACAACTACCACATCATTCTCGCGTCGATGAACGGTGTCACGGTGGGCTGCTCGGTCATCGATTACTTCGCCGGAACCAATGTGGGAATGATCGAGTTCCTGATGGTCGTCCCCGCGGTCCGCAACACCGGCGTGGGACGGGCCATCCTCGCCGAGACCGAACGTGTCCTCAATTCGGATGCCACGGCCGAAACGGGCACACCGCTTGCTCACCTGTTCGCCGAGATCAACGACCCCTTCGTCCCGACCGGGACGCCGGACAACCTCGACCCCGCCGATCGCGCGGTGATCTGGGACCGGTGGGGATTCCACGGCCTGGACGTGCCCTACGCCCAGCCGGCCTTGTCCGAAACCCAGGAACCGGTCACCAACCTGCTGCTCATCTGCAAAACGTTCGGCAGGCCGTGCACGCCGCAGACCGTGCGTTCGGCCGTGGCCGACTACCTTCGCTGGGCCATGCGCGTGGAGGACCCGGAGCGCTGCCCCGAGTTCCAGGCGCTCGCAGCTCACCTGGCCACACTCGCGTCCGTCGGAACGTTCTCCCTGTCACGCTACGTAGGACGTCCGATTCCGCACGCGCGGCCATTGACCGCGCCGACGGATCCCGACTGGGCCGCCACAATGGAGCTCTACCGCACCACCTTCGGTATTACCGAGTACGGCATCCCCGAGTCGGAGTTCATCCGGGAGTACCCGGTACCCCTGCATTTCTGGACACTGCGCCGCACACCCGCTTCCGCAGTCGCCGGCCTGGTCACCTTCTTCACCCTGACCACCGCCGGATTCGGCGGCTACGGCCTGTTCACCGGCGACCTGCGCGGCGTCGGCGCCCTGCGGCCGATGATCGCCCAGGTCGAGCTTCGGATGCTCGCCGACCGCCCCAGCACCCGAGGCTGGTACATCGAAGTGACACCGAAGACCGACCAGGCCCCGCTCCGGGCCGTGGGCTTCATCGAGCTTCCCGTCCGATACAGCGTCCCGTCCCCAAACGGGGACGAACTGCCCGCCACCCTCATGTACAAGTGGATCGGCCGACACTATTCACCGACGCTCCCCACCGAATCCGAAGTGGGCGCCGCTGTTCGAGAGATCAGGGAAGTCGTCTACGGATTTCACTCCGGCAAACGCTTCTTCGAAGCTGCGGAGGAGAGCGTCCCTGACCGCTGACGCTTGAGCCACACCGGCACGGGCAGCGCCGAAGCCGTCGTCGACACGTCGGCTCGGCATCACGGCGCCGTGCAGGGCGATGCCGATCGGGGTGGCGATCGCGCCGGCGAGCAGGCCGATGCCGCCCACCGAGGTGATGACCATGATGATGGTCTGCTTCGGTGACATGCCCAGGGCCTTGAAGATGCCGAGGCCGTGGACGCGTTCCCGGGCGTCGAGCACGACGGTGTCAGGCCGCCGGCCGGCGCTCCGCGACGCGGTTCAGCGTCGCCGTCCCGGCCGAGGGCGACGATCACGCGCCCTCGGCCACAGGGCAGTGAAGGTCGACTTGCTGCACGTGGAGGACAACCTGGCCTCCTGCTGCGTAGCGGAGGAAGTGCGGCGACGACCTGCACTACCTGCACCTGCCCGCACCGCCGGCCTTCCGGCCCAGCGGACCCGGGCAGGTGCGCATGATCACGGAGGGAAGGTCAGGCCCGGGATCCTCCGAGGAACCGCAGCACGGCCAGGACGCGGCGGTGGTCCGCGTCGACCACGGGCAGGTCAAGCTTGGCGAAGATGCTGTTGATGTGCTTCGCCACGGCGCTCTCGCTGACCACCAGCGCCTGCGCGATGCCGGCATTGGAGCGTCCTTCGGCCATCAGGCCGAGCACCTCCCGTTCGCGGGGGGTCAGCCGCGCGAGCGGGTCGCTGTCGCGCCGCAGCAGCAACTGGGCGACGACCTGCGGGTCCAAGGCCGTGCCCCCGTCCGCCACTCGCCGGACCGCCGCCACGAAGTCGGCGACATCGGCAACCCGCTGCTTGAGCAGGTAGCCCACACCGCTGGTGTTCGCAGACAGCAGGTCAGCCGCGTACCGCTCCTCCACGTACTGCGAAAGCAGCACCACCGGCGTCCCCGGCCAGCGCCGACGGATCTCCATCGCCGCCCGCACCCCCTCGTCGGTGAAGCCGGGCGGCATCCGGACGTCGATCAAGGCGAGTTCGGGCCGGTGCTCCGCCACTGCCGCCAACAGCCCCTCCGCGTCGCCCACTTCCGCGGCGACCTGGAACCCGCCCATCTCCAGCACCTTGATCAGGCCGACCCGCAACAACACCGAATCCTCGGCGATCACCGCGCGCACGGCAGCTCCGCGGTGATGGTGGTGGGCCCGCCAACGGGGCTGCTGACGTGGAAGGCCCCGTCGAGGGAGCCGACCCGCTTGGCCAGTCCGGTCAGCCCCGTGCCGGCGGCGTCGGCACCGCCCAGCCCGTCGTCGGTAACGCGCACGCGCAGCACCTCGCCGACCTGACGGACCAGCACCTCCGCGCGCATCGCGTTGGCGTGCTTCGTCGCATTGGTCAACGCCTCGGAGATCACGAAGTACGCGACTGACTCCACATTGGGTGCCACCCGCTCCTCCAGATCGACCCGCAACCGCACCGGCACGGGCGTGCGGGCAGCCAGCCCGGACAACGCCGCGTCCAGACCTCGGTCTTCGAGCACGGCCGGGTGCAGCCCCCGCACCAGGTCATTGAGTTCGGCGATCGCCTCCTTCGCCTCCAGGTGCGCCCTAGCGATCACCTCGCGGGCATCACTCGGCAGGTCCGGGCGGGTGGCCATGGCCAGACCCAGATTGACCGCGAGGGACACCAACCGCTGCTGGGTGCCGTCGTGCAGGTCGCGCTCGATCCGGCGGCGCTCCGCGTCGACGGCCTCGATCAAGTCGGTCCGGCTCACGGCCAGCTGATCGACCCGCTCCTGGAGCCGCTGCGTCCGGCTGGGCCCGAGCAGGCCCGACGCCAGCCGCGCCTCGGCCCGGGCTACGGCCCGCACGGTCCAGGGCAGGGCACACAGGAGGAGGAGCCCAGCCGCTGTGTAAGCCGGCAGCTGGGTCGCGTAGCCGAACCCGTCGTGGCGGACTCCGGTCGGCAGCGCCCATGACCAGGCGTAGGCGGTGACGCCCGCCAGGCACGTCACTGCTACCGCGAGCACCAGCAGCTCCAGCAGCGCGAGCAGCGGGCCCAGCGGGAGGTGGTAGCAGATCTTGCGCCAAGGCCGTGTCGCCGCGAGCCACCGGGCGGTCGAGGCCCACGTCCATTGTTCCGGCGCGGTGGGGGTGAGCCGGGGGATGTCCATACCGATGAACGCCCGGTAGCGAGCCCGCTGAACGGCCGTCAGCACCGGGGTGCCGAGCAGGACCAGGACGGCCGACACGGAAACCGCAAGGAGCCAGTTCCCCGTCTTGGCGGTGATCGTCGCCGCCCAGGACCACACGGGCACCAGCGCCAGGTGCGGCAGCACACCAGCGGCAAGAAAGCCGGTGTCCCGCCGCGCCCGCAGGACCGTGCGTCTCAGTCCGGCTGGAATCGTCATGGCACGACGCTAGGGCACCGCAGGAGGACGGTGCCATGAAACCTGTACCCGATCTCATGGTGAACCTAGGTTCACCTGAACCGCGGTCAGCGCCGGGACAGCGGTGAAGATCACCCCGCCTGAGGTGATGTCACCTGGGTGATCAGCTCCGCGCTCTGGTTCGGCCTGCACCAGACCGACGTGGAGTTCGCCAGGGATCCGACGGTGATCGAGCCGGGACCGGCACCACCATCCTGCAGTCACCCGGACCGGTGCGGTAGCGGGTACCACCACGAAGTCGGAACCCAGGGCTACTGATCTCGGCCGGTTCCGGCGGCAAAGTTCTGCCGCAGAGCTGCCCCGCACCGGCGTCGGCAGCAGCAGCAGCACGACGTTCAGCGGAGGAATTTCATGACCGTTCAGACGATGCCCTGGCCACCACGCACGGCGACGTCGCCGGGTGCCCGGCCCAGGTGGGTGCCGGGCGTGCTGGGCGTGGTGGCGGCGGGCATGGTGCCGTGGATGTTCGTGCTGGGCCGGACCCTGCCCGAGACCACCCAGGTGCGGCACTGGCCGGCCGTGTGGATCGGACTCGACCTGGCCATGGCGCTCGGCTGCGCGACCACCGCGCGGTGGTATCACCGGGGCGATGCCCGCGCCCGCCTGTCGGCCTCGGCGGTCGCGGCACTCATGGGGATGGACGCCTGGTTCGACGTCCTCACCGCCCTGCCCGGCACCGAATTCACCCAGGCCCTCGTCTGCGCGGTCCCGGAACTGGCCCTGGCCGGACTGTGCACCTGGCTCGCCCTGCGCGATACAGAAAGGCTGTCATGAAACGAGAACATCCGCGACCGCGGCGGGCGATCCCGAACCCGGAAGACGCGGTCGAGAACAAGCTCCACAGAGTTGTCTGCTCCAGCCTGATCCCGCCGGCCACCGCGCGGAAGGCGATAGCCGGCAACTGGACGACCGCCTTCGACGACGGGTGCGCCACAGCCCTCCGCGATGAGGTATTCCCCGGCGGCTTCGACGATGGTCTCCCCGTGAGAGGCCAGGTCGTTCAACCTGCGCAGCCGCGTGCCGGGCTCGCCGGCGAGCTGCCCGTCCGGCAACAGCTCGGCCATGCGCTGCAAGGCGTTCCAGGCGGCCTGGACCAGAGGTGCTCGTCCACGTGGGCTCCGGCTCGGACTCCGCGAACGGATCCAGGCCGTGATCTTCGCCTGCGAAAGCCGCCTCATCCACCCGGCTTGACGTCCGTGGGTGTGCCGGCCGGTACTTGCCTGAGGCCGGACGGGCGGCGATAGTGGTGCGACGCCGTTCTCGAGGAGGCCCGTGTCCGCCGATCGCCTTCCCGCTGTCCTTCCCGCGGATCGCGAACTGCGCAGGTTGCTTCGCCACGGCACCTTCGCCCAGGTGCTCGACCACTGCCTGAACACGCACGGGCTGAGCCTGAAACGCCTGCAGCACCAGCTCGCGGCCCGGGGCGCGCACATCAGCAGGGCGGCGTTGAGCTACTGGCGCAACGGGCGCAGCCGGCCGGAACGTGACGAGTCACTGCGAGCGGTGCGAGCGCTGGAGGACGTGTTCGGGCTCCCGGAGTCCACGCTGGTGTCCCTGCTCGGCCCACCGCGTCCGCGGGGCCGGGCCGCGGAACCGGGATCGATCGCCCGCGAACGGATGTGGCCCACCCACGATCCGCTGTTGACCTCTTTGACCGCGCCGGTCGACGACCAGTTGCGTTACCTCACCGTCCACGAGCACGTCCTGGTGCACGCCGATCGACGTCTTGCCGAGGTGCGGACCCGGATGGTGGTGGAAGCACGACGTGATCACGTGGACCGCTGCCTCATCTACCAATGGGTCGAGGAGTCGGAACTGCCCCAGCTGGTGGATCCGCGGTTCTGCCGCCTCGGCCGGATTCGCCGTGACCGGACAGCCGGGGCCACCGTGTGCGAACTGGTGCTGGATCAGCGGCTGGCCGCGTACGAACGCACGGTCCTGGACTTCACCTGGCGGTTTCCCCCTGGCCCGGAACTCACCCATTACCACCGCAGGTTCACCCGCCCGGCCAGGGAACTGGTGCTCCAGGTCGAGTTCGCCGGATCGGCGCCCGCGCACTGCGTGCCCTACCGGCAACGCACTCCGGCCGCGGCGCCTCGGCTGGGCCGTCCACTGTGGATCGGCACGTCCAACACCGCGCACCTCGTGCTCGAGGACGTGCGGCCGGGAATCGTCGGCCTGAGCTGGGAATGGGACTGACCGGTGACCCCGGAGGGAGCCACCGGCCCGTCCCTCTCCCCAGGATCAGTAGACGTACCAGGAGAACTGGTCACGCCCGCCGGTTCCCGCGGTGTCGGTCGCGGTCACCGTCACCGGGAATATCCGGTTGACGTTGCCCGCCGTACCACTGATCGTCCCGGTGCCGGCGTCGATGGACAGGCCGGGCGGCAGCCCGGTCGCCGACCACCGGTAGCTGCCGGTGCCGCCGCTCGCCGAGAGCCGCAGGTCGACCCGCTGTCCGTGCTGCGTGAACTGGAACCCCGGGTCCTTCACGGTCACCGGTCCGCTGCTGTCCTTGGTCACGGTCAGCGTGAACGTGGTGTCGTGACTGGCGGTCGCGCTCTTGCCGGTGATGGTCACCGCGTAGGTACCCGCCGGGGTCGACGCGCCGGTCGCGATGGTCAGCTTCGACGAACCGCCCGCGTTGACCGAGGCCGGGGCGAACGTCGCCGTCGCCCCGGACGGCAGCCCGCCGGCCGACAGGGCGATGTCGCCGCCCGGCGGCGGGGTGCCGCCGATCTGCGCGTTGGCCCAGTCACCCATCGAGCCCCACAGCTTGCCGTGCGCGTTGTACGACGCGCAGTCGGTCCGCAGCCAGGAGAACACGCCGTAGATCTTGCCGTTGTAGTAGTACGGGCCGCCCGAGTCGCCCTGGCACAGCCCCTTGCTGCCGTCGCCGTACCCGTCGCAGAACATGTAGTCCGGGTTGAAGATCGACGAGTCGATGGTCTTGCAGTTCTGGCCGTCGACGGTGGGCAGCACCACCTCGCGCAGCTTCGTGTTCTTGTTCGCGTCGTTCGCATCGGTCTTGCCGTACCCGATCGCGGTGCCCTGGGTGCCCAGCGGCAGCGTGTCGGCGGACGACGCGATCGCCGGGTAGGTCATGCCGGCGGGAACCGGGATGTCGGTCTTGGTGAAGATGATCGCCACGTCGTTGCCGTTGCGGAAACCCTCGTCGCTCTGCGGGGTGTAGTCCGGGTGGATCCGGTACTCCGCGATCTCGATCCGGGTGCCCTTGCCGGTGTCGGCCAGGTCGTCGCGCCCGTAGATCAGGTACTTCGGGTCACCCTGGGCGAACTTGCAGTGCGCCGCGATCAGCACGGCCCGCTTGGCGACGACGCTGCCGGTGCAGGACTGCTCCTGCGGGCGCACCCCGCCGGTGCGGTGCTGGGAGATGATGAACGGGTACTTGGCCACCGTCGTCGGCTGCCCGTTGATCACGCTCGGGCTCGCGCCCGGACCGGTCACCGCCGCGGCCGTCGAAACGGTGGCCGACGTCGACTGCCCGGCCACCACGGACCCGGAACCCGGGGTGACGCCGAGGGAGAAGTCACCCGGTCCGGAGCCGTTGACCGTCAACGACACCGTCGCGGTGTGGGTGGCGTCGGAGCCTTTGCCGGTCACCGTGACGGTGCTCTGTCCCGGTGCTGCCGACGACGACGCGGTCAGGGTGAGCGTCGAGGGCCGGCCCGCGGTCACCGAGGCCGGGTCGAACGTCGCGGTCACGCCGGCGGGCAGGCCACCGGCCGACAGCGCCACGGTCTGGGCGCTGCCCTTGGTGACCGTGGTGGAGACCGTCGTGGTCGCGGACTTGCCCGGGTCGACGCTGACCGACGCCGGGTTCGCCGCCATCGAGAAGTCGTTGGCGGCCGGCGGGGTCGTGCCGCCGATCAGCGAGTCGGCCAGGGTGTCGCCCTGCATGGAACCCCAGCCGGTGCACAGGTCGTAGCCGGTGCCCGCCGAGTAGGTGCCGTTGCTGCCGGAGGTGACGTCGTGGAAGTTCGACGAGTAGGAGCCGCCCTTGGCGATCGAGTACAGCGCCGGGTTGATGCCGCCGAGGTTGGCCTTGCCGCCCGCCTTGGCCTTCTGGTTGACCATGGCGATGTAGCCGGCCCACAGGGGGGAGGACAGGCTGGTGCCGCCCACGTCCTGCCAGCCGCCGTTCATGTAGACCGACAGGGCGCCGGCGCCGTAGTCGGCGTCCATCGCGACGTCGGGCACCGAGCGGTGGGCGTTGCTCCCGGTCTGCCACTCCGGGCGGTCGTAGATCGCCGAGTAGGCGCCACCGGACCGCGTGTTGCCGGTGCCGCCCTGGTTCCAGCAGGACTCGGAGGTGTAGGTGCCCGCGCTGTCGGCGGTGCGCAGCTGGGTGCCGCCGACCCCGGTGAACAGCGGGTCCGACGGTGGGTAGTCGGCCTGGACGGTCGAGTTGTCGCCGTTGTAACCACAGCCGGTGGCGCCCCAGTCGCCGGAGGCGGACAGCATCGTCACGCCCTGCGCGGCGAGCTGGGTGTAGGAGTCGTGCGAGGCGGCGATCGGGTCGGACTCGCACTTCTCCCCGAGCAGCCACGACCCCGACAGCACGGTGATCGCGTTGTCGGAGGCGATCTTGGCCATCTCGTCGACCCACGCGTTGTCGGTGTTGGGTGCCTCGTAGACCACCTGGGCGGCGCCCGGAGCGGTCGCCGCGACGGCCTCGATGTCCAGGGTCACCTCGAGCTGGTTGCTGCCGGGACTGGACACCCCACCGTCGACCGGGACCACGCGCGGGGTGACCGAGGGCTGGCTGAAGTAGCTGGTCCAGGCGTTGATGTCCGACTGCTTGAACGCGTCGAACTCGATGAGCCCGACGGTCTGCCCGGCCCCGGTGTAGGACGCGGACAGGTTCTTCATCGTGTAGGCGGTGCGGAACTGGGCGGGCGTGTAGCCGCCGGCGGGCCCGCTGGGGCCGCCGGGCGCCGACGCGCGGTGGGCGACCTCCCGGTCGGTGAGACCGGCCACCCCGCGCACGGTGGCGGCGATCTCGGCGGGCACCTCCGGCGCATTGTCGTTGGCGTAGAAGCGCTTCCCGTCGGTGCCGGTGTAGGTGCTCAGCCGGGTGTTGAACGCCTGGCGCACGACATCCGCCGGGCCGGACGCGTCGACGACCTGCCGGTTGCCGGACACGCCGTCCACGTGAAGACCCTTGCCGCGCAGGTAGTCCGTCACACCGTCCACATCGGACTGGCGCGGTGCGAACAGCTCGTTGTACTCCGCCGGGTTCAGGAAGTGCCGGTAGGTGGCGGACTGAGGGTCGTTGACCGCCGTCACGAACCGGTCGAGACCGGCTTGGTCGTGTGGCCGCAGCGCCACTGCGACGTGCAGGGCCTGGGCGTCCGGCAGCGCGCCGTCGCGGTGTGCGCCGGCCGGCAGGGAAGCGCCGTGCGGGGCGAGGGGGACCAGCGGTGAGGGTGGCGCGCCACTCGCGGTTCCGGCCGCCACCGAAGCGGCGACCGTGGCCAGACATGCCGCGAGAGCGACGGCTCGGAAGGTGGGCAGGGTTTTTGACACCGTTCCTCCACTTCGTGGGCGAAGAGATGGCCGGACGCGGATCCTGCGATCGCCGGTAACCGAGGACGCTAACCGCGTGGTGGCCACTTTCCACGCGCGAAGTGAACATTCGAACTTGTTCAGCCTGCCCCGTGCTCTACGTCGAGTAACCGCAGGTCAGCGACGTTTCGCGCGCCAATGGTTCACATCGGGCCGGTGAGCGTCACGGAACTCGCGGCGTCACCTGGTGACCCCTCGGGGGCCCAACCGATCACCAGGGCGATGCCGCGAACGGCGTTGTCCTCGATAGCGAACGGATAGCGAGGCTGAGCCACGATCTCCCGGTCGAATCCCGCTAGTGAGAGGAGTGATCATGGCTCGCATGATCAACACCCTGGGTGACCGGTTGCTGGGGCTGTTCCTGCGCGAGGTCAAGGCCGGCGCCTGCGTCGCCGAGCACGGCCAGGTCTGCAAGACGTTCCACTACGACTGCTACGGCACCTGCAAGTAACTGCGGCGCTCGTGCCTTTCCCGCCACGGCCCCCGTGGCGGGAAAGGCGTTGCCCGGCAAAGGAGGCCACCGATGATCGGCGCCCAGTTCGTGCTCGCCGCCCGGGTCCTGGTCGGACTCGTGTTCGCGGTCGCGGCCGTCGGCAAGCTCGCCGGGCGGGTGCGGCTGGCGGAGTTCGCCGCGTCGCTGGCGCCCCTCGGCCGGTCGCCGGTGGGCTGGCTGCCGGTCGCCGCCGCGACCGCCGTCGCCGAGCTGGCCGTGGCCGGGCTCGTCGTTTTTCCCGCCACCTCCCGGCTCGGACTCGGGCTGGCGACGGCGGTGCTGCTCGTGTTCTGCGCGGCGATCGCCCGTTCGCTGCGGCTGGACCGCCGCGTCACCTGCCGCTGCTTCGGCCGCGCCGGGGCGGTGCTCGGGCGAGCCCACCTCGTCCGCAACGCGCTGCTCGCCGCGTGGGCCGCCGCGGCGTTCGCCGTCCCGCCGGGACCGGCGCTCGGCCTCGACACCGGGGCGGCCGCCGCGCTCGTCGGCACGTGCGCCGCGGTCGTCGCGATCAGCTGGGACAGCCTGGCCGGCCTGGTCCGCGCGACCGACACCGCCGGCCGCTGAGCGAAACACAGAAAGAGGTTCGTCATGTCGTTCCTGGTTGCCGTGGTCGCGGTTCTCGCCGTGCTGACGGTGCTCAACCTCCTGCTGTCGTCGGCGATCATCAGGCTGCTGAACGAGCAGCGGCGGCCGGCGACGCCCGCGCTGCCGGCGGTGGGCACCGAGATCGGGTCGTTCGAGGTCACCGACGCCGCCGGCGAGCCCGTCACCGACCGCGAGCTGGACGACGCGCTCGTCGCGTTCCTGTCGCCGACCTGCGGGCCCTGTCAGCGCATCGCCGGCCAGCTGACCGAGCCGACTGTCGCGTTCGTGCTCGACGGCGGTGACCGCGACAAGGCCGTCGAGTACGCCGCCGGTCTGGGCCCCTCCGTGCGCGTCGCCTTCGTCGGCGACCGCAGCCCGGTGTCGGCCGCGTTCGACGCGGGCGACGTCACCCCGACCCTGATCCGCGTGCGGGACCGGCGGATCGCCGCCGCCGGCCACGACCTCGACGCCGTGCGTCCGCAGCACGCCCGGTGAGCCTGTTCCGGGCGGCGGGCCCCGCGTTCGGGGTCGCCTGGCGTGCGTCGCGGGTGGCCACCGGCGCCACGATCGTGCTGGCGGTGCTCGCCTCGGCCCTGCCGGCGGTGTCGGCGTGGCTCGGGAAGCTGATGTTCGACGAGCTGACCGGCGGCCGGGACAGTGGCCTGATCGTGCTGCTGGCCATCGGTTCGGCGGCCGGCCTCGCCGTCGCGACCGCGATCACCGCGGTCGCCTCGTACTGCACTTCGATCGTGCGGGCCAAGTCGGCGATCGAGGCGGAGGACCGCCTGGTCGGCGCGGTCGGTGCGCTGCCGGGGCTGCGCCGGCTCGAGGACCCGGCGTTCCTGGACCGGGTGCGGCTGGCCGAGCAGGGCGCGCAGGAGGCGGCGCCCGCGGTGCTGGCCCTGATCGTCGAGTCGGTGCGCACCGTGGTCGCCGTGCTCGCGTTCGGCGGCGCGGTCTTGCTCGTGTGGCCGCCGATGGCCGGGCTGCTCGCGGTGTCCCTGGCGGCCGCGGGGGTCTCCCAGATGACTCTGTCCCGTCTGCGCGCGCGGGAGGTCGAGGCGATGATGGCCACCCACCGCGAGCGGTTCCTGTTCCGCTCGCTGTGCTCGGACATCCGGGCGGCCAAGGAGATCCGGCTCTTCGGCCTCTCGGACCTGTTCCGGTCCCGCATGGTGGCCGCGGTCCGCGCGGCCACGGCGAGCGAGTGCGCGATGCAGCGCCGGATCGCGGTCGCCGGGATCTCCGCCGCGATCGTGTCGGCGGTAGTGGCCGGCGTCGCCCTCGTGGTCGCCGCGACCGGCGCCGCCCGGGGCGCGTTGTCCATCGGCGACGTAACGCTCTTCACCGCCGCGGTGGCCGGCATCCAGTCACCGGTGGGCTCGCTGCTGGGCCAGCTCGGCCGGGCCGGTGGCTCGCTCGGGTTGTTCAAGCACTACCTCGACGTGGTGACGACCGCACCCGACCTGACCTCCGGGACGGACGCCGTGCCCGAGCTGAAGGCCGGCATCGAACTGCGTGACGTGTGGTTCCGCTACGACCAGACCGGCCCCTGGGTGCTGCGCGGGGTCAACCTCGTGATCCCCAGCGGCGCGGCGGTCGGGCTGGTCGGGGTGAACGGCGCGGGCAAGTCGACGCTCGTGAAACTGTTGTGCCGCTTCTACGATCCGGACCGCGGCCGGATCCTGTGGGACGGCGTCGACATCCGCTCCTGCGACCCGGCCGGGTTGCGGGCCCGCATCGGGGCCACGTTCCAGGACTTCACCAGCTACGACCTGACCGCGGCCGACAACATCGGTATCGGCGACGTCACCCGCCTCGGCGATCTCGACCGCGTTCGCGCGGCGGCCCGCCTGGCCGAGATCGATCCGGCGCTCTCGGCGTTGCCGCGAGGCTACGAAACCCTGCTGTCGAGGGCTTTCCTGGACGTCGACGACAAGGCCGGGGCGGCGTTGTCCGGCGGCCAGTGGCAGCGGGTGGCGCTGGCCCGGTCACTCATGCGCGCCGAAGCCGACCTGCTCATCCTCGACGAACCCAGCTCCGGCATGGACGCCGACGCCGAGACCAGGACCCACGTGGCACTGCGCGCCCACCGGGCCGGCCGGACGAGCGTGCTGATCTCCCACCGCCTGTCCGCCCTGCGCGGCGCGGACCGGATCGTCGTGCTGGGCGGCGGCCGGGTGATCGAAGAAGGCACCCACGACGAGCTGCTCACCGCGGGCGGCGAGTACGCCCGGCTGTTCTCGTTGCAGGCCAAGGGATACGCGATGGTGGAGGCGTGATGGCCGGGCTCGTTGTGGTCGTGGTTGTGGTTGTGGTGGTTCTGCTGGTCGTGCTGCTGCGCCGCCGTTACGTGGTGGCCCGCGTCCGGGGCCACAGCATGTCCCCGACCTTCCACGACGGCGAGCGGGTGGTCGCGACCCGGCGGCGGCACTACCGCGTCGGTGACGTGATCGTCTTCCGCCCGCGGCACGCGGCCGGCGACGTCGCGTGGCGCATCAAGCGGATCGCCGCGGTCGCCGGTGACCCGGTCCCCGCCTGGCTGGAGACGGACCACCCGGTCGTCCCGGCCGGCCGGGTGGTGGTGGTCGGCGACAACACCGGCCACAGCCAGGATTCCCGCCAGCTCGGCTACATCGAGATCTCCGGCGTCGCGGGCGCGGTGCCCGACCGCCCCGCGCCGGAGGGCAGCTGACCATCGATCTCCGCCAGCACCTTCTCCACCCCGGCTCGTTCGACCGGGCTGTCGAACCGGTCCTGCAGGCGCAGGGCCGCGTGGGCGACGCGGCGGGCGGCGGCCCGGTCACCGGCGGCCAGCTCGATCGAGGCCAGGGCGAGCAGCGCGGCGGACTCGGCGTCCGGGCGGCGGATGCGGCGGGCCAGGCCCAGCGCGCGGTCCACGGATCGCCGGGCGGCGTACAGGTCGCCGCGCGCGCGATGAACGTCGGCTTCGGCGGTGAGGCACCAGGTCTGGCCGATCGGGTCGCCGTGCTGCTCCGACAGGCAGCGGGCCTGTTCGGCGAGCTCGGCCGCGACCGCCGCGTCGCCGCGGGCCAAGGCGGTGCGCAAGACCACGAGCCGCACCTGGGCGCGGGTCTTCCAGTCGCCGGCGGCGTCGGCCAGGCGCAGGGCCTTCGTGCCGTGTGCCGTCGCCGCACAGAGGTCGCCGAGGTGGTCCCGGTACAGGGCGGCCAGCGTGCCGTGGCAGCCCGACATCCCCGCCAGGTTGCCGGACTTCCGGAAGCACACCACGGCCTCGCGCATGGCGGTGATCGCGCGGTGCCAGTCCCGGCAGCGCTCGTACGCGTCGCCGAGCTTGGTCAGCACCTCCGCCCGCAGCGGGAGGTCGACGTCGGCCAGCGGCACCTCGTTCAGGATGGCGACCACGTCGGCGTACCGGCTGCGGTGCATCCGCGCCGTCGCCGTGACCAGCGCCGCGGCCACCCGCACCACCGGGTCCGGGCCGGCGACGTTCATCAGCCGCGTGGCCGCCCGGGCGCCGTGGTCGGACAGGTCGAGCCGCACGAGCGGCGCACGCAGCACCAGCAGCAGCGCCGCCGCGTGGCGAAGCAGGCCGCCGCGCACGGCCAGAGCGAACACGGCGAGCAGGACGTCGACGTCCGCGCCCACCCACGGCAGTGGCTCCTGCACCACGTGCCCTACCACGTCCTGGCCGAGGGGTGCGGCGGTCTCGGCGAGCACCGTGTAACCGACCCGCATGCCCAGCATGCCCTCGCAGGCGTGCCGGGTCAGCGCGACCGCCCACCCGGCCAGCCGGTCCAGGACGCGCGGGCCGAGCGACGGGCCGACCGTGCGGCAGTAGGCCCGGACGAGGTCGTGCATCCGGTAGCGGGGCACCCCGTCGCGCCCCGGCCCGGCCTGGTCGAGCAGGTTCATCGCGCACAGGTGGGCAAGCACCTCGCCGGTGCGGGGGAGTGGCACGTCGAGCACGGGGGCGAGCGGCCAGCCGGTGAACGTCGGCGCCCCGATCGCCGCCAGCGCCAGCATCGCGGCCCGCGCTTCCCGGTCCAGCAACCGGAAGCTGGCG